>CAJNCQ010000001.1:0-363116 GCA_905221265.1 bacterium | reverse complement strand
CCTTGGCAACTGCCTCTCTTCTTGGCAAGAAGAAGAAATCAGCAGCTTCTGAAATGGATTTAGAAGACTAAGTCCCAAAAATCGACTAAAATGAAATTGTTGATATCATTTTAGCGATGAAAACAAGAACCCCGGATAGCTCAAGGCTATCTGGGGTTTTTGGCTCTTTGTCAACTGTGGAGAGTGACATCTAATTAAGCATGAGAGAGAATCAGATTGGTTCTCTCTTTTCTAACATTCAAAGTGACGAGAATTATCACTCTAAATGTTCTAAAGAACTTAATGATGTCTTACTGGTTATTAATCACTACCAAAGAGAATATCCAAATTACAAGACAGCTTTTAAAGCACTTAGGAATAAGAGGTAAAAATATTACACTACTCATTGCATATACCTAACAAAATAGATAAAATTCTAAAATTTGTATAGAAAATAATATAATTTCGACCTTTTGTGACAGGAATTGCTTGACTAAATAAAACTAAAGCTGTATAATAAGGCAAATATCTAAAACAGGAGGTTCTGGAAATGAAAAAGTCTAAGGCCAAGTATCTGACACTGGCAGGTGTCGTGTTAAGCGCAGGTATCCTATTGAGCGCATGTGGGAACTCAGCAAGTTCATCTAAAACATATAACTATGTCTATTCTAGTGATCCATCTAGTTTGAACTATCTAGCAGAGAACCGTGCAACAACCAATGATATCGTTACCAATCTGGTAGATGGTTTGATGGAAAATGACCAATATGGTAACTATGTTCCATCTTTGGCAGAGGATTGGACCGTTTCCAAGGACGGTTTGACTTATACCTACAAACTTCGTAAAGATGCCAAGTGGTATACATACGAAGGTGAAGAATACGCACCTGTAACTGCTCAAGACTTTGTGACAGGTTTGAAATATGCGGCAGATAAAAAATCTGAAGCCTTGTACTTGGTTCAAGACTCTGTAGCAGGTTTGGATGACTATATCAACGGTAAAACAACAGACTTTTCAACTGTCGGTGTGAAGGCGATTGATGACCAAACAGTTCAGTACACCTTGACACGACCAGAATCTTACTGGAACTCAAAAACTACGTCCACTATTCTCTTCCCTGTCAATGCCGATTTCTTAAAATCAAAAGGGGATGATTTTGGTAAGGTAGATCCTTCTAACATTTTGTACAATGGTCCTTTCTTGATGAAGTCCTTTGTTTCAAAATCTGTCATCGAATACAAGAAAAATCCGAACTACTGGGATGCTAAAAATGTCTTTGTAGACGATGTGAAATTGACCTACTATGATGGAAGTGACCAAGATTCCCTAGCACGTAACTTTACAGAAGGAGTCTACAGTTACGCACGTCTCTATCCAAATAGCTCAAGCTTTGAAGGGATTAAAGAGAAGAACAAGGATAATATCATCTATAGTATACAAGATGCTACATCTTATTTCTTGAACTTTAATTTAGATAGAAAATCTTATAATTTCACTTCTAAAACGACTGACATCGAAAAGAAATCTACCCAAGAAGCAGTTCTTAACAAAAACTTCCGCCAAGCCATCAATTTTGCCTACAACCGTACGGCTTATGGGGCTCAATCTCAAGGGGAAGATGGAGCAACGAAGATTCTTCGTAACTTAGTTGTGCCTCCTACATTTGTGACTATTAACGGAAAAGAGTTCGGAGATGTTGTCTCATCTAAGATGGTCAACTATGGTCAAGAATGGCAAGGCATCAACTTTGCTGATGCGCAAGATCCTTACTACAATCCAGAAAAGGCTAAGGCTAAATTTGCAGAAGCTAAGAAAGAACTAGAAGCCAAGGGTGTTCAGTTCCCAATTCACTTGGATAAGACTGTAGAAATGACCAATAAAACAGAAATTCAAGAAATTAGCTCAATGAAGCAATCAATTGAATCTGTTCTAGGAACCGATAATATAGTCATCGATATCCAACAATTGTCAACAGATGACTATGATAACTCTGGCTATCTCGCTCAAACTGCAGCTCAAAAAGACTATGACTTTTATAATGGTGGATGGAGCCCTGACTATCAAGACCCATCAACCTATCTCGATATCTTTAGTGTGAAGAGCGGTGGAATGTTGCAAAACCTTGGTCTAGAGCCAGGTGAAGTTAATGATAAGGCCAAGGCGGTTGGACTTGATACCTATACTGAAATGCTGGAAGAAGCTAACAAAGAGCAAGATCCAGCAAAACGCTATGAAAAATATGCTGAAATTCAAGCTTGGCTCGTTGATAGCGCCCTTGCAATTCCAAACGTTTCCAAAGGTGGAACACCTAGCTTGAGAAAGACAGTACCATTCTCAGCACCATATTCTCTTGCTGGAAATAAGGGTGTAGAATCATACAAGTACCTCAAGTTGCAAGATAAGACGGTGACAACTGCTGAGTACGAGAAAGCTAAAGAAAAATGGCTGAAAGAAAAAGAAGAATCAAATAAGAAAGCCCAAGAAGAATTGGCAAAACACGTTAAATAACCAGTCTATTCAACAGGAAAAACGATAGTTTCTTAAGGAACTATCGTTTTTATATAGTTTGAAACTATAACTAGCTCTTGAAAAGAAGAAAATGAGTTGGCGAAAATAAGTGGTACAATAGTTACTATAGATTTGGAGGTATTGTATGAGCAAAGAACGACACATCAACACAATTTTGGCCCAGGCGGGTATCAAGTCAGATAAGACGACAGGTGCCTTGGTGACGCCGCTTCATTTTTCAACAACTTATCAGCATCCAGAGTTCGGTCAGTCTACTGGATTTGACTACACGCGCACTAAAAACCCAACTCGCAGTAAGGCAGAGGAAGTCTTGGCTGCAATCGAATCAGCAGACTATGCCCTAGCGACGAGCTCAGGTATGGCTGCGATTGTACTGGCTTTTAGTGTTTTTCCAGTAGGAAGTAAAGTCTTGGCTGTGCGAGATCTTTATGGGGGTTCTTTCCGATGGTTCAACCAAGTGGAGCAAGAAGGCCGTTTCCATTTTACCTATGCCAATACGGAAGCAGAGTTGATTGCTGAGCTGGAAAATGATGTGGATGTTCTCTACATTGAAACGCCAACCAATCCTTTGATGTTGGAATTTGATATTGCAAAACTAGCCAAACTAGCTCATGACAAGGGTGCTAAAGTAGTCGTAGACAATACCTTCTACAGTCCGATTTACCAACGACCAATCGAAGATGGTGCGGATATTGTCCTTCATTCGGCAACCAAGTACCTTGCAGGGCACAATGATGTCTTAGCTGGGGTGGTTGTGACTAATAGTTTAGAACTATATGAGCAACTGTTCTACAATCTCAATACGACAGGTGCGGTCTTGTCACCGTTTGATAGTTATCAGTTAATTCGTGGTCTTAAGACCTTGTCTCTGCGTATGGAACGTTCGACAGCTAATGCCCAAGAAGTGGTTGCCTTTTTGAAGGATTCACCTGCTGTCAAGGAAGTGCTCTATACAGGACGTGGGGGGATGATTTCTTTTAAAGTAGTGGATGAAAAACGTATTCCTCATATTTTAAACAGCTTGAAGGTATTCTCTTTTGCGGAAAGTTTGGGTGGGGTAGAGAGTCTAATCACCTATCCGACAACTCAGACTCATGCCGATATTCCAGCAGAAGTGCGTCATTCCTATGGCTTAACAGATGACCTCCTGCGCTTGTCTATTGGGATTGAAGATGCTAGAGATTTGATTGCGGACTTGCGCCAAGCTTTGGAAGGATAAGATAGATATGGGAAAATATGATTTTACAAGCCTGCCCAATCGTTTTGGGCACCATACCTATAAATGGAAAGAAGCAGAAGCTGATCGAGAAGTTCTACCAGCTTGGATAGCAGATATGGACTTTGTGGTTTTGCCTGAGGTTCGACAAGCTGTACAAGCCTATGCAGATCAGTTGGTCTATGGCTATACTTATGCAAGCGACGCTTTGATAAAGTCGATTCAGGACTGGGAAGCCAATCAACATGGGTATCACTTTGACAAGGATGCCCTCGTCTTTATTGAGGGAGTGGTGCCAGCTATTTCAACAGCTATTCAAGCCTTTACAAAAGAAGGTGAGGCTGTCCTGATTAACACACCGGTCTATCCACCTTTTGCCCGCAGTGTCAAACTGAACAATCGCCGATTGATTACCAATTCTTTGGTGGAAAAGGATGGGCTGTTTGAGATTGACTTTGACCAGTTGGAGAAGGATTTGGTAGAAGAGGATGTGAAGCTTTATATCCTTTGCAATCCCCACAATCCTGGTGGACGTGTTTGGGAAAAGGAAGTGTTAGAAAAGATTGGCCATCTCTGCCAAAAACATGGTGTTTTGTTGGTTTCAGATGAGATTCACCAAGATTTGGCTCTCTTTGGTCACAAACACCGGTCTTTTAATACCATTGATCCAGACTTTAAAGACTTCGCCCTTATCTTGAGCAGTGCCACTAAGACCTTTAATATTGCTGGAACGAAAAATTCTTATGCAGTGATTGAAAATCCTAAACTTCGAGTGGCCTTCCAAAAACGCCAGTTGGCCAATAACCAACATGAAATCTCAGGCTTGGGTTATTTGGCGACAGAAGCTGCCTACCGTTATGGCAAGGACTGGTTAGGAGAACTAAAAGAAGTTATCGAGGACCACATTAACTATGTAGTGGATGTTTTGGGCAACGAAACCAAGATTAAGGTCATGAGACCACAAGGTACCTACTTGATCTGGCTTGATTTTTCAGCCTATGACCTAACCGATGACCGCTTGCAAGAGCTTTTGAAGAATGAAGCCAAGGTTATCTTGAACCGAGGTTTGGACTTTGGGGAGGAGGGAACTCTTCATGCCCGCCTCAATGTGGCTATGCCGAAGTCAGTACTGGAAGAGGTTTGCAAACGCATTGTGGCCGTTTTTGCTACACTTTAAAAATCCAGCCTTCTAGGAGAAAAGTCTTCCTAGAAGGCTATTTTCGTAGGGGAAAATGTGGTATAATGAAAAGATAAGATAAAGGGGTAACTATGGCTAAATTGATTCCGGGAAAGTTGCGCATGGAGGGGGTTACACTCTATGAAACAGGCAATATTGAGATTATCAAGGAAAAAGGGAATCGCCTCTATACTCGTGTGGCGGGAGAAGACTTGCGCTACAGTTTAGAGGATGATCTGGTTTTTTGTGCTTGCGATTTTTTCCAAAAAAGAGGTTACTGTGTTCACCTAGCAGCGCTCGAGCATTATCTGAAGAATGATGAAGAAGGCCAGGTGATTCTACAAGCCTTAGAAAAAGGACATGAAGAGCAAGAAGAGGTCGAAACCAAGGTTAGTTTTGGTGGTAGTTTTTTGGAGCGTATCCAACCTCAGAAGAGAGAGAAAATCTACACGTTGTCGGCTCAAGGCCAGGTGGAAGCTGGAACCAATCGCCTCCTTTGGACTCTCCGAATCGGTTTAGTTGATAGTCAAAAATATTATGTCATTCGTGACATCCCTCTCTTTTTGAAGGTCTTAGTCCATCGAAAACCCTATATGATTGGGAAACACTATGAAAATGACTTGTCTTGGGATGCTTTTGATACAGCTAGTCAAGATGTTCTTACTTTTTTACGGGGCTTGATTGAGGAGGGACTGAGTCAAGACCTCTTTTTCCCCAATCAAGGCCGTCACCTCTTTTTCCCTCTGACCTTTTTTGAGCAGGGAGTGGAGTTGCTGATGAACTTGGAGGATTTTCATTTTGAACACCAGATTACTAGTTATGAAAATCTTCTCTTTCATGATTTAGATCCAGAAGCAAACCTTTTCTCTTTTTCCGTGCAGGAGTATCCCGATTATTTTGAGATGGAAATTTCTGAGACTGAGCGAGTCAACGTATTCTATGGGGGAGCGGTTCTCTTTCGTAAGGGGAATCTTTATCTCTTAAACACTAAACAAATCAGCCTCCTAAAGGAAATCAAGGAGCTTCCTCAGGAAGAAAGAGGGAGAAAATGCCTCCAGTTTGACAACAGTGATCGTGACCGTCTAGCCGCCTGTTTGTCTTTGTTTGGACTGCTAGGAAAAGTGTCTGCCCCCGAGCGCTTGCAAATCAGACCCTTTTCACCAACCTTTTACTTTGATAGGGAGGATGACGGCCGCATCCGCTTGGATATCCAGTTTGACTATGGAGATGTTAAGGTGACTAGTCGTCAACAGTTGGAACAATTACCTTTCGCTAGCGATGTTGCCGTTGAAAGTCAGCTATTTCAAGTTAGTTTAGGGGCTGGTTTTGAGGCTGATTTTCAGTCTTGGAGACAGGCTTTGAAGCCAGAAGCAGTTTATTCTTTCTTTCACCATACGATTCCAGCTTTTGAGAAGTTGGGTCAGGTTTTCTTGTCTGATGAGATGAATCAGCTCTACAGCGTCCAAGCTCCTCAGGTTCAGATTGAGTCCAAGGGAGGATTGTTGGAAATCCAATTTGATTTCCAAGGGATTGCCCAAGAAGAGATTGATCAAGCTCTCAAAGCCCTGACCAGCAATCAGGACTTCTATATCAGTTCTTCTGACCAAGTGTACTTTTTTGATGAGGAAACCAAGCAGATTCGTCAAAATTTACAGGAACTGGGGGTTGAGCTAAAAGATGGTTCTTTCCAAACGCGAAAATCTCTGGCTTATAGCCTTTCTCAGCTTTTTGAAGGTCGAGACAGGATTTCCTTCTCGGAAGAATTTCAGCATTTAGCTCATGATTTGACCCATCCAGAGGACTTTCCTTTGGGAGATATACGGGTGCAGGCGAGTTTGAGAGACTATCAGGAAAAGGGTGTTCGTTGGCTCCAGATGATTCATCACTATGGTTTTGGTGGCATTCTGGCAGACGATATGGGACTGGGAAAAACGTTGCAGACTATTGCTTTTTTGACTAGTCAGGTGACAAAAGATACTCGGGTCTTGATTTTAGCGCCGTCAGGTTTAATCTACAACTGGGCAGATGAATTTAGAAAATTTGCCCCACAGTTGAATTTGACTGTCGTTCATGGTTTGAAAGCGAATCGAGAAGCGATTCTTTCTGAAAATCACCAAATCTATGTGACTAGCTATGCCACCTTTCGTCAAGACAGCGAGCTTTATCAAGAGATGGCTTTTGATTTTCTCTTCTTAGATGAAGCCCAGGTCATGAAAAATGCCCAAACCAAGATTGCTCAGAGTTTGCGCCAGTTTGTGGTGCCAGCAGTTTTTGCTTTGTCGGGTACACCCATCGAAAACCATTTAGGAGAGTTGTGGTCTATCTTTCAAATTGTGCTTCCAGGACTCTTACCAAGTAAAAAGGAGTTTATGAAATTACCGGCTGACCGAGTCGCGCAGTTTATCAAACCCTTCGTCATGAGGCGTAAGAAAGAAGAAGTCCTTACAGAACTGCCTGATCTGATCGAAGTCGTCTATAAAAATGAACTGGAAGACCAACAGAAGGCTATCTATCTCGCCCAGTTGCAACAGATGCGAGACCACCTAGCGCAAGTGACAGATCAAGAATTCCAGAGAAGTCGGGTAGAGATCTTATCTGGCCTCATGCGTTTGCGTCAAATCTGCGATACGCCAGCTCTTTTCATGGAGGATTACCAAGGAGCTAGTGGTAAATTGGATAGCCTCCGAGATTTATTGCTACAAGTGGCTGATGGTGGGCATCGGGTCTTGATTTTCTCCCAGTTCAAAGGAATGTTGGAAAAAATCGAGCAAGAACTCCCAGACTTAGGCTTGAACTCCTTCAAAATCACAGGTTCAACTCCTGCTCATGACAGACAGGAGATGACCAAGGCCTTTAACCAAGGGGAGAGAGATGCCTTTCTCATCTCCCTTAAGGCGGGTGGTGTTGGTCTTAATCTAACGGGAGCTGATACGGTTATTTTGGTTGATCTCTGGTGGAATCCGGCTGTCGAAGCCCAGGCCATCGGACGCGCTTACCGAATGGGGCAGGAGCAGATGGTCGAGGTTTATCGTTTGATTACCAAGGGGACTATTGAAGAAAAAATTCAAGAACTTCAAGAGCAGAAAAAACATTTGGTTTCCCAAGTTTTAGATGGTACGGAGTCGCGTGCGAGTCTCAGTTTGGCAGAAATTCGTGAAATTTTGGGAATTTCTGAAGCCAGCACTTGAAAAATCAAGACAATACGCTATAATGAAGTGTTGAAAGGAAATACAAAATGAAACAAGATCGATTTCCATTGGTGTCAGATGATGAGATCATGCTGACCAAAATGCCAGTCATGGACTTGTACGATGAGTCAGACTTTATTAGCAATATCAAAGGCGATTACCGCGATAAGAACTATTTGGAATGGTCTCCTATCAATGAGGAAGAAACCGTAATTTCTCCAGTGGTTAATAAGGAGTCAAAGCCAAGTCTAGAACCTAAAAAAGTTGAAAAAACGTATGCTGAATTGGCTCGAGAAGAGGCGCGTGCGGATTTGAAGAAGAAACGTTCAGCCAAGTATTTGACTCAGGATGTTAGTCATACCAGACGACACAATGGTTCTACACTTGTTCGTCAAGGAAACCAACCAACAGCGCCATTTCAAAAGGAAAATCCAGGTGAGCTTGCCAAGTTTAGCAAAAACTTGATCCAGTCTCACTATATTCTAGCTGAAGAGGTTGGCCAAGTGGCGAATCCAACTCCTAAAACCCAAACGGGAAAAAATAAAAAGAACAACTATGATTTTCTAAAGAAGAGTCAAATCTATAATAAAAAGAATAAGCAAACAGAACAGGAACGTCAGGTTGCCCAAGAGTTGAATCTGACAAGAATTCCTGAGTAGGGGAGAAAAGCATGTCAAAAACATATCATTTTATTGGAATCAAGGGATCAGGGATGAGTGCCCTAGCCTTGATGTTGCACCAAATGGGACACAAGGTTCAAGGTTCAGACGTTGAAAAATACTACTTTACTCAACGTGGACTAGAGCAGGCAGGGATTGCGATTCTTCCTTTTGATGAAAAAAACCTACAAGGTGATGTGGAGATTATCGCTGGAAATGCCTTCCGTCCAGATAACAACGTTGAAATCGCCTATGCAGATCAAAATGGTATCAGCTACAAACGTTACCATGAATTCCTAGGTAGCTTTATGCGCGACTTTGTCAGCATGGGAGTGGCTGGAGCACATGGAAAAACTTCAACAACAGGTATGTTGTCACACGTCTTGTCTCACATCACAGACACCAGCTTCTTGATTGGTGACGGGACAGGTCGTGGCTCAGCCAATGCCAAATATTTTGTCTTTGAATCAGACGAATATGAGCGTCACTTCATGCCTTACCACCCAGAATACTCTATCATCACCAACATTGACTTTGACCATCCAGACTACTTTACAAGCCTAGAGGATGTTTTCAATGCCTTTAACGACTATGCCAAACAAATTACCAAAGGTTTGTTTGTATACGGTGAGGATGCTGAGTTGCGTAAGATTACAGCCAATGCGCCAATCTATTACTATGGGTTTGAAGCAGAGGGCAATGACTTTGTAGCTAGCGATCTCCTACGTTCTACGACTGGATCAACCTTTACAGTTCATTTCCGTGGTCAAGAATTGGGTCAATTCCACATTCCAACCTTTGGTCGTCACAATATCATGAATGCGACAGCTGTTATTGGTCTTCTTTACACAGCTGGATTTGATTTGAACTTGGTGCGTGAACACTTGAAAACTTTTGCAGGTGTTAAGCGTCGTTTCACTGAAAAAATTGTCAATGATACAGTGATCATTGATGACTTTGCCCACCATCCAACAGAAATCATTGCAACCTTGGATGCGGCTCGTCAAAAATACCCAAGCAAGGAAATCGTAGCAATCTTCCAACCGCATACCTTTACTAGAACCATCGCCTTGTTGGACGAATTTGCCCACGCTTTGAATCAGGCAGACGCAGTCTACCTAGCGCAAATCTATGGATCAGCTCGTGAAGTGGACCATGGTGATGTCAAGGTAGAAGACCTAGCCAATAAAATCAACAAGAAACACCAAGTTATCACTGTTGAGAATGTATCTCCACTCCTAGACCATGACAATGCTGTCTATGTCTTTATGGGTGCTGGAGACATCCAAACCTATGAATATTCATTTGAACGTCTTTTGTCTAACTTGACAAGCAACGTCCAATAAGGAAAACAGATGGAAATTCCAATCACTATAAGGCAAGCTACCCTATCAGATTTAGAAGAAATGTTCGCGATTGAAGAAGCCAATCCTTCGTTAGAAGAGGCACTTAGCCGCCAATCCTTAGAAGAGAGTATCCGCAAGACTGCGGGTACCTTTCTTGTAGCTGGGGATGAAAATCAGCTCGTGGGCTATGTTTTGGGAGAAGATCAGTCTATTCATCCCAAATGGATAGAAATAAAATCATTGACCATTCATCCGAATCATTGGGGACAAGGACTGGGAACTCTTCTTCTTGCAGCCTTGAAACAGGTGACTGTCGAGCTAGATTACCAAGGTATTCTTTTGAAAAGTCCTGATGAGTTACTATCATATTTTGAAATGAATGGCTTTGTTGAGGAAGAAGTGACAGAGAGCCATTATGGCAGTGGTTCTTGTTGGTATCTGACTTGGGCTAATCCTTTTTATCAGGAGGAAGTATGAAAATCAGACAAGCAAGATTTTCGGATTTAGATCGAATTATAGAGATAGAGATAGAAAATTTTTCTCTTGAGGAAGCGATTCCTCGATCGGTCTTTGAGGCGCACTTACGTGAAATTCAGACTAGTTTTCTTGTAGCTGAAAGGGAGGGACGTATCCTTGGGTATATTGAAGGTCCAGTCGTCCCACATCGCCATCTACAAGATCAGTCCTTTACGGAAGAAGTAGAAGACCATAGCCATCGACCTGGAGGCTATATCTCTGTGACTTGTCTCTCCATAGCTAAGGAGGCACAAGCTTTGGGAGTGGGCAAAAAATTGCTGACTGCCCTAAAAGAAGTCGCTTTGGAACATGAACGAGAAGGCATTAACCTGACTTGTCATGATTATCTTATCTCATATTACGAGAAACATGGTTTTGTCAATGAAGGACTATCCCAATCGACCTATGCAGGTGAGACCTGGTATAACATGGTTTGGAAGCCTTGAAAACAAGAAATATAGTTGGAGAAAGGTATATTTTGTTGCTTTTCTACGACTTTTAAGATATAATGTTATGGATTGCCAACAAGGAGGTAAAGCTTTTGAGCGAGAAATCAAGAGAAGAAGAAACATTAAGCTTTAAAGAACAGATTTTACGCGATTTAGAGAGAGTCAGAGAGAGAGAAAGAAGAGGAAAAGAGGATGAAAGTCCAACTACCCCACCAACTCCATCTTCTCAAGTAACTCCACCTGCCCCTTCTGAACAAGAATCCAATCTTGCCACAGAAGATTTAATGGCAGATTCTCTATCAACTGTGGATGAAATCCTAAAAAATGCCCCAAGTGTGCCACCACGTCCAAGTTTTGAATCAAGCGAAGTGACAGCAACAGAGCTAGAAGAGCCTGCACCAGCCAAGATTGATGCTGTAGAGCCTAAAAAGGAAGAGAAAGAGTTTAATACTACTCCAACTAAAGTGACTGTTTCCTATAAAACAGATGACAAAAAAGAAGAATCAGTCCTTCCTGTTGTGGAGAATATAGTCCCTGCTCCAGTTGAGAAAGTTGATAACCTAGCGGATGCTCCACGACGCAGTCGTCGTGAAGGAACAAAGCCAGCTAAGAAAAAGAAGAGATCAAAAGCGAAAGGTTGCTTGCTTACTTTATTAGTTCTCCTAGTGCTCGTAGGTATTGGTGGCTTCTTTGGTTATGGTTATGTTCAAGAATCTTTGAAACCAGTTGATGCGAGCTCTAAGGACTACGTAACGGTTCAAATTCCAGAAGGTTCAAATATTCAAGAAATTGGTAGCACCTTGGAAAAATCTGGTTTGGTTAAACATGGACTTATCTTTAGCTTTTATGCTAAATATAAGGGCGCAGACTTAAAATCAGGTTATTACAACTTGAAGAAGAGCATGAGTACAGATGAATTGATCCAAGAATTGCAGAAAGGTGGAACTCCTGAATCACAAGAACCAGCTCTTGCAAGCTTGACAATTCCAGAAGGCTATACTTTGGAGCAAATTGCTCAAACGGTAGGTCAACTTCAAGGTGACTTTAAAGAGTCGCTTACAGCGGATGCCTTCTTAGCAAAAGCTCAAGATGAAACCTTCATCTCTCAAGTAGTAGCCAAGTATCCAAACTTGCTTGGAAGTCTACCAACAAAAGATAGCGGGGTTCGTTATCGCCTAGAAGGTTACCTTTTCCCAGCAACTTATACCATCAAAGAAAGCACTACAGTTGAAAGTTTGATTGATGAGATGTTAGCTGCTATGGATAAGGCTATGTCACCATATTACGCTACGATCAAAGAAAAGAATCTGACTGTCAATGAATTGCTCAGTATCGCTTCTCTTGTTGAAAAAGAAGGTGCCAAGACAGAAGATCGCAAGAAGATTGCTGGTGTCTTCTATAACCGCTTAAACCTCGGTATGCCACTTCAGAGCAACATCGCTATCCTGTATGCCCAAGGCAAGCTTGGTCAAAAGATTAGTCTAGCGGATGACGCTGGAATTGATACAACGATTGATTCACCTTACAATGTTTATACACACCTTGGCCTCATGCCTGGACCGGTAGACAGTCCAAGTCTGGATGCCATCGAAGCAAGTGTAAATCAGACAAAGAGTGACTACTTATACTTTGTAGCCAATGTCGAAGATGGTAAAGTGTACTTTGCAACGACCAAAGAAGAACATGATCAAAACGTTGCAGAACACATCAATAGCAAACTAACCCAATCAAGTAGTTCAAACTAAAATTATGTGGTTTTCCACATAATTTTGTTTTAAAAACAAATTAAGAAAAGAAAGTTGAGAAAAATGGCAGAAAAAACTTACCCAATGACCCTTGAAGAAAAGGAAAAACTAGAAAAAGAATTAGAGGAGTTGAAACTCGTTCGTCGTCCTGAAGTGGTAGAACGTATTAAAATTGCTCGTTCATATGGAGACCTTTCAGAAAACAGCGAGTACGAAGCAGCTAAGGATGAGCAAGCTTTTGTTGAAGGACAAATTTCAAGCTTGGAAACTAAAATTCGCTATGCTGAAATCGTTAATAGTGATGCAGTTGCCCAAGATGAGGTAGCTATCGGTAAGACTGTAACAATCCAAGAAGTCGGTGAAGATGACGAAGAAGTCTATATCATCGTCGGTTCTGCAGGTGCAGATGCTTTTGCTGGTAAGGTTTCAAATGAGAGCCCGATTGGACAAGCCTTGATCGGTAAAAAGACTGGTGATACAGCGACCATCGAGACACCAGTTGGTAGCTATGATGTCAAAATCTTAAAGGTTGAAAAAACAGCCTAAATAGAATGAAAAAGGAGTAGTAGAGGTTTTGACTTGCTCAACTCCTTTTTGGTTTTTTGAATAAATAGGAGACTATATGAGTGAAAATAAGAAGAAAAATAAGATGGAACGTGGTCTAACCAATCGTCATGTTCAGGTGATGGCTATTGCGGGAACAATCGGAACAGGTCTTTTCCTAGGTGCCGGTCGCTCCATCAGCCTTACTGGACCTTCTATCATCCTGATTTACATGATTACAGGAGCCTTTATGTTTTTGATGATGAGGGCTGTTGGAGAGATGCTGTATCAGGATCCAGAACAACATACTTTTATCAATTTTATCACCCGTCATTTGGGGAAAGGCTGGGGCTATTTCTCAGTTTGGTCTTATTGGTTGTCTGTCGTCTTTATCGGTATGGCAGAAATCACTGCGATTTCGCATTATGTTCAGTTTTGGTTTCCTAGCTGGCCTAGTTGGCTGATTCAGATTGTTTTTTTAACGATTTTAGCCTTGGTCAATCTGATTGCAGTTAAGCTCTTTGGAGAAGTCGAGTTTTGGTTTGCTATGGTTAAAATTGTGGCTATTTTAGCTATGATTGCAACGGGAGCCTTTATGGTTTTGACAGGATTTGAGACACCGCATGGTGCTGCAAGTTTGGCAAATATCAGCAATCAGTTCTCTCTTTTCCCAAACGGTGTTATGAACTTTGTCATGGCCTTTCAAATGGTATTTTTTGCCTATCTGATGATTGAGTTTATCGGAGTGACAACCTCTGAAACCAAGAATCCTCGTCAGGTTTTGCCAAAAGCAGTTAAAGAGATTCCCCTCCGAATTGTATTCTTCTATGGTGGAGCCCTATTAGCCATTATGTCTATCATTCCCTGGAGAGAACTTGCTTCTTCAGATTCACCATTTGTAACGGTTTTTGAGCTAGCAGGTATCAAGTGGGCGGCGGCTCTGATTAACTTTGTCGTTTTGACGTCGGCAGCGTCTGCTCTTAATTCAACCCTCTATTCAACAGGGCGACACCTTTACCAGATTGCCCATGATTCACCCAATCGCTTCTTAAAAGCAATCAAGGCAGATACTCTTTCTCGTCACAATGTTCCGCAAAATGCCATTATTGCCTCAGCAATCTTGATTGCTCTGGCTGCCTTTATCAATGTGCTGCCAGGCGTTTCCGATGCTTTTGCTTTGATTACGGCATCCTCATCAGGTGTTTACATCGCGATTTACATCTTGATCATGGTGGCTCATCTCAAATACCGCAAGTCACAAAACTTCATGGCTGACGGCTACCTCATGCCTCAGTATCGTTTGCTTAATCCCCTAACCATTCTCTTTTTTGTCTTTGTTTTTGTGACTCTCTTTTTGCAAGAGTCCACTTTCATGGGGGCAGTTGGTTCTGCCATCTGGATTCTTGTTTTTGGAATTTATAGTCAGTGGAAATTTAGAAAATAAATCATGAACTCATCAACTCAGCTTGGTGAGTTTTTTCTAGTTTGACAGTCTATTGAAATAGGATTATAATCAAGCTGTAACAGTTCTAAGGAGGTTTGGATGTACGTTAGATTGGAAAATAAAGAATCTCATAAAGCGCAAGAAATAGGGGATTTGATTCGTGCTTATAATCGTTCCAAAAGAGAAGAGGCTGAAAGTGAGCTATTGAATCTTTATGTTGAAGATGAGATGGGCAATCTTATGGCGGGCTTGGTAGCAGAGACTTTCGGAAATTGGTTGGAAATCGAGTATTTGTTTGTGAAAGAGGAATCGCGAGGACAGGGAATCGGTTCAAAACTATTGCAGCAAGCAGAAAGTGAAGCTAAGAATCGAAACTGTCGTTTTGCTTTTGTCAATACTTACCAGTTTCAAGCGCCAGATTTTTACCAAAGGCATGGCTACAAGGAGGTCTTTACCTTGCAAGACTATCCCTACACAGGGCAAAGATACTATTACCAAAAGGATTTGTAAGATAAATATGAAGGTATAAAGCAAAGAGGATTCTTCACATCACTATGGAGGTAGGCAGATGAACATAATCTTGGATATGGGCAACGTTTTATTAGAATGGAACAAGGATAAGATTTTGCAAGGCGTTTCGGATACGAAGAAGGATTATCTGATTTTAGATAAGACCATTTTTCAGTCGGGGCTTTGGTTAAGATTAGATCTTGGTACTATGACTAGAGAAGAATTAGTACTTGAAGTTGTGTCAATGATTGGCAGGACCTATCAAAAGAAGGTCGAAGAAGTTATCTGGAATTGGCCTAGCTACATTGATATCTATACGGAAGTCTTTCCTGTCTTGTTAGAACTAAAGAAAAAGGGGCATCGCATCTTTGTCTTGTCCAATACCTCAAAGGTATTTTATGACTTGTTGGATGAGCAATTATCTCCCTTAAAGGAGCTTTTAGATGGTTTTGTCCTATCCTGTGATATAAAAGCTATAAAGCCTGATTTGGCAATGTTTAAGGAGATTCTCGACAAATACCAGCTAGATCCCGCAAATTGTGTCTTTCTAGACGATATTGAGTACAATACAATCGCAGCTGAGAAGTTGGGCATCAAGGCCTATCAGGTCAAGAAAAGAAGTGACGTCGTCGATATTTTGAAATCCTATATTTAAATACAACACTCTCTATCTTTTTGTGGTAGAGAGTTTTTTGTTAATAAAATCTTACAAAATGACATTTATATATTGCATTAAGTTAGATATATGGTATAATGTTTTTAAAAGAAGCGCAACTTTTTAAAAATGTGAAGGAGGACGCTAGTGGCTAAAAACTTAAAATTAAAATTAGCTCGTGTGGAGCGTGATTTAACACAAGGGGATTTGGCAGAAGCTGTAGGTGTTACTAGGCAGACTATAGGCTTGATTGAAGCTGGGAAATACAATCCTAGTCTTTCCCTTTGCCAGTCCATCTGCAGATGCTTAGACAAAACTTTAGATCAATTATTTTGGGAGGAAGAAGATGAAAAATAGAAAAAAACTTGTGATCAAAGATGAACGTACGGAAAAATTGGATGGAAAGATTTCAGGAGAAATTCTCTTGGGAATGTGCCTATTTTTGGCACTGGAAATTTTTGCCAAAGTTTATATTTTCAATTTAACACTTCTATCCTATTTACCAGAATTACTTTTATTGATTGGAGTCGGTTTGTATGCCATTATTCGCCGCATGTATGTTGGAATTGACATTCGGGATATTGTTGAGAATACTGGAAAAGAAAGAATTTTATCTGCTTTGGGATTTTCCATAGTGGTTTTATTGATTGATATCGTAGGCAATCGCGAGGAACTGGTCAGTCTATTGACTTGGAAGTACTCCCTAAAAGTAGTTCTAGCAGTTATCATCTATCTCGTTGGGAGTTATTCTATGGATAGAGTTATCCTATACTTGAATCGCAGAAATCAGCAAGTTTGGGAGGAAAAAGATGAAAAATAGATTTTTTTATTATCAATTACTAGACGAAAGAGAAGAACAACTGATCAACAGATCTGGGACAGAGTCTTTTTATATGTTTATCGGGCTCATTCTGCTAAGCTATTTGGTGGCTGTATTAACACCTGCTCTTTTTAATCCTAATATTCTTCTGGTTACCCTTCTTTTAGGAATTTTCTTCTTTTTCAATCGT
Source organism: bacterium (assembly GCA_905221265.1). Classification (GTDB taxonomy): domain Bacteria; phylum Bacillota; class Bacilli; order Lactobacillales; family Streptococcaceae; genus Streptococcus. The sequence goes on along the minus strand of CAJNCQ010000001.1, from coordinate 346,149 downwards.
GCACGACAACTTGGAGTGACCTACTATAGTCGTTTTCATTTTACGATTGTAGGGTGTTTGCTGGTGACTCTCGCTATTACGACTCTCTTGATGTTGCAGAATTATCAATTCAATATCGAAATTTATCAGCACAATCCTCTGAACGTTAAATACTTGTCTGCTTGGGTCATTACTTATCTGATTTACCTTCCTTGGGTTTTTATCGGCAATCTCGGCCTTAAAAGTTATGGTGAATGGGCCCAAAAAAAGTTTGAGCAAGATATGGATGAACTGGAGAACGGAGAATAGCTTGTTATCTTTTTATCAATCTCGGTAAAATGTGTTATAATAGTACTAATTTATCGGACGGTGTGAAAGTGGTAGAATACGTTCATACCTTTGTAAAGAAGGAAGAAGGAAAACAGATGTATCCAGATGATAGTTTGACATTGCACACGGACTTGTACCAGATCAATATGATGCAAGTTTACTTTGACCAAGGGATTCACAATAAAAAGGCGGTCTTTGAGGTTTACTTCCGCCAGCAACCGTTTAACAACGGTTATGCGGTTTTTGCTGGTTTGGAAAGAATTGTACATTATCTTAAAGACTTGCGCTTTTCAGATAGCGATATTGCCTACTTGGAGTCGCTTGGCTATCATGGGGCGTTCTTAGACTACCTCCGCAATCTCAAGTTGGAGTTGACGGTTCGTTCTGCTCAGGAAGGGGACTTGGTCTTTGCTAATGAGCCGATTGTACAGGTTGAAGGCCCTCTAGCCCAATGCCAGTTGGTCGAAACGGCTCTCTTGAATATCGTTAACTTTCAAACCTTGATAGCGACCAAGGCAGCACGTATTCGTTCGGTCATCGAAGATGAACCCTTGATGGAGTTCGGGACACGTCGTGCGCAAGAAATGGATGCAGCTATTTGGGGAACACGAGCAGCGGTGATTGGTGGAGCCAACGGAACCAGCAACGTGCGAGCAGGGAAGCTCTTTGGTATTCCCGTTCTAGGAACTCATGCCCATGCCTTGGTACAGGTTTATGGAAACGACTATGAAGCCTTCAAGGCTTATGCGTCAACCCATCGTGACTGTGTCTTTCTAGTAGATACTTACGATACACTTCGTATCGGTGTGCCAGCTGCTATTCAGGTAGCGCGTGAGTTGGGTGATCAGATTAACTTTATGGGTGTGCGGATTGACTCTGGGGATATTGCCTACATTTCCAAGAAAGTTCGTCAGCAACTAGACGAGGCTGGCTTTACAGAGGCTAAGATTTATGCTTCAAATGACCTAGATGAAAATACTATCCTCAACCTTAAGATGCAAAAGGCCAAAATTGATGTCTGGGGTGTGGGAACCAAGTTGATTACAGCCTATGACCAGCCTGCTCTTGGTGCAGTTTATAAGATTGTGGCTATTGAAGATGAAAATGGTCAGATGCGCAATACCATCAAACTGTCTAATAATGCGGAAAAAGTGTCTACGCCAGGTAAGAAGCAGGTATGGCGCATTACCAGCCGTGAAAAAGGCAAGTCAGAAGGTGACTACATCACCTATGATGGTGTGGATGTGAGTGGCATGACTGAAATCAAAATGTTCCATCCGACCTATACCTACATCAAAAAGACCGTTCGTAATTTTGATGCCGTTCCTCTCTTGGTGGATATTTTCAAAGAAGGAAAATTGATTTACAAGTTGCCTAGCTTGACTGACATTCAGGATTATGCCCGTAAGGAATTCGACAAGTTATGGGATGAATACAAGCGCGTGCTCAATCCGCAACATTACCCAGTAGATTTGGCGCGTGATATTTGGCAGGACAAAATGGACTTGATTGACAAGATGCGCAAAGAAGCCCTTGGTGAAGGAGAAGAAGAATGAGTTTGCAAGAGACCATTATCCAGCAACTGGGTGTCAAACCAGTGATCGATGCCCAGGAAGAAATCCGTCGTTCAATTGACTTCTTAAAAAAATACCTAAAAAAACATCCCTTCCTTAAAACTTTTGTACTAGGGATTTCTGGGGGTCAGGACTCAACCTTGGCAGGGCGCTTGGCGCAATTAGCTATGGAAGAAATGCGGGCAGAGACAGGAGATGACAGCTACCAATTTATCGCTGTCCGCCTGCCATACGGAGTGCAAGCTGATGAAGCAGATGCTCAAAAAGCTCTTGCTTTCATCCAGCCAGATGTCAGCTTGGTTGTGAATATCAAGGAATCAGCTGATGCCATGACAGCAGCAGTTGAAGCGACAGGAAGCCTCGTTTCAGACTTTAATAAGGGCAATATTAAAGCTCGTAGTCGTATGATTGCCCAATATGCCCTTGCGGGTGCCCATAGCGGAGCTGTCATTGGAACAGACCATGCTGCGGAAAATATCACAGGCTTTTTTACTAAGTTTGGTGACGGTGGTGCAGATATTCTCCCTCTTTACCGCCTCAATAAACGTCAAGGGAAGCAACTCTTGAAGGTGCTTGGTGCAGACCCAGCACTTTATGAAAAAATCCCAACAGCAGATTTGGAAGAAGAAAAGCCAGGTATTGCAGACGAAGTAGCCTTGGGAGTCACATACAATGAAATTGATGACTACCTTGAAGGCAAAACCATCAGTCCAGAAGCCCAAGCGACTATTGAAAACTGGTGGCATAAAGGACAACACAAACGCCACCTACCAATCACCGTATTTGATGACTTCTGGGAGTAAAAACCTCCAGTGGAGGTTTTTACCCTGAGCCTAGAAATGAGAAAGCGAAGAAGGTCCGGGGGACCTTTTTAGCTTGAGCCTTAAGCTTAGAAAGCGAGGTAACGTTATGAAAGCAATCAGTACGCAAATATTACAGACAGAACGTTTGATCTTGAGAAGATTTGTGGAGAGTGATGCGGAAGCTATGTTTCAAAATTGGGCTTCGTCTGTTGAGAATCTGACCTATGTCACCTGGGATCCTCATCATGATGTTGAGGTGACTCGGAACTCGATTCGAAATTGGGTTGCCTCCTATGCCAATCCCCACTATTTCAAATGGGCCATTTGTCTCAAAGAAGATCCTGAGCAAGTGATAGGAGATATCAGCATCGTTGAAATGGGTGAGATCGACTCTAGCTGTGAGGTTGGGTATATTTTAGGAAAAAATTATTGGGGTCGTGGTATGATGACGGAGGCCTTGAAAGCTGTGTTAGACTTTTGTTTTACTCAAGCAGGCTTTCAAAAGGTCAGAGCTCGTTACGCCAGTCTCAACCCAGCTTCAGGCCGTGTGATGGAAAAAGCGGGAATGTCTTATCTAAAAACCATTACCAATGGTGTGGAGAGAAAAGACTACGTTGCGGACCTTATTTATTATCAGATTAAAAAGAACTAAGAAATGACCTGAGCTTCAAAAGTTAGAGTTTGAAGCTCAGGTCATTTTTTTCTGCTTTTTTATTTTAACTCATAAAGCCAGTCGTCACCGTCTTTGTAGTAAAAGAATTCACTTAAATCGTCTTCTAAAAAAACACGCAGCATGTCTGACATATCCTTAGTTGCAAGTTTTAGATGAGACAGATTTTGCAAATCTTCCCACCAAACAGTACCTTCATCTGAAGATTGGAGTTCACCATTAAAGTGTTCTGTCTTGTAAAAGAGGACGACATAGCGGTAATCCTCGTCATCGTACCAGTTTTTGATACCACAAAGTTGAGGTTTGGATATGGTTAGTCCAGTTTCTTCCTTGACTTCTCTGATAACTGCATCGGTAAAAGATTCCCCACGCTCTACATGACCACCAGGAAAAGTGATGCCGGGCCAGTCGGGACTAACTCGATCTTGAACTAGAACTTTGTTTCCGTTTTTAATCATGCACATGTTGACAAATTCGACTGTTTCGCGTCTGTTCATCTTGTTCTCCTATTTTGTTAGTAACTTTTCTACTACATTTAGCTTTCTCATGGTCAGATCCACGCCAAAAAGTTTTTCAAGATAGTTGGTATTGAGCTTTTTTCGTTTTGCAGTTCTAGGGAGATAGAGGTAGAGACAGTGATCGCCTACACAAATTTCTTCCTCACCATAGTCAGCTTTCAAATTTTCTAATGGCAGACTTTGGATAAATCCTTGATAAAGGATCACATGCACACGATCAGGAAGATAGTCTTCTCTAAATGGGTTCTCTTGAACAATCTTTTCAAAATCGTCCTTATTCTTGATAACCATTTTTAAGTCAGCTCCAATTTTTTCCTTTATCAGAGTATGAATGCGTTCTCGTATTTCTTCCAAGTCCAACTCACTTTCAAGAATGATATTCCCACTTTGAATATAGGTTCGAACGTATTGAAACCCAGCTTCTGTTAAAATATCCGCCAAATAAGACATTTTCGGGATAGCATTTTTTCCATTAGGAGTAACGCCTCTTAGTAAAATAATATGTTCCAAAGGACTTCCTTTCTTATTTGGTATCTATTGGATTTGAGCCTGCCACCCAGCCGGTACAGAGGGCAGAAGTGATATTAAAGCCACCTGTGTGGGCATTGATGTCTAGAACCTCTCCAGCAAAGTGGAGCCCCGGTACAAGCTTGCTTTCCAGATTTTTAGGATTGATTTCTTTGAGACTGACGCCACCTTTAGTAACAAAGGACTTGGCAAGGGACATTTTTCCAACCACAGGGATTTTGAGTGCTTTGATGGACTGGAGAAGTTGTTCCCGTTCCTTTTCAGTCAGCTGTTTGACTTTGTCAGGATAGCCTTGCACAAGAAATTCTGCCAAGCGTTCTGGAAGCAAAGTTTTTAAAGCATTTTTCAAGAATTTTTCACGGTTTTCTTCTAAAAATGTCATCAAATCGCTATCAGAAAGTTGAGGCAAGACATCTAGCGAGAGAACCTCCCCGCCCTTGACAAAACTAGACATGCGTAGGGCAGCAGGGCCAGATAAACCAAAGTGGGTAAAGAGCAGATCATGAGTGATGACATGCTTGCCATAACTTAAAGTCACATCGTCCAGCGAAATCCCCTGAAGCGCTTTGTGAGGAAAATCTGTCAACAATGGGCTCTCAGCGGCCTCAAGATCGGTCACAGTATGCTTAAAATGGCGGGCAATATCGTGGCCAAATCCAGTCGATCCAGTGGAAGGATAGGATTTACCACCTGTTGTGACAATCAGTTTGTCACAAGTGAAAGTTTGGTCTGCGGACTTAAGGACAAACTGGTTATCTACCTTTTTAACCGAAACAATCTCTGTTTGAGTAGCGACTTGACCACTGAGTTCAGTGATTTTCTTCTCCAAAGCTTCGATAATGGTCCGAGACTTGTCGCTAGCAGGAAAGACGCGTCCGTGGTCCTCGACCTTAAGTTTGACTCCATTTTCCGTAAAAAAGTTGATGATATCATGGTTATCAAACTGGGAGAAGACACTATATAGAAAGCGCCCATTTCCAGGGATGCCAGCCAATAGGTCATCTAAAGTTCCATTGTTGGTCACATTGCAGCGACCACCGCCTGTACCGGCCAATTTTTTACCCAGTTTCCGATTTTTTTCGATGAGAAGAGTTTTCTGACCATAAAAGCTACTGGAAATCGTAGCCATCATGCCAGCAGGACCTCCACCGATGACAATAGTATCAAAATGTTTCATAGCTCTATTGTACCACAAAAAACAAGAGATGCTTGGCATCTCTTGTTGCTCATAATCTTAGTTGATTTCATATCCCATCAACAATCCGCCATCTTCTGCATAAAAACTGCAGAGACCAGATGTTGGAATGATTTTGATATTGGCTTGAGGGAATGTTTCCAGCAAGCGTTCTGACAATTGCTGACAGAATTTTTCATTACTGCGATGAGCCATGACGATACGACCACCAGCATAGCCAGCCTTGATGAGTTCTTCATAGGCTGCTTGAAGGGACTTTTTAGCACCACGAGCCTTTTGAAGAAGCTCTAGGGTTCCAGTTTCACTTGCTTCCCCAACCATACGGATGTTGAGAAGGCCAACAACTGCACCGATAAGCTTACTCAAACGACCATTTTTGACCAAGTTATCAACTTTAGCAAGAACAAAGAGCAACTTCGTTTTTTCTTGGTAGGCTGTAATAGCTTCAACAACTTCCTCATGAGAAAGTCCTTGGTCAATCAAGTCGTTTAATTTTTCTACGAGCAAGTCAACTTCCCCACCTGCAGATAAACTATCAATCACATGAATCTGAGTGTCTGGGTGTTCTTCAAGGTAGATGTTCTTAGCGAGCTGTGCACTATTATGGCTACCTGAAAGAGTACCAGTGATAGTAACGACAAAGATATGCTTAGCACCTTCAAATGCACGCAAGTAATCATCAGGGCTAGGACAAGCTGATTTTGAAGCCTCAGAAGTCGCATACATGGTTTTCATCATGTAGTCAATGTCGAGATTGGCATCATCAATAAAGACCTGATCAGCTACTTGAATGGTTAAAGGAACACTGATAAATTCAGTATCAATAGCGGGAGTTACCAATTGACGATAATCACAACCCGAGTCAGCCACAATCTTCCAAGTCATAGAAATTCTCCATCTTTGTCACTTATACATTGACAAAGGTTCTGTCTTTTTTTACAATTATATCATGAAAGCCCTTGAAACAAAAGTACCACCTCTCTGTTGTCACAAGTAGAAAGAAATTGTTATGTCTGAACGTAAAATATCTGAAAAATCTCTTGAAAATCTCAGAAAATCCAATCAAGAATCCAATTTTTTGACCAGAGAAGCGATCGAGACGGCGCTTTTGCAACTTCTAGAGAAAAAAGACTTGGCTAAGATCAGTATTTCAGAGTTGGTCAAACGGGCGGGTGTCTCTCGCGCTGCCTTCTATCGTAATTATGACTCCAAGGAAGCGATTTTAGAAAGCGTCTTTAAACGTAGTGTTCATAACATCATGGAACAGTTGAGTCATTACGATGTCAAAACGGACCTTTATCTGGTCTGGGTGCATCTTTTTCGAGCGGCTAAGAAAGAAGCCAAGATTATCCAACTTGCTCTGGACTACCACTTGGAAAAGATTTTTGTCCAAGCCATGCAGGAATTTCTGGAAAAATACCACGGAAAATCAAAAGGTGTCAGCAGCTACCTTCATTCCTTTTGGAGTTCTGCCATCGTATCGGTCCTGCTCAAATGGATCAAGGATGGCATGAAGGTTCCAGCTGAAAAGATTGCGGATTTACGCTTGCCATTTTTCAAAAAATAGAGGAAAAGGAGAAGAGTCATGACAGAAAAAAGACTGGCTTGGGATGAGTACTTTGCAGCCCAGGCTTTACTGATTGCCAATCGTTCGACCTGTAAACGTGCCAAGGTGGGAGCTGTCCTCGTTAAGGACAATAAGGTCATTTCAACAGGCTACAATGGTTCCGTATCAGGAACGGAGCACTGTATTGACCACGAATGTCTGGTCATTGAAGGACACTGTGTCCGAACCCTTCACGCCGAGGTCAATGCCATCTTGCAAGGAGCCGAACGAGGGGTACCTAAGGGATTTACAGCTTATGTGACCCATTTCCCTTGTCTGAACTGCACCAAACAACTGTTACAAGTTGGCTGCAAGCGCGTAGTTTATATCAACCAGTACCGAATGGATGACTATGCCCAGTACCTTTATCAAGAAAAAGGCACCGAGTTGACCCATTTACCATTAGAGACTGTTCAGACAGCTCTTCAAGAGGCAGATTTGATTTAAAAATTAATAAAAATAAATGGTTTAGAAAGCTTTTTAAACCGTTTTTTGATATAATAAGAAGAATAAATTGAAAGAAGGAATTCAGAAAATGGGAAAACTTGAAGTCATTAATCATCCACTCATTCAGCATAAATTGTCAATCTTGCGTCGTACAGACACTTCTACAAAAGCTTTTCGTGAGCTAGTAGATGAGATTGCAATGTTGATGGGATATGAAGTACTTCGTGATCTTCCACTTGAAGACGTGGAAATCGAAACACCTATCACAAAGACCGTTCAAAAACAATTGGCTGGTAAAAAATTGGCGATTGTCCCAATCTTGCGTGCAGGTATCGGGATGGTAGATGGACTCTTGAGCTTGGTTCCAGCAGCAAAAGTTGGGCACATTGGTATGTACCGTGATGAAGAAACCCTTCAACCAGTTGAATACTTGGTGAAATTGCCTGAGGACATTGACCAACGTCAAATCTTTGTCGTCGATCCAATGCTTGCAACAGGTGGATCAGCTATCTTGGCTGTTGACTCGCTTAAAAAACGTGGCGCATCAAATATCAAGTTTGTCTGCCTAGTAGCTGCTCCAGAAGGAGTGAAAGCTCTTCAAGCAGCTCACCCAGATGTCGAAATCTTTACAGCAGCTCTGGACGAACACTTGAATGAACATGGCTATATTGTTCCAGGTCTCGGAGATGCTGGAGACCGCTTGTTCGGTACGAAATAAGACTCAGATGGAGTCTTAAAGATGAAATTGGAGGATGTTTCTAATTTCGCGAGGAGGTTGAATTTTTGATTCTGTCGATAGTATAGAGCAAAAATTTGACCTTTTTTGACCAAAAAGATATAATAGTTCTGTATTGAGTCGTAAGACTAAGAAAATTCAACATTAAAAGGAGAAATGAATGATTCCTGTAGTTATTGAACAAACAAGCCGTGGAGAACGTTCCTATGACATTTACTCCCGTCTTCTGAAAGACCGCATCATCATGCTAACTGGGCCAGTCGAAGATAATATGGCCAACTCAGTTATTGCCCAGTTGCTCTTCTTGGATGCCCAAGATAGTACAAAAGATATTTACCTTTATGTCAACACACCTGGAGGTTCTGTTTCAGCTGGTTTGGCAATCGTTGATACCATGAACTTTATTAAGGCAGATGTTCAAACCATCGTTATGGGAATGGCTGCATCCATGGGGACTGTCATTGCATCAAGTGGCGCAAAAGGCAAACGCTTCATGCTTCCAAATGCAGAGTACATGATTCACCAACCAATGGGTGGTACAGGTGGTGGTACCCAACAAACCGATATGGCAATCGCTGCAGAGCACTTGCTCAAAACTCGTAAGACTTTGGAGCAAATCCTTGCAGATAACTCAGGTAAATCAGTTGAGCAAATTCACGCGGATGCTGAACGTGATTACTGGATGAGTGCCCAAGAAACGCTCGAATATGGCTTCATTGATGAAATCATGGCTAACAATTCTTTGAGCTAAGCAACCTAGAAAGCAAACTCGACGGAGTTTGCTTTTTTTGGTATAATAGGGGAAGATTTCTTAGAAAGAGGATCCCTCATGTTTGAAAAAACAAATCGATCAGGATTAATCATCTATCTTTACTATAATCGAGATGCAAAAAAACTTCAGGAATACGGTGACATCTGTTACCATTCTAAGAAGCATCGTTACTTGCAGCTCTATGTTCCAACTGAGGAGCTAGATGACTTAGTTGAGAGATTAGGTAAGGAAAGATTTATCAAAAAAATAAGACCTTGCCACATTCAAGAGTTAGAAACTCCCTTTGTTGGCAATCTCTATCGCACTGAGGAAAACGTTATCATTTAAAAAATGAGATAAATGTGTTGACAATTTTCTGATAATTCGGTATATTCTTAACATACTATTTTTGAAACAACTATAAGGAGATTAAAAATGAAGAAAAAATTTGCCCTATCTTTTGTGGCTCTTGCTAGCGTAGCTCTTCTCGCTGCCTGTGGAGAGGTCAAGTCAGGAGCGTCAAATACAACTGGTAACCCAGTAGACGAAAAGACTATCAAAATCGGTTTTAACTTTGAAGAAACAGGTGCTGTAGCTGCCTATGGTACTTCTGAACAAAAAGGTGCCCAACTTGCTGTTGATGAAATCAATGCTGCAGGTGGTATCGATGGAAAACAAATCGAAGTTGTGGATAAAGATAACAAATCTGAAACTGCTGAGGCTGCCTCTGTTACAACTAACCTAGTGACCCAATCAAAAGTTACAGCTATCGTAGGACCTGCGACATCTGGTGCAACTGCTGCAGCTGTAGCTAACGCTACTCAAGCAGGAGTTCCATTGATTTCACCAAGTGCGACTCAAGATGGATTGACCAAAGGTCAAGAATATCTATTTATCGGAACTTTCCAAGATAGCTTCCAAGGGAAGATTATTTCAAACTATGTGACAAACAAATTGAACGCTAAGAAGGTTGTTCTTTATACGGACAATGCTAGTGACTATGCTAAAGGTATTGCTAAATCTTTCCGCGAAGCCTACAAGGGTGAGATTGTAGCAGATGAAACGTTTGTGGCAGGTGATACAGACTTCCAAGCAGCCCTTACTAAAATGAAAGGGAAAGAGTTTGACGCTATCGTTGTTCCAGGTTACTACACAGAAGCAGGTAAAATCGTAAACCAAGCACGTGGTATGGGAATTGATAAACCAATCGTTGGTGGTGACGGCTTTAACGGTGAAGAATTTGTTCAACAAGCAACTGCTGAAAGAGCATCAAACATTTACTTCATCTCAGGATTCTCAACTACAGTTGATGTTTCTGCAAAAGCTAAAGCTTTCCTTGAAGCCTACCGTGCTAAATACAATGAAGAACCTTCAACATTCTCAGCTTTGGCCTATGACTCAGTTTACCTAGTAGCTAATGCTGCAAAAGGTGCTAAAAACTCAGGTGAAATCAAGGACAACCTTGCTAAAACCAAAGACTTTGATGGTGTGACTGGTCAAACGAGCTTTGATGCAGATCACAACACAGTGAAAACTGCTTACATGATGACCATGAACAATGGTAAAGTGGAAGCAGCAGAAGTTGTAAAACCATAACATTAGAATAGTAGCTGAAATAGGGAATGAGCCTTTGACTCACTCCCTGTTTCGGTGTTTATGAACTTGTGAAAATTGAGAAATTTTCTAAAAATAACGATAGAAAAGAGTGAATGCTATGCTCCAACAACTTGTGAATGGTTTAATTCTGGGTAGTGTTTATGCACTTTTGGCCCTGGGTTATACCATGGTTTATGGAATTATCAAACTCATCAACTTCGCCCACGGTGATATTTATATGATGGGAGCCTTTATTGGTTACTTTTTGATTAATTCTTTCCAAATGAATTTCTTTTTAGCTTTGATTATTTCAATGGTAGGAACCGCACTACTTGGTGTTGTGATTGAATTTCTTGCCTACCGTCCTTTGCGACACTCTACACGTATTGCTGTATTGATTACTGCCATCGGAGTGTCTTTCCTACTGGAATATGGAATGGTCTACTTGGTCGGTGCCAATACTCGTGCCTTTCCTCAAGCCATTCAAACAGTTCGCTATGATTTAGGACCAATCAGCTTGACAAACGTCCAGTTAATGATTTTAGCAGTTTCCTTACTCCTGATGATTTTATTGCAAGTGATTGTTCAAAAAACCAAAATGGGGAAAGCCATGCGTGCGGTATCAGTTGATAGTGACGCGGCGCAATTGATGGGAATTAATGTAAATCGTACAATCAGTTTTACCTTTGCTTTGGGTTCAGCTCTTGCTGGTGCGGCAGGTGTCCTCATTGCCCTTTACTACAACTCTCTTGAACCTTTGATGGGCGTGACTCCAGGTCTGAAATCATTCGTTGCGGCCGTTCTTGGTGGTATCGGGATTATTCCTGGTGCAGCTCTAGGGGGATTTGTTATTGGTTTGTTGGAAACTTTTGCAACTGCCTTTGGTATGTCTGATTTCCGTGATGCCATTGTATATGGAATCTTACTTCTGATTCTGATTGTTCGTCCTGCAGGTATCCTTGGTAAGAATGTGAAAGAGAAGGTGTAAACAATGAAGACAAATCTTAAAGTAAATATTCTATGGTTATTCCTTCTGTTAGCGGGTTATGGATTGATTAGTGTACTGGTTTCTGCTGGTGTTCTCAATCTATTCCATGTCCAAATTTTAGAACAAATTGGGATTAATATCATCCTTGCAGTAGGTTTGAACCTAATTGTTGGTTTTTCAGGACAATTCTCACTCGGTCATGCAGGTTTTATGGCGATTGGGGCTTATGCAGCAGCGATTATTGGCTCAAAATCACCAACCTATGGTGCCTTCTTTGGAGCAATGGTCTTGGGTGCCTTGATTTCTGGTGCAGTAGCTTTGCTTGTTGGGATTCCAACTCTACGCTTGAAGGGGGACTATCTGGCTGTTGCAACACTAGGTGTTTCAGAAATCATTCGTATCTTTATCATTAATGGTGGAAGTTTGACCAACGGTGCTGCTGGTATCTTGGGTATTCCAAACTTTACCAACTGGCAAATGGTTTATCTTTTTATAATTATCACAACTATTGCAACCCTCAACTTCCTACGTAGTCCAATCGGACGCTCTACTCTATCTGTGCGTGAGGATGAGATTGCTGCAGAGTCCGTTGGGGTAAACACTACAAAGATCAAGATTATCGCTTTTGTCTTTGGTGCCATTACAGCAAGTATTGCTGGTTCACTTCAGGCTGGTTTTATCGGATCTGTTGTGCCAAAAGATTACACCTTTATTAATTCCATCAATGTGTTGATTATCGTTGTATTTGGTGGACTTGGGTCTATTACTGGTACCATCGTTTCAGCGATTGTTTTAGGAATTTTAAATATGCTCCTTCAAGATGTAGCTAGCGTACGTATGATCATCTACGCTTTGGCTCTTGTATTGGTGATGATTTTCAGACCAGGTGGACTTCTTGGGACATGGGAATTGAGTCTATCACGTTTCTTTAAAAAATCGAAGAAGGAGGGACAAAACTAATGGCATTACTTGAAGTTAAACAGTTAACCAAACATTTTGGCGGTCTAACAGCTGTTGGAGATGTCACTCTTGAATTGAACGAGGGAGAGTTGGTTGGTCTGATTGGACCAAACGGGGCAGGTAAAACAACCCTTTTCAATCTCCTGACTGGCGTTTATGAACCAAGCGAAGGTACGGTGACACTAGATGGTCACCTCCTAAATGGGAAAACTCCCTACAAGATTGCTTCACTTGGACTCAGTCGTACCTTCCAAAATATTCGTTTGTTCAAGGACTTGACAGTTTTGGAAAATGTTTTGATTGCATTTAGCAATCATCATAAACAGCATGTCCTTGCGAGCTTTCTACGTCTGCCAGCTTTTTATAAGAATGAGGAAGAATTAAAAAACAAAGCTATGGACTTGCTGAAGATTTTTGATTTAGATAGTGACGCAGATACTCTTGCTAAGAATCTTGCCTATGGTCAACAACGTCGATTAGAAATCGTTCGTGCTCTGGCAACTGAACCTAAAATCCTCTTTTTGGATGAGCCTGCAGCTGGGATGAATCCACAAGAAACAGCTGAATTGACAGAATTGATCCGTCGTATCAAAGATGAATTTAAAATTACCATCATGCTCATCGAACACGACATGAATTTGGTTATGGAAGTCACTGAGCGTATCTATGTTCTTGAATATGGTCGGTTGATCGCTCATGGGACTCCAGATGAGATCAAGAACAACAAACGCGTTATCGAAGCTTATCTAGGAGGTGAAGCCTAATGTCTATGTTAAAAGTTGAAAACCTCTCTGTGCATTACGGTATGATCCAAGCAGTTCGTGATGTAAGTTTCGAGGTTAATGAAGGTGAAGTTGTTTCCTTGATTGGTGCCAATGGTGCTGGTAAAACAACCATTCTTCGTACCCTTTCAGGTTTGGTTCGTCCAAGTGCTGGTAAAATTCAGTTTTTAGGAAAAGAAATTCAAAAGATGCCAGCGCAAAAAATCGTGGCAGGTGGTCTTTCACAAGTTCCTGAGGGACGCCATGTTTTTCCGGGTTTGACTGTTATGGAAAACTTGGAAATGGGAGCCTTTTTAAAGAAAAATCGTGAAGAAAACCAAGCCAACTTGAAAAAAGTCTTTTCACGTTTCCCTCGTCTGGAAGAGCGTAAAAACCAAGATGCGGCGACTCTTTCAGGTGGTGAACAGCAGATGCTAGCTATGGGACGTGCTCTCATGTCTACGCCTAAGCTTCTTCTCTTGGATGAACCGTCAATGGGACTTGCCCCAATCTTTATCCAAGAAATTTTTGATATCATTCAAGATATTCAGAAGCAAGGAACAACGGTTCTCCTAATTGAACAGAACGCGAACAAGGCCCTTGCTATCTCTGACCGTGGTTATGTACTTGAAACAGGAAAGATTGTCCTATCAGGAACAGGAAAAGAACTCGCAGCATCAGATGAAGTCAGAAAAGCATATCTAGGTGGCTAAAAAGGTCCGGGGGACCTTTTTAGTCGGCAGATAGAGATTGCGTAGCAATCATCAGATCCAGTGGATTGTTTTAGTCGGTGGATGAGAGTTGCGGAAGCAATTCCTCTATAGTCCGGGGGACCTTTTTAGTCGGCAGATAGAGATTGCGTAGCAATCATCAGATCCAGTGGATTGTTTTAGCCGGTGGATGAGAGTTGCGGAAGCAATTTTCATATAGTCTGGGAGACTAGTTTAGGTTGTGGATGGAGATTGCGTAAGTAATTATCTAATTCAGTGGATTATTTTATAGATGAATTTGAAGAGCCCCAAATTTGGGGTTCTTTTTTCGTTTGCTTACTATTTTGATGGACTTGATTTGAGCATCCGTTTTCTTGATATAGAATCTAACTTGACAAAATCATGTGTTCAGCATATAATTAAATAAACAAAAATATTGAACAAAGAGGCTGAGGATATGCTATCAGAAAAACAATTTAAACTTTTACGTTTTTTGTTGACTCACAAAGACGAAAACTTTACGCAGAGACAATTGGCTGAACAGCTAGACATCGCTTTGGGGACGGTAAATAATCTTCTCAAGGAATGTAAAGAAGAGAAGTGGATCAGTGAGGAAAATCACTTAACTGACTTAGGTGAGGAGGCTTTGGCTCCGTATCAGGTGAAGAATGCCATTATCATGGCTGCAGGTATGAGTAGCCGCTTTGCTCCTTTGTCTTATGAGCTACCTAAAGGATTGCTTCAAGTTAAAGGTGAGCGTTTGATTGAGAGAGAAATCAAGCAATTGCAAGAAGCTGGGATAGAGGACATTACAGTTATTGTAGGATATCTGCAAGAAAAAATGTTCTATCTGGCAGAAAAGTTTGGCGTTAAAATCGTTGTGAATAATGATTACTACAAGTACAACAACTGTTCTTCTCTCATGCTAGTCAGAGATCAACTTTCTAACACTTATATTTGCTCTTCGGATAATTATTTTGTAGAAAATCCGTTTGAGCGATACATTTACAGAGGTTATTATTCGACTATATTTGCAGAAGGGGACACAGACGAATACTGCTCTAAGGAAGACTCCAATCATACGATTATCGATATTCAAATCGGTGGGACGAATACTTGGGCTATGGTAGGGCATGTTTATTTTGATCGTGCATTTAGTGAAAAATTCGTAGATATTTTGGAAACTGAATTTAAACATGAGCCGTATCGCGAACAGCTCTGGGAAGATTATTATAGTCGTCACGTCAAGGAACTTCCTTTGGAAGCTCGGCATTATTCAGCAGACATTGTTAAGGAGTTTGATTCACTAGATGAGTTGCGTCAGTTTGATGAACACTATTTGGTGAATACTAATTCGGAAATCATTGATAATATCTGTAAGACATTAGGATGTATAGCTTCAGATATTGTCAATATCAAACCTCTAAAAGACGGTTTAACCAACACTTCATTTTCATTTGACTGCCTAGGGAAGAAATATGTTTACCGTCATCCAGGTAGAGGAACGGAGAATTATATCGATCGTGCTAGTGAAGCGGCTTCCATGGAAATTGCTGCAAAATTGAAGATTGACCGTACCTTTGTTGCCATGAACAAGGATGAGGGCTGGAAAATTTCAGAATTTATCCCTAATGCCAAGCAACTAGATTATGATAATTGGGATGATGTAGCAAAAGCAATGGAACTCTTGAGACGTTTGCACCAATCTGGAGAAAAAACGGATCATTCTTTTAATCAATTTGAGGGAATTGATGATTTTAGACAAAAATTAAAGGCTAGCAATCGTTTTGAATTTGATGGGCTTGAAGAGTTGGATCAGAATGTCTCAGTTCTCGAGAAGCTTTTACAAGAAGATCAAGCGAAAGAGGTTCTCTGCCATGGAGATTCTTATAGCCCAAATTTCTTGTTGAATGAAGCTGGAGAAATGAGCCTGATTGATTGGGAATATTCTGGTATGGGAGATCCAGCAGGAGATTTAGGAACCTTTATCGGGTGTTCAAATTATACAGTGGAAGAAGCTGAAAAGGTACTTGAAATCTATCTACAAGAAGTTCCAGACAAGAAAACCAAACGTCACTATTTTGCCTATGTATCAGTGACTTCGTATTATTGGTTTTTGTGGGCCCTGTTCCAAGAAAGCGTTGGAAAACCAGTAGGTGAATTTCTTTATATCTGGTATCGTTATACCAAGCAGTATGGAAAACTTGCATTAGATTTATACTTAGAGGAGAATTGAGATGAAGCCGACATCAGAAATTGAAGAATTAATAGCAAATGAAACGAAAAGAAGGCTAGAAGAAATGGAATCACCAAACTATATGTTTGCTCAGCCATTTCTAAAAAGTGATTTTACTATAGTCATTGGCTTAGTTCTAATTAACCTTATTCTGATTATTCTAGCCATGACAGGAGGTATTCAATAAAATGTCTAAGATGAATGACTTCATTCAACAGGAGACCATAACGGGTATTGTTCCCATGACCAACAAGGATCGTCAGTATTCTTTCTGGGATCTCTTTCTGTCGACAAGTGGTTTTGCCATCGCAACTTGGTGTTATACCCAAGGAGCCTATGTGGCTCAATATTTGACCTTTAATCAAATGTTAATAAATATTTTTAGCTTTAACATTATCTGGGTCTTTATTGAATGTCTCCCAATCTTGTTTGCGGTTAAATATGGAATTGATTTGTGGATTTGGTTGAGGGCTGTCCTCGGAAAAAAAGGAGTGGCCTTGCTATCAACCATTATTAGTTTGGCTAACTTTGGCTGGTATGCCGTTGCGGCCAATCTTTTTGCCAGCTCCATGATTCATTTGGCAAATAATTTTGGACTTGGTTTGGACAAGGGAGTATGGGCGCCTATTCTTGGTACCCTCTGTGTTCTGCTTGGAACTCTCATTGCTCTAGGGGGTCCAGAAGTGATTAAATGGACCAATCGCTTCTTGGTAATCGCCCTGTTGATTGTCGGTCTCATTATCGTTGGAATCTGCTTTGTCGCCGTTCCTATAACTGATATTATGAATATTCAACCGGCTACCCAAGGAGATTTAACTCCATTAGAACGCTTCATGCTTTCTGGAGAAGGAAATGTAGCCTTTGCCTTTTCTTGGTCTACACAGGCATTGGTTTTACCACGTTTGGCAAAATCAGAACGCAGTGGCTATTGGGCTACAGCCTTATCATACGGAGTTGTGGCTCCATTCTTCGTTGCGACAGGTGGAGTCATGGCTCTAGCCATGTTTGTCAAAACAGGTGTTTATGAAAGTGATCCAACAACCATGCTGTCAACTCTAAGCACCCCAGCCTTTGCCCTCTTAAGTCTACTACTAGTAGCCTTTGCCAATATTGGAACTCAGGGGACAGGATCGTACGTGAACTGTATGATTGTCAAAAGCGGGATGCCAAAAGTAAGCTATAAACTAATGGTTTGGATTGCTATGGTTTACGTGAGTCTACTCACTATCTGGGGAGGAGTGGAAGAGTACTTCGGTTCCTTTATCTCACTAGCCGCTTATATTCAAGGTCCCATTATCGGAATGATTGTTGTCGACTACTTTATCTTGAGAAAAAGAAAACTCGATTTGCGTTCAGCCTATTTCCTTGAGGGACATAAAGCTTATGAGTTTACTAAAGGATTTAACTTGGTTGGCTTGTCTTGCGTCTTTATCTCCTTGTTGGTTGCAGTACTATTTGTTTATAACCCTGTAACAGCACAGATTCAAAGCCCAATCTTTTTAATCACAACGGGTAGTGGCTTTACTGCGATTTTTGGTGGTTTATTGTACTGGCTAGCTAGCTTAACTCCTTTAAAACGCTATATGATCAAGGATCGGGACTCTGTTACGATTTAAGGATAAATAAAAGTCTTAATCTATATCTATTTGCTTCCTCTTTTTTGAAAGTTAATTTTACATAAGTAATTGATATGATTCTAGTCAATCATATTCTGATTATCCTAGCCATGACAGGAGGTATTCAATAAAATGTCCAAGATGAATGACTTCATTCAACAGGAGACCATAACGGGAATCGTTCCCATGACCAACAAGGATCGTCAGTATTCTTTCTGGGATCTCTTCTTATCGACAAGTGGTTTTGCCATCGCAACTTGGTGTTATACCCAAGGAGCCTATGTGGCTCAATATTTGACCTTTAATCAAATGTTGATTAATATTTTTAGTTTTAACATTATCTGGGTCTTTATTGAATGTCTCCCAATCTTGTTTGCGGTTAAATATGGAATTGATTTATGGATTTGGTTGAGAGCCGTTCTAGGTAGAAAAGGGGTGGCCGTTCTATCAACCGTGATTAGTCTGGCAAATTTTGGTTGGTACGCTGTTACCGCTAATCTTTTTGCCAGCTCCATGATTCATTTGGCAAATAATTTTGGGCTTGGTTTAGACAAGGGAGTATGGGCACCGATTCTAGGTACCCTCTGTGTTCTCCTTGGAACGCTGATTGCACTTGGGGGGCCAGAGGTGATTAAAGGCACTAATCGCTTCCTGGTGGTTGCCTTGTTATTTGTTGGGCTAATCATCGTTGGAATCTGTTTTGTTGCGGTTCCGATTAGGGATATTATGAATGTCCAACCTGCTATCCAAGAAAATTTGACACCGATTGAACGTTTTATGATGTCAGGGGAAGGAAATGTGGCCGTAGCCTTTTCTTGGTCTACACAAGCATTTGTCTTACCACGCTTGGCAAAATCAGAACGCAGTGGCTATTGGGCTACAGCTTTATCGTATGGGGTTGTTGCGCCATTCTTCGCTGCGACAGGTGGAGTCATGGCTCTAGCTATGTTTGTCAAAACAGGTGTCTATGAAAGCGATCCGACAACCATGCTTTCAACTCTAAGCACACCAGCCTTTGCGCTTTTAAGTTTACTATTAGTAGCCTTTGCCAATATTGGAACCCAGGGTACAGGATCGTATGTGAACTGTATGATTGTAAAAAGCGGGATGCCCAAAGTAAGCTATAAACTAATGGTTTGGATTGCCATGATTTACGTGAGCCTACTCACCATCTGGGGAGGAGTGGATGAATACTTCGGTTCCTTCATCTCGCTGGCTGCCTATATTCAAGGACCCATTATCGGAATGATCGTTGTTGACTATTTTATCTTAAGAAAACGAAAACTCGATTTGCGTTCAGCCTATTTCCTTGAAGGACATGACGCCTATGAGTTTACAAATGGCTTTAATCTGGTAGGATTATCTTGTGTAATCATTTCTTTGTTAGTTGCGGTGCTATTTGTTTACAACCCTATAACAAAGCATATCCAGAGTCCTATGTTCCTGCTTACAACTGGTAGTGGCTTTACTGCGATCTTTGGTGGTCTATTGTACTGGCTAGCTAGCTTAACTCCTTTAAAACGCTATATGATTAAGGATAGAGATTCAGTTACTATTTAAGGATAGAGGGAACTTTGGTTCTCTCTTTTTTGTGATTGAATGTTACAAAATCTTGAAAAAGAGATGAAAGCGTTTGATAGTTTTTGTAAGAAAGTGTATAATTATAGTAGCAATAAAGAAGGAGAAGTCTCATGGCAGTTAAAGATTTTATGACCCGTAAGGTAGTTTATATCAGTCCAGATACGACTGTAGCACATGCAGCAGATTTGATGCGCGAGCAAGGCTTGCACCGTTTACCTGTTATCGAAAATGATCAATTGGTTGGTCTTGTAACAGAAGGAACTATTGCAGAGGCAAGTCCATCTAAAGCGACTAGTCTTTCTATCTATGAGATGAATTATCTTCTCAATAAGACCAAAGTCAAAGACGTCATGATTCGGGATGTCATCACAGTGTCAGGTTATGCAAGTCTAGAAGATGCGACCTATCTCATGTTGAAGAATAAGATCGGTATTCTTCCAGTTGTGGACAATCAACAGGTTTATGGTGTGATTACAGATCGTGATGTTTTTCAAGCCTTTCTAGAAATCGCTGGCTACGGCGAGGAAGGAATTCGTGTTCGGTTTATTACGGAAAATGAAGTCGGAGTTTTGGGCAAGATTGTGACCTTGATTGTAGAAGAAAATCTGAATATTTCACACACAGTCAATATTCCGCGCAAGGATGGTAAGGTCGTGATTGAAGTTCAAATTGATGGGATGATTGATTTAACCTTTCTGAAGGAGAAATTTGAAGCGCAAGGTATCCAAGTAGAGGAGATTGCTCGAACCTCTGCTAAAAAGTTATAAATATAGAGGGTGAAAACCCTCTTTTTGTATACAATTTGAAATAACAAGCAAAATATGGAAAGAAATGAGAGAATGTGGTATAATGAAACGATGTGAATAAAGGAGTATTTATGGACATTTCAGAAATTCGTCAAAAAATTGACGCAAATCGTGAAAAATTAGCTTCTTTCAGGGGGTCTCTTTGACCTCGAAGGTTTAGAGGAAGAGATTGCCATCTTGGAGAACAAGATGACGGAACCTGATTTTTGGAACGATAATATCGCGGCCCAAAAAACGTCGCAAGAATTAAATGAATTAAAAAACACCTACAACACCTTCCGTAAAATGGAAGAGTTGCAGGATGAAGTTGAAATTTTATTGGATTTTTTAGCAGAAGACGAGTCAGTCCATGATGAACTGGTCGAACAGTTGACAGAACTGGACAAGATGATGACCAGCTACGAGATGACGCTTCTCTTGTCAGAACCTTATGACCATAATAATGCGATTTTGGAGATCCATCCAGGATCTGGTGGTACTGAGGCTCAGGACTGGGGTGATATGTTGCTCCGTATGTATACTCGCTATGGAAATGCCAAAGGCTTTAAAGTAGAGGTCTTGGATTACCAAGCAGGTGATGAAGCGGGCATCAAGTCTGTGACCTTGTCTTTCGAAGGCCCAAATGCCTACGGTCTTCTCAAGTCAGAAATGGGTGTTCACCGTCTGGTCCGTATTTCTCCATTTGACTCTGCCAAACGCCGCCATACTTCATTTACATCCGTTGAGGTTATGCCTGAGTTGGACGATACCATCGAAGTGGAAATCCGTGAGGATGATATTAAAATGGATACCTTCCGTTCAGGTGGTGCTGGTGGACAAAACGTCAATAAAGTTTCAACAGGTGTGCGTTTGACACACATTCCTACGGGAACTGTCGTCCAATCAACGGTCGATCGTACCCAGTATGGAAATAGAGATCGTGCTATGAAGATGTTGCAAGCTAAGCTCTATCAGATGGAGCAAGAAAAGAAAGCTGCGGAAGTCGATTCCCTCAAAGGTGAGAAAAAAGAAATCACTTGGGGAAGTCAGATTCGTTCTTATGTCTTCACACCTTATACCATGGTAAAAGATCACCGTACGAGCTTTGAAGTCGCTCAGGTAGATAAGGTTATGGATGGAGATCTTGATGGTTTCATCGACGCTTATCTCAAGTGGCGAATCAGCTAAGAATAGAAAGGAACTCACATGTCAATCATTGAAATGCGAGATGTTGTCAAAAAATACGATAACGGAACGACTGCTCTTCGTGGAGTCTCTCTTAGTATTGAACCAGGAGAATTTGCCTATATCGTTGGGCCTTCTGGAGCAGGGAAGTCAACCTTTATTCGAGCTTTATACCGAGAAGTAAAGATCGAAAAAGGAAGCCTAACAGTTGCAGGCTTTAATTTGGTTAAAATCAAGAAGAAAGATATCCCTCTGCTCCGTCGCAGTGTTGGGGTAGTCTTCCAAGATTACAAACTCTTGCCTAAGAAAACTGTTTATGAGAATATTGCTTACGCAATGGAAGTTATCGGAGAGAACCGTCGTAACATCAAAAAACGGGTTATGGAAGTATTGGACCTGGTTGGTTTGAAACATAAGGTTCGCTCTTTCCCTAATGAACTCTCAGGTGGAGAGCAGCAACGGATTGCGATTGCTCGTGCGATTGTCAACAATCCTAAAGTATTGATTGCCGATGAGCCAACAGGAAACTTGGACCCAGATAATTCATGGGAAATTATGAATCTGTTGGAGCGCATCAATCTCCAAGGTACGACTGTCTTGATGGCGACCCACAACAGTCAAATTGTAAATACCTTGCGCCACCGTGTCATTGCCATTGAAAATGGCCGTGTCGTTCGTGACGAAGCTAAAGGAGAATATGGATACGATGATTAGTAGATTTTTTCGCCATTTATTTGAATCATTAAAAAGTTTAAAACGAAATGGCTGGATGACAGTAGCAGCAGTGAGTTCGGTTATGATTACCTTGACACTCGTTGCCCTGTTTGCATCCGTAATTTTTAATACAGCCAAGCTGGCTACCGATATTGAAAACAACGTTCGTGTCATGGTTTACATTCGTAAGGATGTAGCAGATAATAGTGAAACGATTGAAAAAGAAGGTCAGACAGTTACCAATAATGACTACCACAAGGTTTATGATGCCTTAAAAGCTATGCAAGGTGTTAAGAATGTCACTTTTTCAAGCAAAGAAGAGCAGTATCAAAAATTGACTGAAACGATGGGAGACGATTGGAAGGTCTTTGAAGGAGACGCTAATCCTCTCTATGATGCCTATATCGTTGATACCAATACTCCAAGTGATGTTCCTAAAGTAGCAGAAGAGGCCAAGAAAATTGAAGGGGTATCTGAGGTTCAAGACGGTGGTGCCAACACTCAACGACTTTTCGAACTGGCTTCCTTTATCCGTGTTTGGGGATTGGTTATTGCAGGGCTCTTGATTTTCATTGCGGTTTTCTTGATTTCTAATACTATCCGTATTACCATTATTTCTCGGAGCCGTGAAATTCAAATCATGCGTCTAGTAGGAGCTAAAAATGGCTACATTAGAGGACCATTCTTACTTGAAGGTGCCTTTATCGGTTTATTTGGAGCAGCTATTCCTTCAGTCCTTGTATTCTTTGTTTATAATATGGTTTATCAATCTGTCAATAAATCTTTGGTGGGACAAAACTTGTCAATGATTACACCAGATGTGTTTATTCCTTTGATGACAGTCCTATTGTTTGTGATTGGTATTTTCATTGGGGCAATTGGATCAGGCATTTCAATGCGTCGATTCTTGAAGATCTAGTTGGATATAAATGCAACTTGCAGACCAAATCAGAAATAATACAATTTTAAAAGAGAAGTTTTCTGGTTCTTTGTCAACTGTAGTGGGTTGAAGTCAGCTAAGATCGAGAAAGGACGAATTTCGTCCTTTCTTTTTTGATGTTGAGAGCGATGAAAATCCTTTTTTTGAAGTTTTCAAAGTTTCGAAAACCAAAGGCATTTCGTTTAATGAGTTTAATAAGATTATTCGTTGCTTCCAATTTGGCGTTGGAATAGGGTAATTGGAGGGCGTTGACGATTTTCTCTTTGTCCTTGAGGAAGGTTTTTAAGACAGTCTGAAAAAGAGGATGGATCTGCTTTAGATTGTCCTCAATGAGTCTGAAAAATTTCTCATGGTCCTTGTTCTGAAAGTAAAAAGCAAGAGCTGATAGAGCTTATAGTGGTGTTTCAAGTCTTCTGAATAGCTCAACAGTTTATCTAAAATCTCTTTATTCGTCAAGTGCATACGAAAAGTAGGGCGATAAAATCGCTTATCGCTGAGTTTACGGCTATCCTGTTGAATGAGCTTCCAGTAACGTTTGATGGCCTTATATTCATGAGATTTTCGCTCAAACTGATTCATAATTTGGACACGAACACGACTCATAGCACGGCTGAGATGTTGGACAATATGAAAACGATCTAGAACGATTTTAGCACATGGAAAAAGCTGTTTAGCCAAGTTATAGTAAGGGCTAAACATATCCATTGTAATGATTTTCACCTGACAGCGAACGGCTCTATCGTAGCGAAGAAAGTGATTTCGGATGATAGCTTGTGTCCTGCCTTCAAGAACAGTGATGATATTGAGATTTTCAAAATTTTGCGCAATGAAGCTCATCTTTCCTTTAGTGAAGGCATACTCGTCCCAAGACATAATCTCTGGAAGACGAGAAAAATCATGCTTAAAACGGAAGTCATTAAGCTTGCGAATGACAGTTGAAATTGAAATAGTCAGCTGATGAGCAATATCGGTCATAGAAGTCTTTTCAATCAACTTTTGAGCAATCTTTTGGTTGATAATACGAGGAATTTGATGATTTTTCTTGACAATAGAAGTCTCAGCGACCATCATTTTCGAACAATGATAGCACTTAAATCGACGCTTTTTAAGAAGGATTCTAGTAGGCATACCAGTCGTTTCAAGGTAGGGAATCTTAGACGGTTTTTGGAAGTCATATTTCTTCATTTGATTTCCGCAATCAGGACAAGATGGGGCGTCGTAATCCAATTTAGCGATGATTTCCTTGTGGGTATCTCTATTAACAACATCCATAATTTGGATATTAGGGTCTTTGATATCGAGTAGTTTTGTGATAAAATATAATGGTTCCATATGATTCTTTCTAATGACGGTTTGGTCGCTTTTCATTATAGATCTTATGGGACTTTTTTTCTACAACAAAATAGGCTCCATAATATCTATAGGGGGTTACCCACTACAAATATTATAGAGCCGAATAAACAAGCAAGATCTGGGAAGACATTTCCAGATCTTTTTGATAGAATGAAATCAAAGAAAACGTTATTAAAAAGAGGTGTGTGATGGAGAAATTTTTTATATTATTGCTATTATCACCCTACTTTTATTTTTTTTATTGGATTGAGAAGGCGGACAAAGATAGTAAACATTTCGCGTTTTTCTATTACTTTTACTGGATTTATCTTCCCTTGTGGGCTTTGTTCAGTATCGCTTTTACAATTTTTTCATTTTTTATTTTCAATATTGTCTTGAAAAATCCTGCTGATTTAACAATTTGGGTGATATGGATTCTTTTAGTCTTTTTGTCTCTCGTGAATGACTGGAAAATATATGTCTGTCTAAAGAGAATGTTCAAGCTGAAACAGGAGAAAAAACGAGGACATCCATCAATAGCTAAAGTTTAGAGGAGGTTCCGATGTTCAAAATAAAGCAGTTCATTCATCAATACTACAAAACCTACATTCTTACGATTTGCTTGCTATGGCTGCTGGTCTTTTGTCTTCCATGGGATTGGCAAATAGGAGGAGTTTCGGTTTATTTCTTCATCATGAAAAAACTCTTTGTCGTCTTTGGTGTATTGGCAATCTTTTTCTCAGTACTGACTAAAAGGATAAGTCTCTTCCTCTTTGGAGTGCTATTTTGCATGGCCTTCTGGATCAATCTCTTCCTGATTTTTGGAATTTTGCCAGCTCTGCTTGGCAATTAAATTTTTGTGTGAAATGTAGTCCATAAAAAACCAAGAGGCTGACCTAGAAGTCAGCCTCTTTTCCCTGTTTAAACGCGGATTCTTTCTTGAAAATTAAGAGTAAATGTGCTAGAATTAAAAGAACATTCTAAAATATTCAGAATCTAAAGTAAGGAAAATAATGGCTAATATTTTAAAAACGATTATCGAAAATGATAAAGGAGAACTTCGTCGTCTGGAAAAGATGGCAGACAAGGTTCTCAAATATGAAGATCAGATGGCAGCCTTGACGGATGACCAGCTAAAAGCAAAAACAGATGAATTTAAGGAACGTTACAACAAGGGTGAATCACTGGATTCATTGCTCTATGAGGCTTTTGCGGTAGTACGTGAAGCTGCCAAGCGTGTTCTTGGACTTTTCCCATATAAAGTTCAGGTCATGGGTGGGATTGTCCTCCACCATGGAGATGTGCCAGAAATGCGTACTGGTGAAGGGAAAACCTTGACAGCGACCATGCCTGTATACCTCAACGCTCTAGCAGGTGAAGGGGTTCACGTAGTAACGGTCAACGAGTATCTAACCGAACGTGATGCAACTGAGATGGGTGAATTGTACTCATGGCTTGGTTTGTCAGTAGGGATTAATTTGGCTGCTAAGTCACCAATGGAGAAGAAAGAAGCCTATCTCTGTGATATTACCTACTCAACCAACTCAGAGATTGGTTTCGACTACCTTCGTGACAACATGGTTGTTCGGGCAGAAAACATGGTACAGCGTCCGCTCAACTATGCTTTGGTCGATGAGGTTGACTCGATCTTGATTGATGAAGCTCGTACTCCTTTAATTGTTTCAGGAGCCAATGCTGTGGAAACTAGTCAGCTGTATCATATGGCGGATCACTTTGTCAAATCTTTGGACAAAGATGACTATATCATCGACATTCAGTCTAAGACTATTGGTTTGTCTGATTCAGGGATTGACAAGGCTGAAAGCTACTTCAAACTGGAAAATCTCTACGATATTGAAAATGTGGCTCTCACTCACTTTATTGATAATGCCCTTCGTGCCAACTATATCATGATTCTCGATATTGACTATGTGGTCAGCGAAGAGCAGGAAATCTTGATCGTCGATCAATTTACAGGTCGTACCATGGAAGGTCGCCGTTACTCTGATGGCTTGCACCAGGCGATTGAAGCCAAGGAAGGTGTGCCAATTCAAGACGAAACTAAGACTTCAGCTTCTATTACTTACCAAAACCTCTTCCGTATGTATAAGAAATTGGCAGGTATGACAGGTACTGGTAAAACAGAAGAAGAAGAATTCCGTGAAATCTATAACATTCGCGTCATCCCAATCCCAACTAACCGACCAATCCAGCGTATCGACCACTCAGACCTTCTCTATGCTAGCCTTGATGCGAAATTTAAGGCCGTGGTTGAAGATGTAAAAGCTCGTTACCAAAAAGGTCAGCCAGTCTTGGTAGGTACTGTTGCCGTTGAAACGAGTGATTTCCTTTCTAAGAAATTGGTCGAAGCAGGTGTTCCTCACGAAGTCTTGAATGCGAAAAACCACTACAGAGAAGCTCAAATCATCATGAATGCTGGTCAGCGTGGTGCGGTTACCATCGCAACCAATATGGCCGGTCGTGGTACCGACATTAAGCTTGGTGAAGGCGTTCGTGAATTGGGTGGACTTTGCGTCATTGGTACAGAACGTCATGAGAGCCGCCGAATCGATAATCAGCTTCGTGGACGTTCAGGACGTCAAGGAGATCCAGGTGAATCGCAGTTCTACTTGTCTCTTGAAGATGATTTGATGAAACGTTTCGGTTCAGAACGTCTGAAAGGTGTCTTTGAACGTCTCAATATGTCTGATGAGGCCATTGAATCACGTATGTTAACGCGTCAGGTTGAAGCAGCTCAAAAACGTGTTGAAGGAAACAACTACGATACTCGTAAACAAGTCCTTCAATACGATGATGTCATGCGCGAACAGCGTGAGATTATCTATGCGCAGCGTTATGATGTCATCACTGCTGACCGTGACTTGGCTCCTGAGATTCACGCTATGATTAAACGTACAATTGGACGAGTTGTGGATGCTCATTCACGTTCTAAGGAAGAAGAAAAACTAGAAGCCATCTTGAACTTTGCTAAGTACAATCTGCTACCAGAGGCTTCTATTTCTGAGGAAGATTTAGCTGGTTTGTCAGATCGTGAAATAAAAGATGAACTCTTCCAACGTGCTTTGAAGGTATACGATAGTCAAATCTCAAAATTACGTGATGAGGATGCAGTCAAGGAATTCCAAAAAGTTTTGATTCTTCGAGTTGTGGATAACAAGTGGACGGATCATATTGATGCTCTTGATCAGTTACGAAATGCTGTTGGTCTTCGTGGATATGCCCAAAATAACCCAGTTGTTGAGTATCAAGCAGAAGGCTTCCGCATGTTTAATGATATGATTGGTGCAATTGAGTTTGATGTGACTCGTTTGATGATGAAAGCACAAATCCATGAACAAGAAAGACCGCAGACCGAGATTAATATTAGCACAACAGCTACTCGAAATATCGCCGCTCAGCGTGCTAACCTTCCAGCAGATGTGGACTTGAGCCAAATCGGACGAAACGACCAATGTCCATGTGGATCAGGTAAGAAATTCAAGAACTGTCATGGTAAGAGACAATAATATGAGATAAGATACAGGCGGATACCTGGTAAAAATCATTTTTTGCTTGGTGTCCGTTTGCTTTATAAGGAGATGAATCATGGTATTTAAAGCTAAAAGTCCTAAAATTAACATTGAAGAAGTTCGCGCCTTGTCTAAATTAGAGGGAGCAGCTCTTGCGAGAAAAAATCAACGTGATCAGGAATTGGAAGCCATCATCCGTGGGGAAGACCAGCGTATTCTCTTGGTGATTGGACCATGTTCATCTGATAACGAAGAGGCGGTTCTCGAGTATGCCAAGCGTCTATCTGCTTTGCAAGAAGAGGTCAAAGACCGTATTTTTATGGTCATGCGTGTCTATACAGCTAAACCTCGTACCAATGGGGATGGCTATAAGGGCTTGATTCATCAACCAAATGCGACAGAAGCTCCTAGCTTGATCAATGGGATCAAGGCTGTTCGCCAACTGCACTACCGTGTGATTACCGAAACGGGTATGACAACAGCGGATGAGATGCTTTATCCTGAAAATCTTCCGCTGGTGGATGATTTGATTTCTTATATGGCTGTTGGAGCTCGTTCTGTAGAGGATCAACAGCACCGTTTTGTAGCGAGTGGAGCAGACTTTTCAACAGGATTTAAAAATCCAACATCTGGAAATCTCAATGTCATGTTTAACGGGATTTACGCAGCACAAAATAAACAGAGTTTTCTCTTTCTCGGTAAAGAGGTGGAAACAACAGGGAATCCATTGTCCCACGCCATTCTTCGCGGTGCCTTGAATGAATATGGTAAGAATATTCCTAACTACTACTATGACAATTTGATGGATACCATTGCCCAGTATGAAAAGATGGGCTTAGAAAATCCCTTTATCATCATCGATACCAATCATGACAATTCAGGCAAGCAGTACATGGATCAAATTCGTATCGTTCGTCAGACCTTGATCAACCGTGACTGGAATGAGAAGATTAAAAAATACGTTCGTGGTTTTATGATTGAGTCCTATCTAGAAGATGGACGTCAAAATGAGCCAGAAGTTTTTGGTAAGTCCATTACAGATCCGTGTCTCGGATGGGACAACACAGAAGCACTTGTTCGCGAAATCTACCAAACACTAGGAGAATAAGATGGCATTTATCGAAAAAGGTCAAGAAATAGATATTGAAGCAATCAAGGCTGCGACTCAGTTGTCAGGTGAAGCCTTGCGAAAAAAAGAAGCCCGCGATAGAGAGTTGGCAGCCATCATCTCGGGTGAGGACGACCGAATCCTTTTGGTGATGGGGCCTTGCTCTTCGGACAATGAAGAAGCAGTGCTTGAATATGCTCGTCGCTTAGCAGACTTGCAGAAAAAAGTTGCGGATAAAATCTTTATCGTGATGCGTGTCTATACGGCAAAACCTCGTACTAATGGAGATGGCTATAAAGGCATGATTCATCAACCAAATACCAGCGAAGCGCCTAGTCTCATCAATGGCTTGCAGGCTGTTCGTCAGCTTCACTACCGTGTGATTACGGAGACGGGCTTGACGACAGCTGATGAGATGCTTTATCCGTCAAATCTCGTTTTGGTTGACGATCTGGTCAGCTACCATGCTGTAGGGGCTCGTTCGGTAGAAGACCAGGAACACCGCTTTGTAGCCTCTGGGATTGATGCTCCAGTTGGGATGAAAAATCCAACATCTGGGAACCTTGGGGTCATGTTTAATGCCATCTATGCGGCTCAAAACAAGCAAACCTTCCTATACCACGGTCAAGAAGTGGAAACTTCAGGAAATCCTTTGGCCCACGTTATCCTTCGTGGTGCCATGAACGAATATGGTAAAAATGAACCCAATTTCTACTATGAAACCCTCTTAAATGCTATCAATCGCTATGAGACTATGGGACTTGAAAATCCCTTCATTATCATCGATACCAATCATGACAATTCAGGCAAGCAGTATATGGAACAAATCCGCATTGTTCGCCAAGCCTTGCTGAATCGTGATTGGAATGAAAAGATTAAAAAGACGGTTCGAGGCTTTATGATTGAATCTTACCTAGCAGATGGCCGTCAAAATCAACCAGAGGTCTTTGGTTGCTCCATAACTGACCCTTGTCTAGGATGGGAAAATACAGTAGCCTTGGTAGAAGAAATTTATACTACCTTAACAAAATAAGTGAAAAGGATGGAGTTGGGGGAATCTCAGCTCCTTTTATGAGTATGATAGTTGGACACGGAATTGACATCGAAGAATTGGCTTCGATAGAAAACGCAGTTACACGACGTAAGGGCTTTGCTAAGCGCGTGCTGACACCTAAAGAAATGGAGCGCTTTACCAGTCTCAAAGGGCGCAGACAGATTGAATACTTGGCAGGCCGTTGGTCGGCTAAGGAGGCTTTTTCCAAGGCTATGGGAACTGGTATTGGTAAACTGACCTTTCAGGATTTGGAAGTTTTGAACAATGAACGAGGTGCGCCTTATTTTAATCAGGCACCATTTTCAGGAAAAATTTGGCTGTCTATCAGCCATACAGATCAGTTTGTGACAGCCAGTGTCATTTTGGAGGAAAATCATGAAAGCTAGTCCACATAGACCAACCAAGGCTCTGATTCATCTGGGAGCTATTCGACAAAATATTCAGCAAATGGGGGCTCATATCCCTGAAGGAACGCTCAAGTGGGCAGTGGTCAAGGCCAATGCCTATGGTCATGGGGCTGTTGCCGTTGCGATGGCGATTCAGGATGATGTTGATGGATTTTGCGTTTCTAATATTGATGAAGCTATTGAGTTGCGTCAAGCAGGTATAAACAAGAAAATTCTTATCTTAGGAGTTTCTGAGCTAGAAGCTGTTGCTCTAGCTAAAGAATACGATATCACCTTGACAGTGGCTGGACTGGAATGGATTCAAGCACTCTTAGACAAGGAAGCAGATTTAACTGGCTTGACTGTCCATCTCAAGATTGACTCAGGAATGGGACGGATTGGTTTTAGAGAGGCTGGTGAAGCTGATCGGGCTCGAGACTTGCTCCAACAACATGGTGCTCGCGTTGAAGGAATTTTTACCCACTTTGCGACTGCAGATGAAGAATCAGATGCCTACTTTAATACCCAGTTAGAACGCTTTAAAGCTATTTTGGCAAGTATGAAGGAAGTTCCAGAGCTGGTTCATGCCAGCAACTCAGCAACGACTCTTTGGCATGCAGAGACTATTTTCAATGCAGTCCGTATGGGAGATGCCATGTACGGTCTCAATCCTAGTGGAGAGGTTTTGGACTTGCCTTATGACTTGAAACCAGCCTTGAGTTTGGAGTCTGCTCTAGTTCATGTCAAGACAGTTCCAGCTGGAGCTTGCATGGGCTATGGAGCGACTTATCAAGCCGATAGTGAGCAAGTCATTGCGACGGTGCCAATCGGCTATGCGGATGGTTGGACACGAGACATGCAGAATTTCTCCGTTTTAGTAGATGGCCAAGCTTGCCCAATCGTCGGACGAGTATCTATGGACCAAATTACCATTCGTCTGCCTAAGGTTTACCCGCTAGGAACAAAAGTAACCCTGATCGGCACAAACGGTGACAAGGAAATCACAGCAACTCAGGTAGCGACCTGCCGTGGAACCATTAACTATGAGGTGGTTTGTCTCCTCAGTGACCGCATTCCGAGAGAATATTATTAAAAAAAGAAAGGAGTGGAGCATGAATCTACATCAACCCTTGCATGTCTTGCCTGGTGTGGGGCCAAAGTCAGCAGAGAAATACGCTAAACTAGGAATTGAAAACTTGCAAGACCTCTTGCTCTACTTTCCTTTCCGTTATGAAGATTTCAAGACCAAGCGGGTCCTAGAGCTGGAAGATGGTGAAAAGGCTGTTCTGTCTGGTCAAGTCGTGACTCCAGCCAGTGTCCAGTATTATGGTTTTAAGCGTAATCGCCTGCGTTTTAGTCTCAAGCAGGGAGAAGTCGTTTTTGCGGTTAATTTCTTTAACCAGCCTTATCTAGCAGATAAGATAGAGTTGGGAGCAACTCTTGCTGTTTTTGGAAAATGGGATCGGGCTAAGGTCAGTCTGACTGGGATGAAGGTTCTGGCTCAGGTGGAAGATGATCTCCAGCCAGTCTATCGTCTGGCTCAAGGAATCAGTCAGGCAGGGCTGGTCAAGGTTATCAAGACAGCCTTTGATCAAGGGTTGGACCTCTTGATAGAGGAAAATCTTCCCCAGTCTTTGCTGGACAAATACAAACTCATGTCCCGCTGTCAGGCAGTTCGTGCTATGCATTTTCCTAAGGATTTGGCAGAATACAAACAGGCCCTTCGTCGGATCAAATTTGAGGAACTCTTTTATTTTCAAATGCAGTTGCAGTCACTCAAGTCTGAAAATAGAGTTCAGGGAAGCGGTCTGGTTTTGAACTGGTCTCAGGAAAAAGTGACAGCCGTTAAAAA
The DNA here is from genome assembly GCA_905221265.1 of bacterium. Classification (GTDB taxonomy): domain Bacteria; phylum Bacillota; class Bacilli; order Lactobacillales; family Streptococcaceae; genus Streptococcus. The sequence goes on along the minus strand of CAJNCQ010000001.1, from coordinate 313,678 downwards.
AAATCTTCCTTTCGCCCTGACCCAAGCTCAGGAAAAGAGTTTACGAGAAATATTAACCGACATGAAGTCCGACCATCACATGAATCGTCTTCTACAAGGGGATGTGGGGAGCGGAAAAACAGTCGTCGCTGGCTTGGCCATGCTTGCGGCGGTGACAGCTGGCTATCAGGCAGCCCTCATGGTGCCAACAGAGATTCTAGCAGAGCAGCATTTTGAGAGTTTGAAGGGTCTTTTTCCGGACTTGAAACTGGCTCTCTTGACAGGTTCCTTAAAAGCTGCAGAAAAAAGAGAAGTTTTAGAGACCATTGCCAAGGGTGAGGCTGATTTGATTATTGGAACCCACGCTCTGATTCAGGACGGGGTGGATTATGCTCGTCTTGGCTTGATTATCATTGATGAGCAGCACCGTTTTGGTGTGGGGCAAAGGCGTGTTCTGCGGGAAAAAGGGGACAATCCTGACGTTCTCATGATGACGGCGACACCTATTCCACGGACGCTTGCTATCACAGCCTTTGGAGATATGGATGTTTCCATTATCGACCAGATGCCAGCAGGGCGGAAGCCTATTGTAACTCGCTGGATCAAGCATGAGCAACTGCCTCAGGTTTTGACTTGGCTGGAAGGAGAAATTCAAAAAGGTTCGCAAGCTTATGTCATCTCTCCCCTGATTGAAGAATCAGAAGCTCTGGATCTGAAAAATGCCATTGCCTTATCAGAAGAGTTGACGGCTCATTTTGCAGGCAAGGCAGAGGTGGCTCTTCTACATGGTAAGATGAAGAGTGATGAAAAAGACCAGATTATGCAGGAGTTCAAAGAGAGAAAAACGGATATTCTGGTTTCGACGACGGTTATTGAGGTTGGGGTCAATGTTCCCAATGCGACTGTCATGATTATCATGGATGCTGATCGGTTCGGTCTCAGCCAGCTTCACCAGCTCAGAGGTCGTGTTGGTCGGGGGGACAAGCAGTCCTATGCTGTTCTCGTTGCTAATCCCAAGACTGACTCTGGGAAGGATCGCATGCGCATCATGACAGAAACGACTAATGGTTTTATCCTTGCGGAGGAAGATTTGAAAATGCGTGGTTCTGGTGAGATTTTTGGAACCAGACAGTCAGGACTTCCAGAGTTCCAAGTGGCGGATATTATCGAAGATTTTCCGATTTTAGAAGAAGCCAGAAAGGTTGCCAGCTACATTAGTTCGATAGAAGGTTGGAAAGAGGATCCAGAATGGTGCATGATTGCTCTCCACCTAGAAAAGAGAGAACATTTGGATTAAGCCTTTTCTAAGAAATCTATAAGCTAGCTTTTAGGTTTGGGTCTTATACTAGAGTCATCAAAAAGAAACGAGGACTCTCACATGACTATTAAAGTAACCTACCAAAAGAAGTTTCAAACCGTCAAACAAGAGAAAGGAGCTAGCACTTATTGATAACAAAGAGCGGAAACGCTCTTTTTATTTTTAAAACTACTTTCAGGTGCTCTGTTTGAAGTTAGAGAATCTAAAATCACTTTCTATTTAGCATTCTTTCTTGCATTGCTTTCCTAGATATGCTAGAGTTATGATAACGATTACAAAACTAAAGGAGCATGCTATGAAAAATCCAGCTTTGCTAGAAGAAATTAAGACTTATAAAGGAAGGGATGAGGTTCCAGAAGACTTTGATGCTTTCTGGGATGAAGAGATCAAAAAAGTTTCATCTCTTCCAGCCTACCAGTTGGAGGAAAGAGATTTCCATATTCCCCAAGTCAAGTGTTATGAGTTAACCTTTGAAGGAATCAATGAGGGTAAGGTCTACGCACGCATTGTCCTTCCAAAGAATGAGGAGAAAGTTCCGTTAATCTTCCATTTCCATGGATACATGGGACGTGGTTGGGATTGGGCCGATATGCTGGCCTTCACTGTGGCTGGGTACGGTGTTGTTTCTATGGATGTTCGAGGCCAGTCGGGCTATTCACAAGATGGTTTACGCTCTCCACTTGGAAATACGGTAAGGGGTCATATTATCCGTGGTGCTGTGGAAGGTCGTGAACATCTCTTTTATAAGGATGTTTATCTGGATATTTACCAGTTGGTTGAAATTATTGCTAGTCTGCCTCAGGTGGATGAGAAGCGACTTTCAAGTTACGGTGCCTCACAAGGAGGGGCTCTAGCTCTGGTTGCAGCAGCGCTCAATTCTCGGATTCAGAAAACAGTTGCCATCTATCCCTTCTTGTCTGACTTTAGACGGGTGCTTGAGATTGGCAATACCAGTGAAGCCTATGATGAACTCTTCCGATATTTCAAGTTTCACGATCCCTTCCATGAAACAGAGGAGGAAATCATGGCGACCCTTGCCTATATCGATGTGAAAAATCTTGCCCATCGTATTAAAGGTGAGGTCAAGATGATTACGGGCTTGGATGACGATGTTTGCTATCCCATTACCCAGTTTGCAATTTACAACCGTCTGACCTGTGATAAGGCTTATCGCATCATGCCTGAGTATGCCCACGAAGCCATGAATGTTTTTGTCAATGACCAAGTCTACAACTGGCTCTGTGACAGTGAGATTCCTTTTAAGTACGTAAAATAATGAATGGGAGAGCCCAGGAGCTCTCTTTTTTGTGTCCAAAACCTGAAAGTACTTTCAGGAAACTTGAGATATTAAAATAGTTTTAAAAGTAAAATCTATTCTATACCAATCCAAATATAAAGTTCAGAGTTTATTGTATAATAAGGGAAAGATATTATGCGAAAGGAGGAAATTTCCCGCTGTTTGATCATAGAATAAGAACAGTGGACGTTTGAAGAATGGGAGGTCTCATTCAGTCGGATATTTTCTTTTTACTTGTTTAGTTGGAGGAACTAAAAATTTTAAGAAAAAAAGAAAGCGCTTTATTTATGAAGAATATGAAAGGTAAAAAATGAAGTATAGGGATTTTGATCGAAAACGACGATATGGTATTAGAAAATTTGCAGTTGGAACAGCTTCTGTACTAATTGGTACAGTTGTATTTGGAGCAAATCCAGTCTTAGCTCAAGAGCAAGCCAATGCAGCAGGGGCCAATACAGAAACTGTCGAACCTGGTCAAGGTTTATCAGAATTGCCAAAAGAAGCGTCCTCGGGAGATCTTGCTCATTTGGATAAGGATTTGGCTGGTAAATTGGCAGCAGCTCAAGACAACGGCGTTGAGGTGGACCAAGATCATTTGAAAAAAAATGAGAGTGCAGAATCAGAAACCCCATCCTCTACCGAAACCCCTGCAGAAGAAACAAATAAGGAAGAGGAATCAGAGGATCAGGGTGCTATTCCTCGTGACTATTACTCAAGAGATTTAAAAAATGCTAATCCTGTCCTTGAAAAAGAAGATGTTGAAACCAATGCAACAAATGGTCAGAGAGTTGATTTATCAAGTGAACTAAATAAACTAAAGCAACTAAAAAATGCTACAGTTCACATGGAGTTCAAACCAGATGCATCAGCTCCACGCTTTTACAATCTCTTCTCTGTATCCAGTGACACCAAGGAAAATGAGTACTTTACTATGTCGGTCCTTGATAATACAGCTCTTATTGAAGGGCGTGGCGCTAACGGGGAACAGTTCTATGATAAGTATACAGATGCTCCTTTGAAAGTTCGCCCAGGACAATGGAATTCCGTGACTTTTACTGTCGAACAACCGACAGCGGAGTTACCTCATGGTCGAGTTCGTCTCTATGTGAACGGTGTCTTATCTCGAACAAGTCTAAAATCTGGGAACTTTATCAAAGATATGCCAAATGTTAATCAAGCTCAGCTTGGAGCAACCAAACGGGGCAAGAAAACAGTTTGGTCCTCAAATCTACAAGTTCGAAACCTAACCGTTTATGATCGTGCTTTAAGCCCAGATGAAGTTCAAACACGGAGTCAATTATTTGAAAGAGGTGAATTGGAACAGAAACTTCCTGAGGGAGCAAAAGTTACTGAGAAAGAAGACGTCTTTGAAGGTGGTAGGAACAATCAACCAAATAAAGATGGTATCAAGAGTTATCGTATCCCAGCTCTTCTCAAGACTGATAAAGGAACGCTGATTGCTGGAACGGATGAAAGACGTTTGCATCATTCTGACTGGGGAGATATTGGGATGGTTGTTCGTCGTAGCTCAGATAATGGAAAAACATGGGGAGACCGAATCGTAATCTCAAATCCTCGTGACAATGAGCACGCTAAACATGCAGATTGGCCATCTCCAGTCAATATTGATATGGCCTTGGTACAAGACCCTGAAACAAAGAGAATTTTTGCAATTTATGACATGTTCCTTGAGAGTAAGGCAGTATTTTCATTGCCGGGGCAAGCTCCGAAAGCTTATGAACAAGTGGGAGATAAAGTTTATCAAGTTTTATATAAGCAAGGAGAATCAGGTCGCTATACGATTCGAGAAAACGGAGAGGTTTTCGACCCTCAAAACAGAAAGACAGATTATCGTGTTGTCGTTGACCCTAAAAAACCAGCCTACAGCGATAAGGGGGATTTGTATAAAGGGAATGAGCTAATCGGGAATATTTATTTTGAGTATAGCGAGAAGAATATTTTTAGAGTTTCCAATACCAACTACCTATGGATGTCCTACAGTGATGACGATGGGAAGACTTGGTCTGCACCAAAAGATATTACACATGGGATTCGGAAAGATTGGATGCACTTCCTAGGAACTGGACCTGGTACGGGGATTGCCTTGCGTACAGGACCTCATAAGGGAAGACTGGTGATTCCAGTTTATACAACAAACAACGTTTCCTACCTAAGTGGTTCTCAATCATCTCGTGTAATTTATTCAGATGATCATGGTGAAACATGGCAAGCAGGGGAAGCAGTTAATGATAACCGTCCAGTAGGAAACCAAACCATTCACTCTTCAACCATGAATAATCCAGATGCCCAAAATACGGAGTCAACTGTTGTTCAGTTGAATAATGGGGATCTCAAGCTCTTTATGCGTGGGTTGACTGGCGATCTTCAGGTTGCGACCAGTCATGATGGGGGAGCAACGTGGGATAAGGAAATCAAACGTTATCCTCAAGTAAAAGACGTTTATGTTCAAATGTCCGCTATTCACACCATGCATGAAGGAAAGGAATACATTCTACTCAGCAATGCTGGTGGTCCTGGACGCAACAATGGTTTGGTTCACCTGGCTCGTGTTGAGGAGAATGGTGAGTTGACATGGTTGAAACACAATCCTATACAAAGTGGTAAGTTTGCTTACAACTCACTCCAAGAACTCGGAAATGGCGAATATGGTTTGCTTTATGAGCATGCGGATGGCAATCAAAACGATTATACTTTATCCTATAAGAAATTCAACTGGGATTTCTTGACCAAGGATTGGATTTCTCCTAAAGAAGCAAAAGTGAAATATGCGATTGAAAAATGGCCAGGCATCCTTGCTATGGAGTTTGATTCGGAAGTATTGGTCAACAAGGCACCAACCCTTCAATTGGCAAACGGTAAAACAGCACGCTTCATGACCCAGTATGACACAAAAACCCTCCTATTTACGGTGGATTCAGAGGATATGGGTCAAAAAGTTACAAGTCTGGCAGAAGGTGCTATTGAAAGTATGCATAATTTACCAGTCTCTGTAGCGGGCACTAAGCTTTCGAATGGAATGAACGGAAGTGAAGCTGCTGTTCATGAAGTGCCAGAATATACAGGCCCACTAGGGACAGCGGGTGAGGAACCAGCACCAACAGTTGAAAAACCAGAATTTACAGGCGGTGTGAATGGTGAAGAGGCCGCAGTTCATGAAGTGCCAGAATATACAGGCTCACTAGGGACAGCGGGCGAAGAGCCAACTCCAACAGTAGAGAAGCCAGAATATACAGGCCCACTAGGGACAGCGGGTGAGGAACCAGCACCAACAGTTGAAAAACCAGAATTTACAGGCGGTGTGAATGGTGAAGAGGCCGCAGTTCATGAAGTCCCAGAGTACACAGGTCCACTAGGGACAGCGGGCGAAGAGTCAGCCCCAACAGTCGAGAAGCCAGAATTTACAGGCGGAGTTAATGCTGTTGAGGCCGCAGTCCATGAAGTTCCAGAGTACACAGGCCCACTAGGGACAGCGAGCGAAGAGTCAGTCCCAACAGTCGAAAAGCCAGAATACACAGGCGGAGTTAATGCTGTTGAGGCCGCAGTTCATGAACTTCCAGAGTATACAGGTGGTGTGAATGCAGCCACTGCAGCTGTACATGAAATTGCAGAATATAAGGGTGCTGATTCGCTTGTAACTCTTGCTGCAGAAGATTATACTTACAAAGCTCCTCTTGCTCAGCAGACACTTCCTGATACAGGGAACAAGGAGAGTAGCCTCCTTGCCTCACTAGGATTAACAGCTTTCTTCCTTGGCTTGTTTGCAATGGGGAAAAAGAGAGAAAAGTAAGAGAATAATTTAAATCATTTTACTTTGTAAAAATAGAAGGAGATAGCAGGTTTTTCAGCCTGTTATCTTTTTCTTTCGTCTCAAGGTGTGCTAATAAGAAATTCTAAGATGTCTGAAACTACTTTCAGGATAGTCTGTTCTATAAAATAGTTTTGAAACTGAAATCTATTCCACTACAAACTATTGAAAGCGCTTAACAAATGATATATAATAAGCCCATAAGAACAAGAAAGGGAGGAAAGAGGATGCCACAGATTAGCAAAGAAGCCTTGATTGAACAAATCAAAGATGGAATCATTGTCTCTTGCCAGGCACTTCCTCATGAACCGCTTTATACAGAAGCGGGAGGGGTTATCCCCTTGCTAGTCAAAGCGGCTGAGCAAGGTGGAGCAGTCGGTATCCGAGCAAACAGTGTTCGCGATATCAAGGAGATTAAGGAGGTTACGAAACTCCCGATTATCGGGATTATCAAACGTGACTATCCGCCGCAGGAGCCATTCATTACAGCAACTATGAAAGAAGTTGATGAGCTGGCTGAACTAGACATTGAGGTCATTGCTCTGGATTGTACCAAACGTGAACGTTATGATGGTTTGGAAATTCAGGACTTTATCCGACAAGTCAAAGAAAAATATCCGCATCAACTCTTGATGGCTGATACCAGTACTTTTGAAGAAGGAATTGCAGCAGTTGAAGCAGGTGTTGATTTTGTTGGAACAACTCTATCAGGTTATACTTCTTATAGTCCGAAAGTAGATGGTCCAGACTTTGAACTAATAAAAAAACTCTGCGATGCCGGTGTGGATGTCATAGCTGAAGGAAAAATTCATACACCAGAACAAGCCAAACAAATCCTTGAATATGGGGTACGAGGCATTGTTGTCGGTGGAGCTATTACTAGACCAAAAGAGATTACGGAACGCTTTGTTGCCGGTCTTAAATAACATAATCTCAAAACAGAGGAGAGTGGTCGATGCGTCGGATGAAATGAAAACGTATACAAATAGAAGCTTACTCACTATCCAATATGGACACGCTTAACAATTAGGAGAATACAAATGAAATTTAGAAAACTAGCTTGTACAGTACTTGCAGGTGCTGCGATTCTTGGCCTTGCTGCTTGTGGTAACTCTGGTGGAAGTAAAGATGCTGGAAAATCAGGAAGCGATAGCGGAAAAACAGAAATCACTTGGTGGGCATTCCCAGTATTCACACAAGAAAAAACGGGTGACGGTGTTGGAACTTATGAAAAATCAATCATCGAAGCTTTCGAAAAAGCAAATCCAGATGTAAAAGTGAAATTGGAAACCATCGACTTCAAGTCAGGTCCAGAAAAGATCACAACAGCCATCGAAGCAGGAACAGCGCCAGACGTACTCTTTGACGCACCAGGGCGTATCATCCAATACGGTAAAAATGGTAAATTGGCTGAGTTGAACGACCTCTTCACAGACGAATTCGTCAAAGATGTGAACAACGAAAACATCGTACAAGCAAGTAAGGCTGGAGACAAAGCTTACATGTATCCAATCAGTTCAGCTCCATTCTACATGGCTATGAACAAGAAAATGTTGGAAGATGCTGGAGTTGCAAACCTTGTCAAAGAAGGTTGGACAACTGATGACTTTGAAAAAGTTTTGAAAGCGCTTAAAGATAAAGGATATACACCAGGTTCATTGTTCAGTTCTGGTCAAGGGGGAGACCAAGGAACACGTGCCTTCATCGCAAACCTTTATGGCGGTTCTGTAACAGACAAAGACGTAACTAAATATACAACAGACGATCCTAAATTCGTCAAAGGTCTTGAAAAAGCTGCTAGCTGGATCAAAGACGGTTTATTGAACAATGGTTCACAATTTGACGGTGGGGCAGATATCCAAAACTTTGCAAACGGTCAAACTTCATACACAATCCTTTGGGCACCAGCTCAAAACGGTATCCAAGCTAAACTCTTGGAAGCAAGTAAGGTAGACGTGGTAGAAGTACCATTCCCATCAGACTCTGGTAAACCATCTCTTGAATACCTTGTAAACGGATTTGCAGTATTTAACAACAAAGACGACAAGAAAGTCGCAGCAGCTAAGAAATTCGTTCAATTCATCGCAGATGACAAAGAATGGGGTCCTAAAGACGTAGTTCGTACAGGTGCCTTCCCAGTTCGTACATCATTTGGCAAACTTTATGATGACAAACGTATGGAAACAATCAGCAGCTGGACTAAATACTACTCACCATACTACAACACTATCGATGGATTTGCTGAAATGAGAACTCTTTGGTTCCCAATGTTGCAATCTGTATCAAATGGTGACGAAAAACCAGCGGATGCTTTGAAAGCCTTCACTGAAAAAGCTAACGAAACAATCAAAAAAGCTACAAAACAATAAGCACTAAGTCAGATTGATTCCCCCCTTTTCCCTGTGCACTATGGTGTAAGAAAAGGGGGACTTTTGTTTGAAATGGTAGGAACTGTCACGAAATTAAAATGAAGTTCTTACATAAGCGAATCTTAAAAAATTTCATTTTGGTTTTAAAACAGTTCAAGAAAATCAAAAACTATTCTATTTGAAAGAGAGGTGCCGACTGTGAAAGTCAATAAAATTCGCATGCGGGAAACAGTGATTTCCTATGCTTTCCTAGCACCAGTATTATTCTTCTTTGTGATCTTTGTCTTGGCTCCTATGATTATGGGATTCATTACAAGCTTCTTTAACTACTCCATGACCAGCTTTGAGTTTGTTGGCTTGGATAACTACATTCGCATGTTTAAAGACCCTGTCTTTACTAAGTCTTTGATCAATACTGTTATCCTAGTTATTGGATCAGTTCCGATTGTGGTTCTCTTCTCGCTCTTTGTAGCATCTCAAACCTATCATCAAAATGCGATTGCTCGATCTTTCTATCGTTTCGTCTTCTTCCTTCCTGTAGTTACAGGTAGTGTTGCCGTAACGGTTGTATGGAAATGGATCTATGACCCTCTATCAGGGATTCTAAACTTTGTCCTTAAGTCAAGCCATATCATCAGCCAAAACATTTCTTGGCTGGGTGACAAAAACTGGGCTTTGCTAGCGATTATGATTATCCTTTTGACAACATCTGTTGGTCAACCGATTATCCTTTATATCGCTGCCATGGGGAATATTGATAACTCACTTGTTGAAGCAGCGCGTGTTGACGGTGCGACTGAGTTCCAGGTGTTCTGGAAGATCAAATGGCCAAGCCTTCTTCCAACAACTCTTTACATCGCGATCATCACAACCATCAACTCATTCCAATGTTTTGCTTTGATTCAGCTCTTGACTTCTGGTGGTCCAAACTACTCAACAAGTACCTTGATGTACTACCTTTACGAAAAAGCCTTCCAATTGACAGAGTACGGCTATGCAAATACCATCGGTGTCTTCTTGGCAGTGATGATTGCCATTGTCAGCTTTGCTCAATTCAAGATCCTCGGAAACGATGTAGAATACTAAGGAAAGGAGACAGTTATGCAACCTACACAAAAGAAACCCTTAACAGCTTTCACTGTTATTTCAACGATTATCTTGCTCTTGTTGACCGTGCTGTTCATCTTTCCATTCTACTGGATCTTGACAGGGGCTTTCAAATCACAGCCTGACACCATTATGATTCCGCCACAGTGGTTCCCTAAAATGCCAACCATGGAAAACTTCCAACAACTCATGGTGCAAAACCCTGCTATGCAGTGGATGTGGAACTCTGTATTCATCTCACTGGTAACCATGTTCCTAGTGTGTGCAACCTCTTCTCTAGCAGGTTATGTCTTGGCTAAAAAACGTTTCTATGGTCAACGCATCCTCTTTGCAGTCTTTATCGCTGCCATGGCACTTCCAAAACAAGTTGTCCTTGTACCATTGGTACGTATCGTTAACTTCATGGGAATTCACGATACTCTTTGGGCAGTTATCTTGCCTTTGATTGGATGGCCATTTGGGGTCTTCCTTATGAAACAATTCAGCGAAAACATCCCGACAGAATTGCTTGAATCAGCTAAAATCGACGGTTGTGGTGAAATTCGTACTTTCTGGAGCGTAGCCTTTCCTATCGTGAAACCAGGATTTGCAGCCCTTGCGATCTTTACCTTCATCAATACTTGGAACGACTACTTTATGCAGTTGGTTATGTTGACTTCACGTCAAAACTTGACTATCTCACTCGGGGTTGCGACCATGCAGGCCGAAATGGCAACCAACTACGGTTTGATCATGGCGGGTGCAGCCCTTGCAGCAGTGCCAATCGTAACCGTCTTCCTTGTCTTCCAAAAATCCTTCACTCAAGGTATCACTATGGGAGCGGTTAAAGGTTAATATTCTGCGAAAATCGAATTTAAACTACGTCAGCGTTACCTTGCCATACTTAAGTTTTGCCAGCGGTTAGCTTCCTAGTTTGTTCTTCGATTTTCATTGAGTATAAGAGAATACAGAGTTATAAGTGTCTACAAAATGGAGAGTATGCAGTTACTTCGTGAAATTTTGTCAGACACTTATCAACTTAATTTATGATTTTAGTTAACTATCAGAAACGAAGGAAACAGTATGATTTTTGACGATTTGAAAAACATCGCCTTTTACAAGGGAATCCATCCCAATCTAGACAAGGCTATCGACTATCTCTATCAGCACCGTAAGGATTCTTTCGAACTCGGTAAGTATGAGATTGACGGGGACAAGGTCTTTCTAGTTGTTCAGGAAAATGTCCTCAATCAAGCTGAAAATGATCAATTTGAGCACCATAAGAACTATGCAGACTTGCATTTGTTGGTAGAAGGACATGAATATTCGAGCTACGGTTCACGTATCAAAGACGAAGCAGTAGCATTCGACGAAGCGAGCGACATTGGCTTTGTCCATTGTCATGAAAAATACCCACTCTTGTTGGGCTATCACAATTTTGCAATTTTCTTCCCAGGAGAACCACACCAGCCAAATGGCTACGCAGGGATGGAAGAAAAAGTTCGCAAGTATCTCTTTAAAATTTTGATTGATTAAAAGAATCAGGAGGAGTAAACATGGTACAAAAAGGAGTAAGCCTTATCAAGGCAGCATTTGATACAGATAATTTTCTCATGCGTTTCAGTGAGAAGGTCTTGGATATCGTCACAGTCAATCTTCTTTTTGTCGTCTCTTGTTTGCCCATCGTGACGATTGGAGTGGCGAAAATCAGCCTTTACGAGACCATGTTTGAGATTAAGAGAAGCAGACGGGTACCAGTCTTTAGAACTTATCTAAGAGCCTTCAAGCAAAATCTGAAACTGGGTTTCCAGTTAGGTTTGCTGGAGTTAGGCATTGTGTCATTAAGCCTTCTAGACCTCTATCTCTTCTGGGGACAGACTGCTTTGCCTTTCCAGATTGTGAAAGCTATTTGTTTGGGGATTCTCATCTTCCTCACTCTCGTGATGCTGGCTAGTTATCCCATCGCTGCCCGCTATGATTTGTCTTGGAAAGAAGTGCTGCAAAAAGGGCTTATCTTGGCAAGTTTTAACTTTCCATGGTTCTTCCTCATGTTAGCCATTCTCTTTCTTATTGTGATGGTTCTTTATCTATCCGCCTTCACTCTCCTTTTGGGTGGATCGGCCTTTATCCTCTTTGGATTTGGTTTGCTAGTCTTTCTCCAAGCAGGATTGATGGAGAAAATCTTCGCTAAATACCAGTAGGATGAGGTGTTTCTGAAACTACTTTCAATCGTTACAGTTTCTAAAATACAAGTAGAAACTAAAATCTAAGTGTATACAAGATATTGAAAGCGATTTTCACAAGGTGTATACTAAACTTGTAAAAAATAGAACTGCTCTCAGCAGAAAAAAAGAAATCTTAGGAGAAAATCTATGTCAGATTTGAAAAAATACGAAGGTGTCATTCCAGCCTTCTACGCATGTTATGATGATCAAGGAGAAGTCAGTCCAGAGCGTACGCGTGCCTTGGTTCAATACTTCATTGATAAGGGAGTTCAAGGTCTCTATGTCAATGGTTCTTCTGGTGAATGTATCTACCAAAGTGTGGCAGACCGCAAGTTGATTTTGGAAGAAGTCATGGCAGTTGCTAAAGGGAAATTGACTATCATTGCTCACGTAGCTTGCAACAATACCAAAGATAGTATGGAACTTGCTCGCCACGCAGAAAGTTTGGGTGTAGATGCCATTGCAACGATTCCGCCGATTTACTTCCGCTTGCCAGAATACTCAGTTGCCAAATACTGGAACGATATCAGTTCTGCAGCTCCAAACACAGACTACGTGATTTATAACATTCCTCAATTGGCAGGAGTTGCTTTGACTCCAAGTCTCTATACAGAAATGTTGAAAAATCCACGTGTTATCGGTGTTAAGAACTCTTCTATGCCAGTTCAAGATATCCAAACCTTTGTCAGCCTTGGTGGAGAAGACCACATCGTATTCAATGGTCCAGATGAACAGTTCCTAGGTGGTCGCCTCATGGGTGCTAAGGCTGGTATCGGTGGTACTTATGGTGCGATGCCAGAACTCTTCTTGAAACTTAATGAGTTGATTGCTGAGAAAGATTTGGAAACAGCGCGTGAATTGCAATACGCTATCAATGCAATCATTGGCAAACTCACTTCTGCACATGGAAATATGTACGGTGTCATCAAAGAAGTTTTGAAGATCAATGAAGGTTTGAACATTGGTTCAGTTCGTTCACCATTGACGCCAGTAACCGAAGAAGATCGTCCAGTTGTAGAAGCAGCTGCAGCCTTGATTCGTGAAACCAAGGAGCGCTTCCTCTAATCCATAAGGAGGTATTTATGACACACTACGTTGCAATTGATATTGGTGGAACCAACATCAAATATGGTTTGATTGACCAAGAAGGCCAACTTGTTGAATCGCATGAAATGCCAACTGAGGCGCATAAGGGTGGACCTCATATCTTACAAAAGACAAAAGATATCGTTACCAGCTATTTAGAAAAAGGCCCAGTAGCAGGTGTTGCCATTTCTTCTGCAGGAATGGTGGATCCTGATAAGGGTGAGATTTTCTATGCTGGTCCTCAGATTCCCAACTATGCAGGAACCCAGTTCAAGAAGGAAATCGAGACGAGCTTTGCGATTCCTTGCGAAATTGAAAATGATGTCAACTGTGCAGGTCTTGCTGAAGCAGTTTCTGGTTCAGGTAAGGGAGCGAGTGTCACTCTTTGCTTGACCATTGGAACAGGTATCGGTGGTTGCTTGATTATGGATGGGAAAGTCTTCCATGGATTTAGCAATTCAGCCTGCGAAGTCGGTTATATGCATATGCAGGATGGAGCTTTCCAAGATCTCGCTTCTACGACAGCCTTGGTAGAATATGTAGCAGAAGCTCATGGAGATTCAGTTGACCAGTGGAATGGTCGGCGCATTTTCAAGGAAGCTACCGAAGGAAACAAGATCTGTATGGCTGGCATTGACCGTATGGTAGACTATCTAGGAAAAGGTCTGGCAAATATTTGCTATGTGGCCAATCCAGAAGTAGTCATTCTCGGTGGTGGCATCATGGGGCAAGAGGCTATTCTCAAGCCAAAGATCCGCACAGCCTTAAAAGATGCCTTGGTGCCAAGTCTAGCTGATAAGACGAGATTAGAATTTGCCCATCACCAAAATACAGCAGGGATGTTGGGAGCCTATTATCATTTCAAAATAAAACAATCCTAGTTTGGAACTATAGAATTAAGAAAAACACTTAATCACTACTTGAGTGAAAACTGTTTTGCTTAATTCTTTTTTTGATGATGGAAAAACTGTCAAGGTATATGAAAAGTAGCGGAAAGACCTATCAAGACCATTATGCGACCTTGCTTCATGGGTATGAGAAAGACAAAGAGGAATTATAAAAAATGAACGATAGGAGCAGAGTTCCTACCGTAGAAGAATATATGAGAGGAGATATCCTTTAAGATAATCTTAGAAGACGGCGCAATCTCTCTAAATACTAAAGCTAAGCCAAGAAGAAAAAATGATATAATGAGATGGACGAAAAATTGACAAATTAGAATTTGTAGAGGTGAAAAAACTGTAATGGCAACCTATTCACCTGAAATCGAAATCATATAAAATTACGAGGAGATTGTAAGATGAATAATTATATAAAATTAAATGAAGATAGATGGAATAATGTAAAAAATGACTACACTGAGCCTTTGACACATGAAGAATTAGAAGAAATTAGAAAGCATCCAATTTCTGTTGCCTTAACTGTTGGGGAAAAAGTTCCGATAGAATGGTTTGAAAATGCAAATGGGAAAAAGATATTAGGTTTAGCTTGTGGTGGTGGACAGCAGGGGCCGGTTTTTGCTGCAAAAGGTTATGAGGTCACCATCATGGATTTTTCTAAATCACAATTACAAAGAGATGATATGGTTGCTAAAAGAGAAGGATTAAAAATCAATACAGTTCAAGGCGATATGACAAAACCATTTCCATTTGAAGATGAAACTTTTGATATTGTTTTTAATCCAGTTTCAAATGTATATATAGAAGATTTAGAAAACATGTATAAAGAAGCCTCTCGAGTATTGAAAAGGGGCGGACTCTTAATGGTCGGATTTATGAATCCTTGGATATACATGTATGATGCTGACACTGTATGGGACAAACCCGATGAGGAATTACAGTTAAAGTTTTCACTACCTTTTAATTCAAGAGAGCTTGAAGAGGAAGGCAAAATCACCATCAATCCAGAATATGGATATGAATTTAGCCATACCTTAGAAAGTCAGATTAGAGGACAACTAAAAAATGGCCTCGTTATGATTGATTTTTATGAATCGTGTGACAAAAGACATCGATTGTCACGTTATGGAAATGATTACATCGCTACACTCTGCATTAAACTATGATATTATAGAACGTACTTCTGAAGAATAGCTCATTTTATTTTCTATAAGGGTTAAAATCTAAATCTCAGTTTGTCGAAGCAAAACAATTAAATAAAATTAGAGAAAGGAAGTAAAAGCAAATAGCCGATACTTCCTTTTTCTTGTCAAACATTCAAAAACGGAATGGAAGATTTATGGAAGAATTGAAAAAACGCGATTAGAATTTGCCCATCACCAAAATACAGCAGGGATGCTCGGTGCATATTACCATTTCAAAACAAAACAATCCTAGTTTGGTTGAGCCAAACTAGGATTTTCTAACGCGTTTTTGTCTACGATAGCCATTGAGCTTTTTATTTTCCCAATAGCTGTTAAAGATTTTTTCCTTGCTCTCGCGATTGATTTCTAAAAAGTAGGCATAAATCAAATCTATTAAAATGAGCATAGGGAGCTGAGCGGAAATACGCTGGATGTAAGAAGATTGGCTATGATTTGCGACGAGGACTGTTTCGGTATAAGCCTGACTATTTTTGTTTGGAGCGCTGGTAAAGAGAATGGTCTTAGCCCCCATTTCCTTGGCATCCAACAAACTATCGAGGACGGATTGGGTAGTGCCTGATAGGGAAAAGCCAAGTACCAAACAGTTTTCATCCATGATACTGGTCGTCCATGCAAAGCCATCCTGATCGGTCAAAGCTTCACAGACAACACCTAGACGCATAAAACGGAGTTTCATCTCACGGGCAATCAGACCAGAACTTCCCGTTCCAAAAAAGTAAACTCGTTCAGCGTCATCGATTAGCTGGGCAACTCGTTCCAGTTGTTCTTCGTCAATTAAATCCTGTGTTTGTTCCCGTAGGTTGCTGTAGCTTCGTAAAACACGTTTGGTCAAAGGACTGTGTTGGTGAGAGTGGGTGTCCTGTTTATTGGCCTGGTGTTGGTATTGAAAGACAAATTCTCGATAGCCAGTAAAGCCACATTTTTTTGCAAAACGGGTAAGAGCAGCTTGGGAAACATGCAGTTTTTGAGTAACCTGTTGCGATGATAGATCATCCACAATCGTATCTACCTGCAAGAAATAACGAGCGATTTCCTGTTCTAACTCTGTTAATTCTTCAAAATGAAGATCAATAATAGTTGCGATATCCTGCTTTTTCATGGAGCTCCTTTTCATGAGTCAAACTCTTAAAAGTTGACGATTGCCAGCTTATTAACATCATTATATCATAGAAGTTAGGATAACCAAATAAAAAGGCATTTTTGATTAAAAGTCAAAAAATGCTTCGACTTTTCCAAGAGTTTCTCCGTAAAATATGGTACAATGAAAAGTACCGAGCTTCACCCGTTTGCTCTATTATTTTAGCTGAAAATGAAGGTGAAAATCGGGAATTTTTCTAGAAAAGAGTCTTAGTTGTATGAGAAAATTCAATAGCCATTCGATTCCGATTCGGCTTAATTTACTGTTTGCGATAGTTATCCTGCTGTTTATGACCATTATCGGTCGATTGTTATACATGCAGGTACTGAATAAAGATTTCTATGAAGCAAAGTTGGCATCAGCCAGCCAGACCAGGGTGACGACCAGCTCAGCTCGAGGGCAGATTTATGATGCAACAGGGAAACCCTTGGTAGAAAACACACTTAAGCAAGTTGTTTCTTTCACACGAAACAATAAAATGACGGCGGCAGAGTTAAAGGAGACGGCTAAAAAACTGCTGACTTACGTGAATGTCACTTCCCCTGAACTCACAGACCGTCAGATTGCAGACTACTACTTGGCGGACCAGGACGTATACAAAAAAACAGTCGAGGCTCTGCCAAGTGATAAACGCCTAGATTCAGATGGAAATCGCTTATCTGAAGCGACACTTTACAATAATGCGGTTGAAAGCATAGACGTGAGTCAACTCAATTATACAGATGACCAGAAAAAAGAAATCTATCTCTTTAGTCAACTCAATGCTGTTGAAAATTTTGCGACGGGCACCATTTCAACAGATGCCTTGGATGATACTCAAGTTGCTCTTGTGGCTTCTGCATCCAAGGAATTACCGGGCATTAGCATTTCAACCTCATGGGACCGAAAAGTACTGGACACTTCTCTATCGTCTATCGTCGGCAGCGTTTCAAGTGAAAAGTCAGGTCTTCCAGCTGAGGAAGTTAACGCTTATCTCAAGAAAGGCTACTCTCTCAATGACCGAGTGGGAACTTCTTATCTTGAAAAGCAATATGAAGATGTCCTCCAAGGCAAACGCTCCGTCAAGGAAATCCATCTCGACAAACATGGAAACATGGAAAGTGTGGAAAATGTCGAGGAAGGAAGCAAGGGAAACAATATCAAACTAACGATTGACTTAGCTTTCCAAAATGGAGTGGATGACCTGCTTAAGAGCTACTTTAACTCCGAGTTGAGTAATGGTGGCGCTAAATATTCTGAAGGGGTCTACGCTGTGGCCCTCAATCCCAAAACTGGTGCAGTTCTGGCGATGTCAGGTGTCAAGCATGATGTCCAATCAGGGAAATTAAGTCCAGACTCCCTAGGGACAGTTACCAACGTCTTTGTACCAGGTTCTGTTGTCAAGGCGGCGACCATCAGCTCTGGTTGGGAGAATGGAGTCTTATCAGGGAATCAGACCTTGACAGACCAACCGATTGTCTTCCAAGGTTCAGCTCCGATTAATTCTTGGTACACTCAGGCTTACGGTTCATTCCCGATTACAGCTGTGGAAGCCTTGGAGTATTCTTCTAATGCCTATATGGTTCAAACGGCTTTGGGCATTATGGGTCAGACCTATCAACCCAATATGTTTGTTCTAACTAACAATTTAGAATCCGCCATGGGGAAACTTCGCTCGACATTTGCGGAATATGGTCTTGGAGCCTCAACAGGCATTGACCTTCCAGATGAGTCAACTGGTTTTATACCAAAAGAGTATAATTTTGCTAATTACATTACCAATGCCTTTGGTCAGTTTGATAACTACACTCCTATGCAATTGGCCCAGTACGTTGGAACCATTGCCAACAATGGTGTGCGTTTGGCTCCTCACATCGTTGAAGGTGTTTATGGAAACAATGACCAAGGTGGCTTAGGCAGTCTGGTTCAAGAAACAGCCACCAAGGAAATGAACAAGGTTAATATTTCAGAAGCAGATATGGCTATCTTGCAACAAGGTTTCTATCAAGTTTCGCATGGAACGAGCGCTCTGACAACTGGTCGTGCCTTCTCAAATGGTGCAGCCGTTTCCATCAGCGGGAAAACGGGTACTGCCGAAAGTTACGTTAATGGCGGTCAAAAAGCCAATAATACCAACGCAGTCGCCTATGCACCGACCGAAAATCCCCAAATCGCGGTCGCAGTCGTCTTTCCTCATAACACTAATCTTACAAATGGTGTCGGACCTTCAATTGCACGCGACATTATCAATCTTTATCACCAACACCATCCGATGAATTAGAAAGGGACTTATGCTGTATCCAACACCTATTGCCAAGCTAATTGATAGCTATTCGAAGCTTCCGGGGATCGGGATCAAAACGGCTACCCGCCTAGCCTTCTATACCATTGGAATGTCTGATGACGACGTCAATGAATTTGCCAAAAACCTACTGTCTGCTAAGCGGGAATTGACTTATTGTTCCATCTGTGGCCGTTTAACGGATGATGATCCATGCTCTATCTGTACAGATCCGACTCGAGACCAGACAACCATCTTGGTGTTAGAGGATAGTCGCGATGTGGCTGCTATGGAAAACATTCAAGAATACCACGGACTCTATCATGTCTTGCATGGCCTCATTTCTCCGATGAATGGTATCAGTCCAGACGATATCAATCTCAAGAGCCTCATGACCCGTCTCATGGGCAGTGAGGTTTCAGAGGTGATCGTGGCAACCAATGCGACAGCAGATGGAGAAGCGACGTCTATGTACCTCTCTCGTTTGCTCAAACCAGCTGGTATCAAGGTCACTCGTCTAGCACGAGGCCTAGCCGTGGGAGCAGATATCGAGTATGCGGACGAAGTCACACTCTTACGAGCCATTGAAAATCGGACAGAGTTGTAGGAGTAGACAAATTTACGAACTCAATTCATTTATACAAAAACGGGGAGACCGAGTTTGTCGTTATCGGTCTCTTTTTATATTTCTTTACTACCAGTACCATGTTCAAGTTTCAAAAAAGAAGCAAATATGATATACTAAGATGCGAGTATTCTATTAGAAAATAGGACAGTAATATGAAACAAACAATTATTCTTTTATACGGTGGACGTAGTGCGGAACGTGAAGTCTCTGTACTATCAGCTGAGAGTGTTATGCGTGCGGTCAATTACGATCGTTTCACAGTCAAGACTTTCTTTATCAACCAGTCAGGTGACTTTATCAAAACGCAGGAATTTAACCAGACACCAGGTCAAGAGGACCGTCTTATGACCAATGCGACTATTGACTGGGACAAGAAAATAGCGCCAAGTGCTATCTACGAAGAAGGTGCAGTGGTCTTTCCAGTTCTTCATGGTCCGATGGGTGAAGATGGCTCTGTCCAAGGATTCTTGGAAGTCTTGAAAATGCCTTACGTCGGCTGTAATATCTTGTCGTCAAGTCTTGCCATGGATAAAATCACGACCAAACGTGTCTTGGAGTCTGCTGGGATTGCTCAAGTTCCTTATGTGGCTATCGTCGAAGGTGATGATGTAGCTTCTAAAATCGCTGAAGTTGAAGAAAAATTGACTTATCCAGTCTTCACGAAGCCGTCAAACATGGGTTCAAGTGTCGGTATTTCTAAGTCTGAAAACCAAGAGGAACTCCGTCAAGCCTTGGAGCTTGCCTTCCAATATGACAGTCGTGTCTTGGTAGAGCAAGGGGTGAATGCTCGTGAAATCGAGGTTGGTCTCTTGGGTAACTACGATGTCAAGAGTACGCTTCCTGGTGAAGTGGTCAAGGATGTTGCCTTTTATGACTATGATGCCAAGTATATTGACAACAAGATTACCATGGACATCCCAGCAAAGATCAGTGATGATGTGGTAGCTGTTATGCGCCAAAATGCAGAAACGGCCTTCCGTGCAATCGGTGGCCTCGGTCTGTCTCGTTGCGATTTCTTCTATACAGATAAGGGCGAGATTTTCCTAAACGAGCTCAATACCATGCCAGGTTTCACCCAGTGGTCTATGTATCCACTACTATGGGACAATATGGGAATCAGCTACCCAGAACTAATCGAGCGTTTGGTTGACCTTGCCAAGGAAAGCTTTAACAAGCGCGAAGCGCATTTGCTATAAAATGAAAGAGAGGGTAGAAGCCAGAACCATCACTGCAAGGTGAGTCGAGTTCGTGGACTTCAGCCCTTTTTAAAGGAGTAGAAATGAAATTAACAATCCATGAAGTCGCCCAAGCTGTTGGAGCTAAAAATGATGTGACAGTTTATCCAGATAGTCTGCTAGTTAAGGCTGAGTTTGACAGTCGTTTAATCACTGCAGGAGATTTGTTTGTTCCGCTCAAGGGTGCGCGTGATGGTCACGACTTTATCGAAACAGCTTTTGAAAATGGAGCAGCAATAACCCTCTCTGAGAAGGAAGTAGAAGGTCATCCCTACATTCTAGTAGACGACGTGTTGTCTGCCTTTCAAACTCTCGCAGCCTACTATCTTGAAAAAATAGCGGTTGATGTCTTTGCAGTCACGGGTTCAAATGGAAAGACAACAACCAAGGATATGTTGGCGCATTTATTGTCAACAAGATACAAGACCTACAAAACACAAGGAAACTACAATAACGAGATTGGCCTTCCCTACACGGTTCTTCACATGCCTGAGGAAACAGAAAAGTTGGTCTTGGAGATGGGGCAGGATCACTTGGGAGATATCCATCTCTTATCTGAATTGGCTCATCCAAAGACAGGCATCGTGACCTTGGTTGGAGAAGCCCATTTGGCCTTTTTCAAGGACCGTTCTGAGATTGCCAAAGGAAAAATGCAGATTGCAGATGGCATGGCTTCAGGTTCTTTGCTTTTGGCACCAGCTGACTCGATTGTAGAGGACTACTTGCCAGCTGATAAAAAGGTGGTTCGTTTTGGCCAAGGAGCTGAGCTGGAAATTACAGACTTGGTTGAGCGCAAGGATAGTCTGACCTTTAAGGCTAATTTTTTGGAACAAGCCCTCGATTTGCCAGTGACAGGTAAGTACAATGCCACCAATGCTATGATTGCTGCTTATGTGGCTCTACAAGAAGGAGTTTCAGAGGAGCAAATTCGTCAGGCCTTTCAGAACCTAGAATTGACCCGCAATCGTACTGAGTGGAAGAAAGCAGTCAATGGAGCAGACATCCTGTCAGATGTTTACAATGCCAATCCAACTGCTATGAAGCTAATTTTAGAGACTTTCTCTGCTATTCCAGCTAATGAAGGTGGCAAGAAAATCGCTGTTCTAGCAGACATGAAGGAACTTGGTGACCAGTCTGTTCAACTCCATAATCAGATGATTTTGAGCCTTTCCCCAGATGTGCTTGATATGGTTATTTTCTATGGAGAAGACATTGCTGAATTGGCTCAACTGGCCAGTCAAATGTTTCCAATCGGCCACGTTTATTACTTCAAAAAAACAGCTGGCGAGGACCAATTTGAAGGCCTTGTCAAGCAGGTTAAGGCAAGCCTTGGTACGAACGACCAAATTCTGCTCAAAGGCTCTAACTCCATGAATCTAGCCAAGTTGGTAGAAAGTTTAGAAAATGAATGCAAGTGATTTTACCAAGTATCTGCAAAGAATGCTAGCCATTACGGATACTGGATTAACCTTCACAAAAGATCCTTTTGACTGTGAGCGATACGAGGACTTGCGTGCGATCTTATCTGATATTTTGAGAGAAACTACAGAACTAAAGCAAGAGGAAGTAACAGAGCTCCTGAGACCAACTTCCGCTTACGCAACTCCTCTGATGGACGTCCGTGCTTGGATTGTTGAGGATGAAAAAGTATGTCTAGTCAGAGGGCAAGGAGAGGAAAGTTGGGCTTTGCCAGGTGGCTTTGGTGAAGTCGGCTATTCTCCAACCGAAAATATTCTTAAGGAAATTGAAGAAGAAACCGGTTTTACAGCTAAAGTTGAAAGGTTACTTGCAGTTTTTGACACCAATCGTTTCCAACTACAGAGCAAACAATATGCAAAGTTTGTCTTTGAATGTAAGCTTCTTGACGGACGATTTCAAGAAAATCAAGAGATTGCGGACCTTCAATTTTTTGCCATTGACCAACTGCCAGCCTTGTCTGAAAAACGCATCACCAAGGAGCAGATGGAGATTCTTTGGCAAGTTTATCAGGGACAAAGAGAGCAATATATTGATTAGGTTATGCTAGAGAAGTCTGCAAATCAAAAAAGGTGTCTGTAAGGTGCATTTCTGCGATACAAATGATATAATAGGTTGCGAATTTAAGACGCAAGTGTTCTATGCATGTCATAGAATCAAGTTTTTTCAAAAAAAAAAATAAAAACTAGAGCAGTGAACTTTCTACTGCTCTGGCTAGATGAACGAGGAATAGAATATGAATTTGTGGGAACAATTATTTACCACACAGATATCAGAACCGCCCCAGTTTGAACTCCACTGGTATATTGGTTTGTTATGTTTACTGGCTCTTACTTTCTATGTTTCATATCGTTACCGTGACAAGGTGGCTTACCAGCGCTTTATTCAGATCCTTCAGTCTCTTCAACTGATTGTTCTGTATAGCTGGTATTGGGGGAATCAAATGCCCTTATCAGAAAGTTTGCCCTTCTATCATTGCCGTATCGCCATGTTTGTTATGCTCTTGATTCCAGGGACTTCCAAGTACAAGCAATACTTTGCCCTTCTAGGAACCTTTGGAGCAACTGCGGCTCTGGCATACCCACTCTTTGACCCTTATCCGTTTCCGCATGTGACCATCCTGTCCTTTATCATCGGGCATGTGGCACTTTTGGGGAATGCGCTCCTATACTTGTTTAAGAATTATGAAGCTTCCCTGCTCAACTTGAAAAATGTGACAGTGATTACATTTTCTCTAAATGCTTTGATAGGAGTTGTCAACTTGGTTGTAGGTGGAGATTATGGATTTTTAAATAAACCACCACTAGTGGGAAATCACGGACTATTGGCGAATTACCTCATCGTGTCCAGTGTGTTGGTAGCGGCTATCAGCTTGACTGCAAAAGTACTAGAGGTCTTTTTGCAACAAAGAGCAGAAAAAATGATTCAAGAGAAAGCTTAAAAAGGTCTTCTCTTTTTTTGATTAAATATGCAAAATATAGCTGTAAGGATATAAAATTAATGATTGCTCCTGAGAAAAATTGTTTAAAAGACTTTTACAAAAAACCTAGAGGAAATTTATGAAAAACTAAGCACGATTGGATTTTTTGTGTTATAATATTTTGTGAATAGCTGTGTCTCGTCACAGTTATTGAAAATAGAAGTGAGAAACTTGGAAGACAGAGAGGACGCAATGTAATGACTAGAGATGGTTTTTTTACAGGCTTAGATATCGGAACTAGCTCCATCAAAGTGCTGGTTGCCGAACATAGAGATGGGGAAGTAAATGTAATTGGCGTTAGCAATGCCAAGAGTAAAGGTGTCAAAGACGGGATTATCGTTGATATTGAGGCTGCAGCTTCAGCAATTAAATCCGCAATTTCCCAGGCAGAAGAGAAGGCAGGAATTTCAATCAAGTCTGTCAATGTTGGTTTACCAGCAAATCTCTTGCAGGTTGAACCAACTCAAGGAATGATTCCTGTAACATCAGATACAAAAGAAATTACAGATCAAGACGTAGAGAATGTTGTCAAATCAGCTTTGACAAAGAGCATGACTCCGGATCGTGAAGTGATTACCTTTATTCCAGAAGAATTCATCGTGGATGGTTTCCAAGGAATTCGTGACCCTCGTGGTATGATGGGTGTTCGCTTGGAAATGCGTGGCCTGCTTTACACAGGTCCTCGTACGATTCTACACAATCTTCGTAAGACAGTTGAGCGTGTAGGTATTCATGTTGATAATGTGATTATTTCACCTTTGGCAATCGTGAACTCCGTTCTCAATGAAGGTGAACGTGAATTTGGTGCGACTGTCATTGACATGGGTGGAGGTCAGACTACTGTAGCGACTATCCGTAACCAAGAATTGCAGTTCACCAACATCTACCAAGAAGGTGGAGATTACGTTACAAAAGATATTTCTAAAGTCTTGAAAACATCTCAAAAAATTGCAGAAAGTTTGAAACTGAACTATGGGGAAGCTTACGTTCCATTTGCAAGTAACGAAACTTTCCAAGTTGAAGTCATTGGTGAAGTAGAACCCGTTGAAGTGACAGAAAGTTACTTGGCAGAAATTATCTCAGCACGTATCAAACATATTTTTGATCAAGTTAAACAGGAGTTAGACAGAAGACACTTGTTGGATCTACCAGGTGGTATCGTTCTGATCGGCGGAAATGCGATTTTACCAGGAGTTGTCGAATTAGCGCAAGAAGTGTTTGGTGTTCGAGTGAAACTCTATGTGCCAAATCAAGTGGGAATTCGCAACCCTGCTTTTGCCCATGTGATCAGCTTGTCTGAGTTTGCAGGTAAATTGACAGAAGTGAATTTTCTGGCTCAAAAGGCAGTCAGAGGAGATGAATTCCTTCGCCAAAAACCAATTAATTTTGGTGTTTCAAATCAAAGTGTGACACCAATTATACAATCAACTCCAGTGCAACCAGCTACTGCAGCAACTGAAATCACACCTGACAGTGGCCTTGCTCCAAGAGATGAATTCCAAGCAAGTTCTCAAGATAAACCGAAATTAACAGACCGTTTCCGTAGCTTGATCGGAAGCATGTTTGATGAATAAAAGAGGAAAAGAAATTATGACATTTTCATTTGATACAGCAGCTGCTCAAGGTGCAGTTATTAAAGTAATTGGTGTCGGTGGAGGCGGTGGTAATGCTATTAACCGCATGATCGACGAAGGTGTTTCAGGCGTAGAATTCATTGCGGCGAACACAGACGTACAAGCCTTAAGCAGTACAAAAGCTGAAACAGTTATCCAACTCGGACCAAAGTTGACTCGTGGTTTGGGTGCTGGAGGTCGACCTGAGGTTGGTCGTAAGGCTGCTGAAGAAAGCGAAGAAGCATTGACAGCAGCGATTAGCGGTGCAGACATGGTCTTTATCACTGCTGGTATGGGTGGAGGATCTGGAACAGGTGCTGCCCCAGTTATTGCCCGCATTGCAAAAGATCTTGGAGCTCTTACAGTTGGTGTTGTGACACGTCCTTTTGGATTTGAAGGAAGCAAACGTGGTCAGTACGCTGTAGAAGGAATCAATGAGCTTCGTGAACATGTAGATACCCTATTGATCATTTCAAACAACAACTTGCTTGAAATTGTTGATAAGAAAACGCCACTTCTTGAAGCTCTTAGCGAAGCAGATAACGTTCTTCGCCAAGGTGTTCAAGGGATCACTGACTTGATCACGAACCCAGGATTGATTAACCTTGACTTTGCTGACGTGAAAACGGTTATGGCAAACAAAGGGAATGCCCTTATGGGTATCGGTATCGGTAGTGGTGAAGAACGCGTTGTTGAAGCGGCTCGTAAAGCGATTTACTCACCACTTCTTGAAACAACCATTGACGGTGCTGAAGATGTCATTGTCAACGTTACTGGTGGTCTTGATTTGACCTTGATTGAAGCAGAAGAAGCTTCTGAAATCGTCAATCAAGCAGCAGGTCAAGGAGTGAATATCTGGCTTGGAACCTCTATTGACGAAAGCATGAAAGATGAAATTCGTGTGACAGTTGTAGCGACTGGTGTTCGTCAAGAACGTGTAGAAAAAGTTGTTGGTTCTCCAGTAAAACAAGCGGCTCGTCGTGAAGCCTCAAGACAACCGCACCCTCAAAATTTTGATCGTCATTTTGACCTAGAAGATACAGCAGAATTACCAAAACAAAGCCAACGACGCTTTGAAACAAGTCAATCTTCTGCTTTTGGTGATTGGGACTTGCGTCGTGAATCAATCGTTCGTCAAACTGATTCAGTCGTATCACCTGTAGAACGTTTCGAAGCACCGACTTATCAGGACGAAGATGAGTTGGACACACCTCCATTCTTCAAGAATCGTTAATCAATGGATTTGAAAAAAAATACAGAGTTCGTTTTTCAGCAGGTCGCTGAAGCTAGCCGAGAAGCCAATCGTGATCCAGCTTCTGTTTCAATTATTGCAGTGACGAAATATGTGGACGTAAAAACAGCGGAAGCCTTGCTTCCCCTGGGTGTTCATCATATTGGTGAAAATCGTGTTGATAAATTTTTAGAAAAATATCAGACGTTAAAAGAATTCCCTGTCACTTGGCATTTGATTGGAACGCTACAAAGACGGAAGGTCAAAGAAGTAATCCCTTTTGTGGATTACTTTCATGCTTTAGATTCCTTAAAATTGGCGCAGGAGATTCAAAAAAGAACAGATCATGTTATCAAGTGTTTCCTACAGGTCAATATTTCAGGAGAAGAAAGCAAGCACGGTTTTTCAAAAGAAGAATTACTAGAACTTTTGCCAGACTTGGCTCAGCTAGATCAGATTGAGTATGTTGGTTTGATGACCATGGCTCCTTTTGAGGCAGATTCTGATGAATTGAAACAAATTTTCAAGAAAACTCAGGAACTGCAAGCAGAAATTAGAGAAAAACAAATTCCTAATATGCCGATGACAGAGTTGAGCATGGGCATGAGTCGTGACTATAAGGAAGCGATTCAATTTGGTTCGACCTTTGTTCGAATTGGCACAGCATTTTTTAAATAGGAGAGATCTATGTCTTTAAAAGATAGATTTGATAAATTTATAGATTATTTTACAGAAGATGGGGAAGAAACAACTGAGACTTATCAACCTCAGGATGAGCAGATGATTGCTTCATCAAGTTCAGCTTCTAAAGAACTGCCAGCGCAGTTTCAATCAACCACTTCAAAAGATGCCAACATCACTCGCTTACATGCTCGCCAACAAGAATTGGCTATGCAAAGCCATCGTACAGATGAAAAAGTGACGATTGATGTTCGTTATCCTAGAAAATATGAGGATGCAACAGAGATTGTGGATTTATTGGCTGGAAATGAAAGTATCTTGATTGACTTCCAGTACATGACAGAGGTTCAGGCTCGTCGTTGTCTAGACTATCTGGACGGTGCCCGTCATGTTTTGGCAGGTAATCTGAAAAAAGTTGCGAGTACAATGTATTTGTTGACACCAGTCAATGTGATTGTGAATATTGAAGATATCAAGTTGCCTGATGATTCTCAAAGTGCGGAATTTGGTTTTGATATTAAACGAAGTAGAGCGAAATAATGGTTTTTCTGATTCGTCTGATCCAAAATGCAGTGAATATCTATTCCCTGCTTTTGTTAATCTATGCACTCCTCTCTTGGTTTCCAAATTCTTATGGTAGCTCGCTTGAACGTTTACTGGAAAAACTTATTAAACCGATTGTTGATCCACTTCGCCGTTTACCTTTACAATTTGGAGGTTTGGATTTATCCATTTGGCTGGCAATCTTAATCGTCCGTTTTTTGGGTGACAGCTTGATTCGTTTCTTGTTGATACTATGATGACAAATAAAGCGATTTACCAGCACTTTTCCTTTGACGATGCCCCCTTTATTGATAAGGGATTAGAGTGGATCAAGCGGGTGGAAGATACTTATACTCCTGTCCTCACTGCTTTTGTCAACCCGCATCAAGAACATATATTGAGGGTTTTGGCTGGGACCTATGGACTGGGCTGTGTGAGCAGTGGAGAATATATCCATACAGAATTTGTCCGTGTCCTTCTGTATCCAGACTATTTCAGTCCGACACTGTCAGATTTTGAAATGGCATTGTTAGAGATCCGTTATCCAAGTAGATTTGAACAGCTAACACATGCAAAGATTTTGGGGACAATCATCAATCAACTAGGAATTGATCGTAAGCTCTTTGGTGATATCTTGGTAGATGAAAAGAGAGCACAGATTTTTGTCAATCGTGATTTTATCCCTCTGTTTCAGGACGGGATACAAAAGATTGCCAGACTACCTGTGTCGCTGGAGGAATGTCCTTTCACCGATAAAATCATATCTGAGATCAATTATCAAGAACAAGAGATTTTGATTTCCAGTTTTCGTTTGGATGCCCTCTTATCAAGTGCCTTGAAATTATCCAGAAAGCAGGCTAGTCAACTCATAGAGAAAAAATCTGTTCAGGTAAACTACCACCCCATTGAAAAATTAGATTATCTAGTAGCTGTAGGGGATTTAATTAGTGTGAGAAAGTTTGGTCGTCTGAAGATTGTCAAAGAAAATGGGCAAACTAAAAGGGATAAGATAAAACTGACTATCCAATTATTATTAAGTAAGTGAGGAAAAGTATGCCAATTACATCATTAGAAATTAAAGATAAAACCTTTTCTACGAAATTCAGAGGGTTTGATCCAGAAGAAGTAGATGAATTTCTTGATATTGTTGTTCGTGATTACGAGGACTTAGTTCGCAATAATCACGAAATGGAAAGACACATTAGAAGTTTAGAAGAGCGCTTATCTTACTTTGATGAGATGAAGGATTCGTTGAGCCAGTCTGTTTTGATTGCTCAAGATACGGCTGAACGTGTAAAGCAAGCTGCTCAAGAGCGCTCAAACAATATTATTCAACAGGCTGAGCAAGATGCCCAGCGCCTCCTTGAAGAGGCAAAATACAAGGCTAATGAAATCCTACGTCAGGCAACAGATAATGCTAAGAAAGTAGCTGTTGAGACAGAAGAGTTGAAGAACAAGAGCCGTGTATTTCATCAACGTCTCAAATCTACGATTGAGAGCCAGTTGGCAATTGTCGAATCTTCAGATTGGGAAGATATTCTTCGTCCGACTGCGACTTATCTCCAAACAAGTGATGAAGCCTTCAAGGAAGTCGTAGGTGAGGTCTTGGGAGAAGCTGTTCCTTCGCAACCAGAAGAAGAGCCGATTGATGTGACTCGCCAATTTTCACCTGAAGAAATGGCTGAGTTACAAGCCCGCATCGAAGCAGGTAACAAAGAATTAGCTGAGTTTGAAGCTCAGCAGGCTAACAGTCAAGCGGAAAGTCATGTGTTAGACATCAATACGGTTGTAGAAGAGATACAGTCTCATTCAGTTGAGCCACAACATGAGGATTCAGAAATCGTGACAGAGTATTTCTCAGTATCGCCATCAGCAACTGGAACTGCTTCTTCAACTACTAACCATGGAGCACAACAAGAATCCGTTACAATATTATAAGAAATAAATGTGAGAACAAGATCTGACCAACTATATTTCCAGCGAGTAGGAGATGGTGTGAGTCCTGCAATCCCTAGTGGTCAGATTATCCTCTCAAGCAATCCAGTCTGAAAGCAGTAAGATTGGACGTTCCCCACGTTACGGGAAAAGAGGAAAAGAGACTTTGTCTTTTTTCGAACAAAGGTGGTACCACGATTTTCGTCCTTTTTAGCGATTCGTGGTTTTTAATTTGTCTATATAATAAAGGAGATATAATGAAACTCAAAGATACCCTAAATCTTGGAAAAACTGAATTTCCAATGCGTGCTGGACTTCCTACTAAAGAACCACTATGGCAAAAAGAGTGGGACGAAGCGAAACTTTACCAACGTCGTCAAGAATTGAACCAAGGAAAACCGCATTTCACCTTGCACGATGGACCTCCCTATGCCAACGGAAATATCCACGTTGGGCACGCCATGAACAAGATTTCTAAAGATATTATTGTTCGTTCTAAGTCTATGTCAGGATTTTACGCCCCTTATATTCCTGGTTGGGATACTCATGGTCTGCCAATCGAGCAAGTCTTGGCAAAACAAGGCGTGAAACGTAAAGAAATGGACTTGGTTGAGTACTTGAAACTTTGCCGCGAGTACGCTCTTTCTCAAGTAGATAAACAACGCGAAGACTTTAAACGTTTGGGTGTTTCTGGTGACTGGGAAAATCCTTATGTGACTTTGACTCCAGACTATGAAGCGGCTCAAATCCGTGTCTTCGGTGAAATGGCTAAAAAAGGCTATATCTACCGTGGTGCCAAGCCAGTTTACTGGTCATGGTCATCTGAATCAGCTCTTGCAGAAGCAGAAATTGAATATCATGACTTGCTTTCAACTTCCCTTTACTATGCTAACCGTGTCAAAGACGGAAAAGGTGTCCTAGATACTGATACTTACATCGTTGTTTGGACAACTACTCCATTTACCATTACAGCATCTCGTGGGTTGACTGTTGGTGCGGATATCGATTACGTAGTCGTACAACCAGCTGGTGAATCTCGTAAGTTTGTGGTTGCTTCAGAATTGTTGACTAGTTTGTCTGAAAAATTTGGCTGGGCTGATGTTCAGGTCTTGGCAACCTACCGTGGTCAAGAATTGAACCATATCGTAACAGCTCACCCTTGGGATACGGCTGTAGATGAGTTGGTAATCCTTGGTGACCACGTTACGACTGACTCTGGTACTGGTATCGTCCATACAGCCCCTGGTTTTGGTGAGGACGACTACAATGTCGGTGTTGCCAACGGTCTTGAAGTTGCTGTAACAGTTAACGAACGCGGTATTATGATGGCCAATGCTGGCTCAGACTTTGAAGGTCAATTCTATGACAAGGTTGTACCAACTGTTATCGAAAAACTTGGTAATCTTCTCCTTGCGCAAGAAGAAATCTCTCACTCCTATCCATTTGACTGGCGTACGAAAAAACCAATCATCTGGCGTGCAGTGCCACAATGGTTCGCCTCTGTATCTAAATTCCGCCAAGAAATCTTGGATGAAATTGAAAAAGTGAAATTCCACTCAGAATGGGGTAAAGTACGCCTTTACAACATGATTCGTGACCGTGGTGACTGGGTAATCTCTCGTCAACGTGCTTGGGGAGTTCCACTTCCTATCTTCTATGCTGAAGACGGAACGCCAATCATGACGGCTGAAACTATCGAGCACGTGGCTCAACTCTTTGAGGAACACGGTTCTATCATCTGGTGGGAACGTGATGCAAAGGATCTCTTGCCAGAAGGATTTACCCATCCAGGTTCACCAAATGGTGAGTTCAAGAAAGAAACAGACATCATGGACGTTTGGTTTGACTCAGGTTCATCATGGAATGGAGTTGTGGTCAACCGTCCAGAACTCAAATATCCAGCAGACCTTTACCTTGAAGGTTCTGACCAGTACCGTGGATGGTTCAACTCATCCCTCATCACATCTGTTGCCAACCATGGCGTTGCTCCTTACAAACAAATCTTGTCACAAGGATTTGCCCTTGATGGTAAAGGTGAGAAGATGTCTAAATCTCTTGGGAATACCATTGCTCCAAGTGATGTTGAAAAACAATTTGGTGCTGAAATCTTGCGTCTCTGGGTAACAAGTGTTGACTCAAGCAACGACGTGCGTATCTCTATGGATATCTTAAGTCAAGTCTCTGAAACTTACCGTAAGATTCGTAACACCCTTCGTTTCTTGATTGCTAATACATCAGACTTTAACCCAGCGCAGGACGCAGTGGCTTACGATGAGCTTCGCTCCGTTGATAAGTACATGACCATCCGCTTTAACCAGCTTGTTAAGACCATTCGTGATGCTTACGCAAACTTTGAATTCTTGACAATCTACAAGGCCTTGGTGAACTTTATCAACGTTGATTTGTCAGCCTTCTACCTTGACTTCGCTAAAGACGTTGTTTACATCGAAGGTGCCAAATCACTCGAACGCCGTCAAATGCAGACTGTCTTCTATGACGTACTTGTTAAAATCACCAAACTCTTGACGCCAATCCTTCCTCACACTGCAGAAGAAATCTGGTCATATCTTGAGTTTGAAGCTGAAGACTTCGTTCAATTGTCAGAATTGCCAGAAGCTCAAACCTTTGCCAACCAAGAAGAAATCTTGGATACCTGGGCAGCTTTCATGGACTTCCGTGGACAAGCTCAAAAAGCCTTGGAAGAAGCGCGTAATGCAAAAGTAATCGGTAAATCACTCGAAGCTCACTTAACGGTTTATCCTAATGAAGTGGTGAAAACTCTTCTTGGAGCAGTAGATAGCAATGTAGCTCAACTTTTGATCGTGTCAGAATTAACCATTGCAGATGGTGCAGCCCCAGAGAGTGCAGTAAGCTTCGAAGATGTTGCCTTTACAGTAGAACGTGCTGCAGGTGAAGTTTGTGACCGTTGCCGTCGTATCGACCCAACTACAGTAGAACGTAGCTATCATGCAGTTATCTGTGACCACTGTGCAAGCATTGTAGAAGAAAACTTTGCGGATGCAGTCGCAGAAGGATTTGAAGCAAAATAATCAGAAAGAGACTGAGAAAGGTCGCTAAAATCATAAAAACGCATAATATCAAGAGTTCAAGTACCTTGATATTATGCGTTTTATCATGGGAAAATTTACTAGTCCATTTACTCCAATGAAGTTCTTTCTAGCCTGTCCGTGTAGATAATTAACATAATCAACTATTCAGTTTTCTCATAATTTTATATTTCTACTAATTATAAAGAGACTATAGAACTTAAAATTATTTTTTAAAAATCAATATTTATTATAAAATTTTATAAGATTGTTTAATTTTTAGAGAAATTATGATAGAATAATACCTATAAAAATTTTAAGGAGATTATTATGAAAACAAATACACTTGCTCGTGTTAACGCTATTTTTGGTCTTATTTCAGGAATTGTATTGCTTTTAGCGCCAGTCATCATGTTTATCATGGCTGTTGGAGCTGCTGCGGCAACTGAAGATGCAGATGTAACACTTGGAACATTGACAGGGATTTCAATTATTTTGTTATTGGTTAAAATTGCTGTTTTGGTATTGGGAATTATTGCTATTGTTTATTATAAAGATGATGAACGTGTTACGAATGCACCTTCTGTTTTGCTCATTGTAGGTGGTGCGGTCGGTTTGATTCCACTTTTGGGATGGGTAGGTGGAATTCTAACCATTATTGGTGGTTCACTCTACTTTGGAACATTGAAAAAATTTGTAATTGAAGAGTAGTAGTTTTTTAATTATTTAGGAGAGACTGCTTCATTTTCTGTTGAGAACAATTATGATAATATAATAAAGAGGAGACTGAGAAGCTCTCCTCTTTTTCGTTGATTTTCACTAGCTTTTTTGTGAAAAATTGTGTAAAATGGAATAGATAAACGAGGACAACCTCGAAAAATAAAAGGAGAATCCATCTAATGGTAAAATTGGTTTTTGCTCGCCACGGTGAGTCTGAATGGAACAAAGCTAACCTTTTCACTGGTTGGGCTGATGTTGATTTGTCTGAAAAAGGAACACAACAAGCGATTGACGCTGGTAAATTGATCAAAGAAGCTGGTATCGAATTTGACCAAGCTTACACTTCAGTATTGAAACGTGCGATCAAAACAACAAACTTGGCTCTTGAAGCTGCTGACCAATTGTGGGTTCCAGTTGAAAAATCATGGCGCTTGAACGAACGTCACTACGGTGGTTTGACTGGTAAAAACAAGGCTGAAGCTGCTGAACAATTTGGTGATGAGCAAGTTCACATCTGGCGTCGTTCATACGATGTATTGCCTCCAAACATGGACCGTGATGATGAGCACTCAGCTCACACTGACCGTCGTTACGCTTCACTTGACGACTCAGTTATCCCAGATGCTGAAAACTTGAAAGTGACTTTGGAACGTGCCCTTCCATTCTGGGAAGACAAAATCGCTCCAGCACTTAAAGATGGTAAAAACGTATTCGTAGGAGCTCACGGTAACTCAATTCGTGCCCTTGTAAAACATATCAAACGCTTGTCAGACGACGAAATCATGGACGTGGAAATCCCTAACTTCCCACCATTGGTATTCGAATTTGACGAAAAATTGAACGTAGTTTCTGAATACTACCTTGGAAAATAATCTATAAACAGAAAGCCTAGATTACTAGGCTTTTTTGTTTTTGCTTCTAGTTTCCAACTAGTTGAAAAAGCGTTATAATGATAGTAAAGAGTGACTTAATTGTAAGAAAGAGAGAAGGACGATGGCTTATATTGAAATGAAACACAGCTACAAGCGTTACCAAGTTGGGGATACGGAGATTGTGGCTAATCGAGATGTGAATTTTGAAATTGAAAAGGGGGAGCTGGTTATCATACTTGGCGCTTCAGGTGCTGGAAAATCAACCGTTCTCAATCTCCTAGGAGGTATGGATACCAATGATGAGGGGGAGATTTGGATTGATGGTGCCAATATTGCCAACTATAGTTCGCACCAACGAACAAACTATCGTCGTGAAGATGTGGGCTTTGTTTTTCAGTTTTACAATCTGGTCTCCAATCTGACAGCCAAGGAGAATGTGGAACTGGCTTCTGAAATCGTGACGGATGCCCTGGATCCAGAGCAAGTGCTCAAAGACGTAGGTCTGGCTCATCGCCTCAATAACTTTCCAGCCCAGCTTTCTGGAGGCGAGCAACAGAGAGTCTCCATTGCACGCGCTGTAGCCAAAAATCCTAAAATTCTCCTCTGTGATGAACCGACAGGTGCCTTGGATTATCAGACGGGGAAGCAAGTCTTGAAAATTCTCCAAGACATGTCTCGTCAAAAAGGATCAACAGTGATTATCGTGACCCACAATAGCGCGCTAGCTCCTATTGCAGATCGGGTGATTCACATGCGTGATGCTACGGTTAAGAGCGTAACAATCAATGAGCGTCCACAGGATATTGATACATTGGAGTATTAGCATGAAAAAAACATACCGAAAAGACTTGCTCCAGTCAGTGACGACTTCAAAAGGACGCTTTGTTTCTATCTTGACCTTGATGATGCTGGGTTCTTTAGCTCTAGTTGGCCTCAAAGTGGCCAGTCCAAACATGGAACGTACGGCAGAAGATTATCTCCGTAAAGCCAATACTCTGGATCTGGCCGTGATAGCAGATTATGGCTTGGACAAAGAAGACCAAGATGAACTAAAGACACTTCAAGGAGCAAGTGTTGAGTTTGACTATA
Source organism: bacterium (assembly GCA_905221265.1). Classification (GTDB taxonomy): domain Bacteria; phylum Bacillota; class Bacilli; order Lactobacillales; family Streptococcaceae; genus Streptococcus. The sequence continues at coordinate 278,440 of CAJNCQ010000001.1, read as the reverse complement.
TGGCAGACCTAACCGTTGAAAATAGTGAAGAAGCGGTTCGACTTTATTCCAAACCAGAGAGCATTTCAACCTTCCAAGTGACAGAAGGGCGACTGCCAGAGGCTGATGGGGAAATTACCTTGGCTGATTTCTGGAAAGACCGCTATCAGATTGGTCAGACCATTACCTTTACTAAGAAAGAAGAAAAGTCCGTCCTAAAATCCCAAACTTTCACAATTACTGGATTTGTTCAGTCGGGTGAAATTCTTTCTAAAGAAGATTTAGGTGGAGCTAGTAGTGGAAATGGAAGCTTGGCTGGCTATGGAGTGATTTTACCCAGTCAGTTTGACTCAGATGTCTATAGTATCGCGCGTGTGCGCTATGACGATTTAAAAAATCTGGATGCTTTTTCATCAGACTATAAGACCAAACGATCCCAACATCAGGAAGAGTTGCAAGACTTGCTGGCCGATAATGGTCAAAAAAGATTGGCAAGTATCAAAGTAAATGGGCAAAAGAGCCTGGAAGAGGGCAAAGAACAGCTCCAAACTGCTGAAAGCAACCTTGAAAATGGCAAGAGTCAGTTAGAGAAGGCTGAAAGTCGCTTGAAAACGCAAGAAGAACAAGTGACCGCTTTGCCAGAACCGCAAAAGAGCCAAATCGAGGGACAGCTGACAAAAGCTAAGGAAGAACTGGCGACAAAAAAAGAAAAGCTGGCTCAGACAGAGAGTGATCTAGCCAAGGAAAAAGAGAAGCTAGAACAGCGTCAGAAAGAGCTTGATGAACTGGCAGAGCCGAAATACCACGTATACAATCGCCAAACCATGCCAGGGGGTCAAGGCTACCTCATGTACAGCAATGCATCGTCAAGCATTCGATCAGTCGGAAATATCTTCCCAGTGGTGCTTTATATGGTCGCCGCAATGGTGACCTTTACAACGATGACTCGCTTTGTAGACGAAGAACGTACCAATGCTGGTATTTTCAAGGCTCTAGGTTACCGGAATCGAGATATAGTTGCTAAGTTTGTCCTCTATGGTTTTCTTGCAGGAACTGTAGGAACGATTTTAGGAACGCTTCTAGGACATTATCTCCTTGCAGGAGTGATTTCGGATGTTATAACAACTGGAATGGTCGTTGGTAAAAGTCAGGAGTATTTCTATTGGTCTTATAGTCTCCTTGCACTAGATTTAAGTTGGGTATCCAGTGTCTTGCCAGCTTATCTGGTGGCGCGAAGGGAGTTGCGCGATGAAGCAGCCCAACTCTTGCTTCCCAAACCTCCCGTTAAAGGATCAAAGATTTTACTGGAGCGCTTGAGCTTTATTTGGAGTCGTTTGAGCTTCACTCATAAGGTTACTGCGCGAAATATTTTCCGATATAAGCAACGGATGTTGATGACCATTTTTGGAGTTGCAGGTTCAGTTGCTCTCTTATTTGCAGGTCTTGGCATTCAGTCATCTGTGGGAGGAGTTTCCGAGCGCCAATTTGAACAAATCCAGCAATACCAGATGATTGTAGCGGAAAAGAGCAGTGCGACGGAGCAAGAAAAAGCAGATTTAGAAAGTGCCTTGCAAGCGGACCGTATTCATGCTTACCAAAAGATTTACTCTAAATCCATTGAAAAAGATTTCAAAGGAAAAGCGGGGCTTCAGACTATCACCATGATGGTTACTAGTGGAGAAGACTTCAAGCCCTTTATCGCATTAGAGGAAAATGGGCGAGAGATGCAGGTTACCGATGGAGCGATCGTGAGTCAAAAATTAGCTCAACTAGCAGGTGTTACAGTTGGAGACAAGCTGGAGCTTGATGGGAAGGAAATCAGGGTCGCAGCTATTTCTGAAAACTATGTCGGACACTTTGTTTATCTCAACAGAGCGACTTACGAACAAGTGTACGGTACCAGTCCGCAAGACAATACCTACCTAGTAAAATTAAAAGAGCCGACACCTTCCAATACGGAGAAAGAAGCTGCTACTTTCATGGAAAAAGCTGCTGTTTCTGGGATCGTCCAAAATGCGACTGCCATCCACCTCTTTGAATCCGTGGCTAGTTCGCTCAATAAAACCATGGCAATCCTTGTCCTTGTTTCCGTTTTACTAGCCATTGTCATTCTCTACAATCTCACTAACATCAATGTCGCAGAACGTATACGTGAACTTTCCACTATCAAGGTTCTCGGTTTCCATAATAAAGAAGTGACCCTCTATATCTACCGCGAGACCATGGTGCTGTCCCTTGTGGGAATTGCTCTCGGTTTGGTAGCTGGCCACTATTTACATCAATTTTTGATTCAAATGATTTCACCAGCCAACATACTCTTTTATCCTCAGGTCAGCTGGGAAGTCTATGCTCTTCCAATCGTCGCAGTGACTGTGATTTTGACTTTACTAGGTCTCTTTGTCAATCACCACTTGAGAAAAGTGGATATGCTCGAAGCCCTGAAATCAGTAGAGTAATTCAAGGGTTTAAACAGTAAATCAGTTGACAAAGTCTCTGCTTCTTGGTAGAATAAGAACTGTCGTAAAGACAAATAACTTCTTCTTGGTTGCAGGCATGCCAACCTGTCACTCGGATGAAGCCAAATAAAAAGGAGAAACATCATGGCAATCTCAAAAGAGAAAAAAAATGAAATCATCGCACAATATGCGCGTCACGAAGGTGATACAGGTTCAGTAGAGGTTCAAGTTGCTGTCCTTACTTGGGAAATCAACCACCTTAACGAACACATCAAACAACACAAAAAAGACCACGCTACTTACCGTGGATTGATGAAGAAAATCGGTCGCCGTCGTAACTTGCTTGCATACTTGCGTAAAAACGACGTTAACCGTTACCGTGAGTTAATCAACTCTCTAGGACTTCGTCGTTAATCTTGCGTCTAAAACGTTTCTATACTTTGTTGCCTTCGCCTCGATGTACCATCAGTACAATCTTCGGCTTGTCGCCTAGTCTATAAACGTTGTATCCAGCAAGAATAAAGCTCTCTGATTTCAGAGGGCTTTTTATGTTGTTACCATACCTCAATATACTCAAGTATAATCTTCGGTTATGTTTCCTAGCACTGTAAGGTAAAATAAACCAGATATGTCTCCCTTCGGGGAGATTTTTTGTTTCACTAAAATTTTAGTACAATCTTCGGCTTGTCGCCTAGTCTATAAACGTTTTATCCAGCAAGAATTATGATGCTAAGGGCGTTAAAAATACGTATGAAAATAGGGAAACGACACCGTGTTCGATGAACACAAGGAGTTTCATCTTTTTCACTATAAGATTATTCTATTATCTAAAGATAGTATAAACTAGGGCTTGTATTCAAAACATGGTATAATAGGCCTGTATAGCTAAATGGAGTGTACCTATCACTAGGGAATGAGAAAAAGGATAAAACAGTCATGTCAACAGTAAAAAGTGATATAAATCTTGCGCGGACATATGCGACTCAGCTTAAAAATGCTTGTCAATCTTTAACAGCGATCGCTGCGGCTAGTCAAGATGACCTAACGACCCTTCAAGGGAATAACAAGGCCCATCAATGTCTGACAAAGGATCAAAATCTAGCCAGTCAGATTACAGCTGTTGTCACCCTTACTTCAGAACGACTTCACTCTGTAGCGAGTGATTTTGAAGTGCTAGATGCGGCTGTGGCCAATGGTTTTGGGAGTCATACATGAGCAAGTTAGATGAGTTGAAGAAAAGAGAGCGAGAACTCTTGTACCAGCTAGAAGACAATGGAAAAGAGAACTACCGCACCAAAGAACTGATAGAAACCTTTGAAGGATATGATAGAGCTAGCCACCGTTATCAAAGTGATTTGTGGGAGGCGGCCTATCAGAGCCGATACGCAGGACAGTTGGAAGAAACGCTCCTGCAAAGAAACCAACTCAAAAACCAAATCTTTGAGGACCTCACCTATCACATGGATGATTTGAAAAAAGAAAAATTCCGGTTAGAGGGAGGCTTGGATGCGGTTTACTATGAAAGACGCAAGGAACTAGAAAGAGAGGAGGAGAAACGTCATGGGCATTGATATGTATTTGGAACAATCACAACTACAAAGTTCGAATGTAGCGACCATGTGCCACTCTCAGGTGGAGGCTTATCAAGATTTGCAATCAGCTATCCAAAAGTTTTCAGAGGATAAGGAAAGTCTAAAGGGCGACGCTTATGATTCGGCTAGAAGTTTTTTTGCAAGTGTCTTGCTACCCTTGAGCAAAGGGGGACAGCTCTATGCAGAAACCTTCTCTCAAGCCATCAAGAAACTACCAGAAGACTACCAAAGTATGGTCGACAGCAAGAGTTGGCGCGAGGATGATCTGCTTGATAAGATCCGCCAAGAAGAGCAGATGATCGCCTACCTAGATGAAGTCAACCAATCCCTTTCTGCCTTGACCATGGATAGTGAAGAAAAAGGGAGATTGAGACGTAGCAATGTGGAACTCATGCGAGGACACCATGCGAATAAACGTGTCTATGAAACGATTTTGGGAGACCTGCGTGCCTATGATAGCTACTCAGGAGGACTTTTCGATGACCTAGACAGTATTGACGTGCAGTTGAGTCGAGGACTGGCCCAGATCGAAACGAGCTGGGATGCCAAGCAAGGCGTCTTTAAAGTCCCATCTGACCTGACTTGGGCTAACTACCTGACTGCCTATGCTGATACAAAGGACTTGAAGCTCAGTCGTCAAGAGAAGGCCTTTATCCAAACCATGATGGTAGAATACGGCTTTGATGCCGAGACAGCCCAACAACTCTTGACAATCAAGCAAGGGATAGACAAGAAGTTCCCAACCTCAAGTCAAGAGTTCCGTGACTATATCTTTTTGCGAGTCGTCGGTGCCGCAAACTATGATGGATTTAAGTGGAACGAAACGGCAGGTGGATTGGGGCATTATTTTTATAATGAATTTGTGAGTGATCCGAATACAGGCCAAAAATGGAGAACATTGAAACCAATTCTTGAAATCTTTCAAGAACTGGGGTTGAAAGAAGAAAAGGCCAAAGAACTCTATTATAACCTTAGACTGCAACATGAACTGGCTAGTGGGAAAGCTAGTTATTCAAATAAGTTAAAATCTGAGGACCCTGAATTATATGAAACTTTCAAAAAGCGTTATTCCGAAGTTTATAATAAAGAAGAAGGTTTTGATAAGTTTTGGGATGAGAAACTAAAGGCCTACTCTAACAACGGAGCAGGCCATGCAGACTTCACTCACCAGTCCATCACTATGGCTACTCATCTAAATCCTAGTAGTTTCCAGTTATCTGATTTTTATGGTGGTAGAGAGCATGTCAAGGACCTTTCAGGCTGGGAGGGAGACACGACCTTTAACGCTACGGATAAGAAACCAAGCATTGATGAAGATGACTACAAGGCAGATTTGGACTCGGTCAATCTTATCGGCCGTATGCAACAGGGCAATCCTATGACCAAGCCATATCTTCCTATTATGCTGACCTTCAAAAGAATTCGACTCTTAGAGAAAGAGAATTCTTAAAAAATAAAGATTGGAAGCAGGTTAGAAGTACTATTTACTCCAGTATCCTCCCATTAGAGATTATGGAAAAAGGGGAAGATGCCATTAAAGCTTATATTGAAAGTAACTATCCAGGAGTGTCCAAGTTTTTAAATCGCTTGGAAACCGTGGCGGACTAGGAGGAAATCTATGAAGAAAATTCTAGGTGTTTTAACAATAGTAGTATTACTTGTATCAGTTTGTCTTTACTTTTTTTCTAAACAACCTAAAAACATTTTTGATGAAATCTATCAGGAAACAGAGAAAACCTATCGCACAAATAATATTTTAAGAAATATAGAAGGTTTTGAAATCGATGATGTCTGGCCAAGTGATGGAGATTATTTTAAATATAGCCCTTTAGGGAAGTATAAGACTATTCCGGAGGATTATCTTGAACTGAGAGTTGGATTTAATTTTGAGAAAGCGTATAGTAAACTGTTTGTTTCATTTGAGAGAAAAATAGCTGATGGTACGAAGTTATGGATGGTCAACAAATATAATCCAAATACTAAAACAATCACAAAGTCAATTCAGATTGTAATATCAGGAAATGAGGATAGTTATATCGAAGACGAGGCCCAAGTAAAATCCTATCTAGAGCAGTATGGTATCACTGCCAAGGATTTGGATTCTTATTACGACGAAATCGTCAACCAGAAAGTCTTGAAAGACTGGTGTACCATTTATGACAGCAAGTACTCGCCAAGCAACTATGGTGAGGTCAAGATTGAAACCCAGTGGGAGAATTGGTGATATAAAGAATTTTCACTAATTTTATAGACAGCTAAGCTCTCTGATATCAGAGGGCTTTTTCTATATATGTTTCTATCCTTGTTCATCGAGTAGAAATATGGTATACTTTTCATGAGAATTTTCTAAATTTTTAAGATTCTATCAAAGGAGGTTTGCATGCTTTCCAAATTTTCTGGAAGCCGACGGGACCTGCAATTTGTGTTACTTTTAGGTGTTTTGCTAGCTGTTTTAGGGATTTCCCTCTTTCTAGCAGTTTCTATGGGATCCGTTGCGATTGATCTAGGCGATACCTATCGGATTATTTTGAGCAGGTTGGGTTTTCCTCTTGAGATAGGAGAGGTTTCTAAGTCCACTCTTGCCATTGTATGGAACATGAGGTTCCCCCGAGTATTGTTAGGCCTGATAGTAGGGGCTGGTCTTTCCATGTGTGGTAGCGTGATGCAGTCCACGGTAAACAACCCTATCGCTGAGCCCTATGTCTTAGGCATCTCTGCGGGTGCGACTCTAGGGGCAACCTTGAGCATCATTCTTGGTTTAAAAGTGATGATTAGCCTTGGAGCATTTCTTGGATCTATCTTGGCAACAATTGCTGTCCTCCTCATTGCCTCTATGCAGGGAAGAATGACGACTTCTAGTCTGATCTTATCAGGAACGGTGGTCAATGCTCTTTTTCTAGCTTTTTCCAACTTTATTATCTCAGTTGGTGCTAATGCTGACAGTGTGATGACCATTAAGTTTTGGACCATGGGTTCGCTTGCCGGAACTAATTGGTCTGACTTAGTCCTGCCGACTATAGTAGTAGGAATGGCCTTTCTATTTTTCTCTACTCAGTATCGTGTTTTTAATGCGATGATGATGGGAGATGAGGCTGCTTTAACTTTGGGAATTCCCTTACGCTTTTATTGGTATCTTTATGTGACCATGGTAGCTGTGCTGACAGCAGTCTTAGTGGCAACCTGTGGAATTATTGGATTTGTTGGTCTGATTACTCCACATTTAGCTCGAGGGTTAGTAGGAACGAATTACAGGAGACTTTTTCCTGTTGCGACCATACTGGGTGCCCTCTTTGTGGTCTGGGCAGATGTACTCTCTCGTGTCATCATTCCAAATGCTGAGCTGCCTATTGGTATTTTTACAGCCTTAGTGGGTGCTCCCTTCTTTATCTACATTGTTGGAGGTAGGCGAAAGGAGGTGAGGGCCTGATATGGACTTGATTTGTCAGGATGTCCATTTTGGAATAGGAGAGAAAAAAATCCTCAAAGGAGTTTCTCTTAAGGTTGAGGGGCATCAATTTCATACGATACTAGGGCCAAATGGAAGTGGAAAAACCAGCCTGCTTAAACTCCTCTATCGTCAGGAAAAGGCGGACAAAGGCTTGATAAGTTTAGATGGAAAGCCACTGGAGCATTGGTCACTCAAAGAAACAGCCAAGCAAATGGCAGTTGTCACCCAGTTTAATCAATTGCAGTTTGATTGTACAGTTGAGGAAATCGTCTTGCTGGGAAGAACTCCCCATCTCTCTTTTTTACAGAAGGAAAAGGAAAGGGATTATGCCCTCGTTCAAGATGCTCTCGTCAAGGTGGATATGCTTGAGAAGAAAACTCGTCTCTATTCGTCTCTCTCAGGTGGGGAGAAACAGAGAGTCTTATTAGCCCGCGCCTTGGCGCAAGAACCGACTCTCTTGCTCCTGGATGAACCTACCAATCACCTGGATATCAAGTACCAGTTAGACTTGCTGGCCATTGTGAAGAATCTCAAGGTCAATGTTCTAGCTGTCCTGCATGATATTCAACTTGCTTGTCGCTATTCGGATTATCTCTATCTGATGAAAGAGGGAGAAATCCTTTACCAAGGGACTCCAAAGGAGACCATCACCCCAGAGTCATTGCAAACTGTATACGGAGTTCAAAGTCAGGTGACTTGGACTGAGGATCAGCAAGCTATGATTCACTATTTATAAGAATGAAAAGGAAAACAAGATGAAAAAAACACTAAGCATTTTACTCGTAACAGTAGCTACCCTAACCATGGCAGCTTGTGGCAACACTACTACAGAAAAAGCTACCACACAATCTAGCACAGAAACAAGTCAAAAGGCCAGCACAGAGACGACTTATCCGCTAACGGTCAAGACCTATGATGCTAAGGGAAATGAAGTCGAACAAGTCTTTGAGAAGGCACCTGAAAAAGTTATCACCAACAATCTTTCAACTACTGAAATTTTGTTGGAGTTAGGCTTGAAGGATAAAATTGCTGGTATGCTCAACCCTGACAATGCTGTAACAGGTAAATACAAGGACGCGATTGCGACGATTCCTCAAATCGGTGATAAAAAAACAGTCTCACAAGAGACAGTCCTTTCTTATGAACCAGATGCTGTGATGGGTCGAAACATGATGTTTTCTGAAAAATCCTTGGGAACAGTTAGCACTTGGAATGAAAACAAAATCCCAGTCTATACACAAAAAGCTTCTCTCTCAACGATTCAGCAAGATTTGGGAAATATCGTAGAAGATGTCAAAAATCTTGGAATGATTTTCAATGTTCAGGACAAGGCCAATGAATACGCAGCCCAATTACAAGCTAAAATTGACGCTGTTAAGAAAGCAAACCCAACAAGCCAAGGTGAAAAGAAAAAGGCTTTGATTATGGTTGCTTATAATGACGAAACCTTTGGTGCCTACAAGTCTGCTTTGCAAGAAAGCTTGTTGAACCAACTTGGTTATACCAACGTTGCAACGGGAACATCAGGCTTGACCTTGGAAAATCTCGTGTCAATGAATCCTGAGTTGATTATCTATGTAACCAGTGACCGCAATAAAAAATTGGATGCCAACGCAGTAGAGTTGATGAAGAAAAATGCTGTTTTGGAAAACGTTCCTGCAATTAAGAATCAAAAAATCATGACCATCTCTTACGATGAGTTGATGGATTACGGTCCAGCAGTGATTGATTCCCTTGAGAAAATCAATGACTTTATCAATAAATAATGAGTTTGATTGGGAAGGGATCCAAGTCAAGGTCAGCCTTCCTTCGACCTATGATCCCAACCAAACCTATCCAGCTATTCTCTTGAATGATGGAAACTTGGATTTTCTATCTTCCCTTTCAGAATCTGTGATTTTAGTGGGCTTGACCTCTAAAAATCGCCTAGATGACTACACTCCATGGAAGGCATCTGCTCTGAGAGATGGATCTCAAGATTTTGGCGGTCAGGCAAATGCCTATCATGGTCATTTATTTGGTAGTCTTTTAGAAAAGTTGCAGGCACTTTATCGCCTGGACAAAAATCGCCTTGCCTATGGAGGTTACTCACTAGGTGGTTTGGCGGCAGTATACAGTCTTTTCCATTTTGACAAGGTCTCCTGTATCTTTTCTATCTGCGGTTCCTTTTGGTATCCTGATTTTGTGACTTACTGCAAGGATGAAAAGGTGAAAAATTTGGACTGTTTACTGTATTTACAGAATGGTCAAACAGAAGGAGCCCTTCATACCAATCGTTTGGCTCAAGCACCAGTTTATGCTGAGCAGATTCATACCAGTCTTCAGAAACACTATCCGACTAGTCAGTTTGTCTTTGATTCTTATGGGCATCATGAGCAAGTAGCTGAGCGATTTCTAGCCTTTTCCAGCTGGTTGGCAAAGAAATGGGAGATTGAATAAAGTAAGAGAAGAGACAAGGCAAAAATTAAATTTGAGGAGAAAATTCAGTAAAACTTTCTATAATAAAACGCATAATATTGAATTCTCTGAATTTCTTATATTATGCGTTTTTATGATTTTAGAGTTTCTTTGAATGCAGAAAAATACATGTTCTATAATGAAAAGTGACTGGATTGTCATTGGAAAGGAGCAGACGAGATTTATTAAGAATATTATAGGATTGATGAAATGATAGATATTTATAGAAAATCACACACTTTAATCTCAGTCATTTTTATATTACTAACACTAGGAATATGTATTTTTGAAGACTGATATTTTTATCATGAATTTATTCGATAAAAGAAAATACTCCTTTATTTCTAAAGAAAGAGGGACAAAATCTTTTTGAGATGATAGAGTAGAATATGAAATTTGCTCTTAATATATTAAAAGAGAAGACCAAGAGGCCCTCTCTCATTGTTAACTATTTTTCTCTTATTAGAGTTGGCAAAGAGTCTAAATGGTGCAAAACTCCTTTCCTCTACCTTCTATATGAAAAGGATCTCCTTAATCTTTTTTCTTAACACCAACAGTCAAACCAGAGGCTACTGCAATTAAGGCAACTCCAACTACAGACAAATTAGAAGATGCCTCTTCACCAGTTTTGGGTAATTCAGATACCTTATTAGAAAGTGTAGAAGTATGATAAACTGCCTTTGTACTTCCGATAGGTTTTGGTTTAAGTACTACATGCGCCTCTGTTAAGAAGTCATATCTCTCTGTTACGACGCGGTAAACACGTCCTTCTTGGACAGTCTTAACAACATGATTTGTAAAATCACGATTTAAAAGACTAGAAAATTCTTGACGAATATCAAGGTAAAGACCTTTTGTGCCTGCAACTAATGATTTAAAAGTCGTTTCTTCGTACCATACACCCACAACCGATAGGGAAATATCAGCCGCTTTAAGAGCTTTCAGAGTTTCTTCTACTGTTGGAATGCCTGGAGTATCGAAATCAATGCTTTCATCAGTAATTAAGAATGCAAAACGACGATTATTAGAAGCTGTAGACCAATCATAATCTTTTGAGGTTGCGATATGATGTAGAGGGACTGTAGGCTCTTCTGTTGCGCCGTATGTTTGAATAGATCTAAGCGCCTTAATATACTCCTCTACATTCTTAGTGAATTTAGATCCATTAAAATCGAAATATTGAACATTCTTAGCAGACTCATACGCGATTAAGCCAAGACGAGCATCAACCTTTTTACTAGCCAAATCACGGACAAAGTTCTCGATATTCTGTACAACATTTTGAATAGACGAACCCATTGAACCTGATTTATCAATAGTAAAGACGATATCTGCAGAACCAGTCGCTTGTTTAGTAATTATTACATCTGCTTCTTTCAAAACTTTCTCAAATGTAGTTTTCTTGATAGTTTGAGTAACATTAGCTACATAGTCATCTGTATTAACGTGATCTGTAACAGTCTTTGTTGTTGTAACAGGTGTCTTTTCTCCAACGGCAGTTCCTTTAGCAGCTAAATGAGTTGTTTCAACACTTATAGAAGTCTCTGCTTTAGCAATTGCTTCTGTACCATCTGCGTTTTCTTTAGTATCTACCTTGGCGTTCGTTGAAGTAGTAGTTACTTTAACTATATCATCAGGTTGAGCTTTATCAAGTGGTACTACAGAGACATTAACTTTATCTTGAATCTCCTTAACTGTTTCGGAAATTTGCTGATTAGTTTGAGTAGTTTTAGTGGAAAGTTCATTTGAACCTACTTGAGCAAGATCATTAGCAACTTGACTTGGATTCTTTACCTCATCAGCATCAACTTGCCCCATTGCTGTAAAGGCAGACGCTAGAGCAACCGTCAATAAAACAGACTTGCACTTCCCGAATAAAGAATGTTTATGATTCATTATAAAAATCCTCCCCTTTTTAATAATATAATATCAAAATCAAAGTAATTTGTCAAAAAAATTTCTATATAGAATGTAGAGTTTTCTTCTGATTATGCAGGGATAAAGATCATAAAAATGCATAGCATCAATGTTTTTGGACACTTGATGCTATGCATTTCTTATGGAAAGGCTTGCTGGATTTTCTCTTAAAATCGAGTTTTTGTGCAGCGGTTCTCATTGTCTTAACCAAGAGCCTCTCTCTTCTTATCTGGATTCCAGATAAAGCTTGCGATAAAGCTAAAGATAATCGTTAGGATACCAACAATCACAGCAAGGATGAGGGCAGGGATTCGGACAAACCACCAGAGTGGGTTTGGTTTTTTATCATTGTGCCATTGCTTGGTTTCTTCGTCCAAACGTTGGAATTCTGCTTGGATACGGTCTGCAACCATTTCGATTCCTTCATCATTCATTTTCTTGATGTCTGAGATATCGATAGGATTTCCAAAGTTCATATCTACACGTTCACGGCTAACCAATCCTTTTAAGGTCATGGGACCGGTGTAGGTAACAGGCATGATACGGACCTTAGCCATTTTAGCAATCAAGGCAACTCCACCCTTGACATCGTTTGAGTGACGGCTCCCACTTGGAAACATGATGAGAGAGCGGTCGCTTTTTTTGAGGACATTGATAGGGTACTTGATGGCTGAGGCGCTAGGGTTTTCCCGGTCGATAGGAAAGGCACCACACATACGGATCCACCAGCCAAAGATGCGGTTGTTAAACAGCTCTTTTTTGGCCATAAAGATGAACTGTTTTGGCTTGGTCGCAAAAGCCATATATACAGGATCCCACCAGGTACGATGAGGAGCGACGAGGATATAGTTTTCGTCTCGATTAGGGATTTTATCAGTATTGTGATAGTGGGCATTGCCATTGATAGACCACAAGATCAGCATGACTAGTCCACGCAAATAAGTATAAAACATGAGATCTCCTTCGATTGTATTGCTTTTATTATTATACCTTATCAAAAGATTGCTGGCAAACTTTTTCAGTTATCAGCCAACAGTTTTTGGATGAGATTAGAATTCTGCTAGAAAAAATGATATGATAGAATTTATGGATAAAAATAAGATAATGGGATTAACCCAAAGAGAAGTCAAGGAAAGACAGGCTCAAGGTTTGGTCAATGACTTTACCGCTTCGGCCAGTACCAGCACTTGGCAAATCATCAAACGAAATGTTTTTACACTTTTTAACGCATTAAACTTTGTTATTGCTCTAGCGCTGGCCTTTGTGCAGGCTTGGAGCAATCTGGTCTTCTTTGCCGTTATTTGCTTTAACGCTTTTTCTGGAATTGTGACCGAGCTGCGAGCCAAACACATGGTGGACAAGCTCAATCTCATGACCAAAGAAAAAGTCAAAACCATTCGTGAGGGTCAAGAAGTCGCTCTCGATCCAGAAGAGTTGGTTCTAGGAGATATCATTCGTTTGTCTGCTGGAGAGCAAATCCCTAGTGATGCTCTGGTTCTGGAAGGCTTCGCAGAAGTCAATGAAGCCATGTTGACGGGGGAGAGTGATTTGGTGCAAAAGGAAGTGGATGCTCTGCTTTTATCAGGGAGTTTCCTAGCCAGTGGCGCAGTTTTGGCTCAAGTCCACCATGTCGGAGCAGACAACTATGCTTCCAAACTCATGCTGGAAGCTAAGACAGTGAAACCCATTAACTCCCGTATCATGAAATCGCTGGACAAACTAGCTGGTTTTACTGGGAAGATTATCATTCCCTTTGGTCTAGCTCTCTTGCTAGAAGCCTTGATGTTAAAAGGCTTGCCCCTCAAGTCATCGGTTGTAAATTCGTCAACAGCCCTTTTGGGAATGTTGCCTAAGGGAATTGCCCTTTTGACCATTACTTCGCTCTTGACTGCGGTGATCAAGCTGGGCTTGAAAAAGGTTTTAGTGCAGGAGATGTACTCTGTTGAGACCTTGGCGCGCGTGAATATGCTCTGTCTGGACAAGACGGGCACCATAACCCAAGGAAAGATGCAAGTGGAGGCTGTTCTTCCACTGACGGAAACTTATGGTGACGAGGCTATTGCCAGTATTCTAACCAGCTACATCGCTCATAGTGAGGATAAAAATCCAACAGCCCAAGCCATTCGTCAGCGTTTCCAAGGACAGGTAGCCTATCCCATGCTTTCGAATCTTCCCTTCTCAAGCGACCGCAAGTGGGGTGCTATGGAATTGGAAGGTCTAGGAACGGTTTTCTTAGGGGCGCCTGAGATGTTGTTGGACTCTGAAGTCCCTGAAGCCAGAGAGGCCTTGGAGAGAGGGTCACGAGTCTTGGTCTTAGCCCTCAGTCAGGAAAAACTAGACCATCACAAACCACAGAAACCATCTGATATTCAGGCTCTGGCCTTGCTGGAAATTTTGGACCCCATTCGAGAAGGAGCCGCTGAGACGCTGGACTATCTCCGTTCTCAGGAAGTGGGACTCAAGATTATCTCTGGTGACAATCCCGTTACAGTGTCCAGTATTGCCCAGAAAGCTGGTTTTGCCGACTATCACAGCTATGTAGATTGCTCAAAAATTACGAATGAGGAATTGATTGCCATGGCTGAAGAAACAGCTATTTTCGGACGTGTTTCCCCTCATCAAAAGAAACTCATCATCCAAACGCTGAAAAAAGCGGGTCATACAACGGCTATGACAGGGGACGGGGTCAATGATATCCTGGCTCTTCGTGAGGCAGATTGTTCGATCGTGATGGCTGAGGGAGATCCTGCAACGCGTCAGATTGCCAATCTGGTTCTTTTGAACTCAGACTTTAATGATGTTCCTGAGATTCTCTTTGAAGGCCGTCGCGTGGTCAATAACATCGCCCATATCGCACCGATTTTCTTGATTAAGACGATTTATTCCTTTTTGCTTGCGGTGATTTGTATTGCTAGTGTTTTATTAGGGCGGTCTGAGTGGATCTTGATTTTCCCTTTCATTCCAATCCAGATTACCATGATTGACCAGTTCGTGGAAGGTTTCCCACCATTCGTTCTGACTTTTGAGCGAAATATCAAACCTGTTGAACCAAATTTCCTCAGAAGATCCATGCTTCGTGCTCTGCCAAGTGCACTCATGGTCGTGTTCAGCGTTCTTTTTGTGAAAATATTTGGAGCGAGTCAAGGTTGGTCTGAGTTAGAAATCTCAACTCTCCTCTATTATCTCTTGGGGTCTATCGGTTTCTTATCCGTATTTAGAGCCTGCATGCCATTCACCCTCTGGCGTGTTCTATTGATTGTCTGGTCTGTAGGAGGCTTCCTAGCCACAGCTCTTTTCCCAATGATTCAAAAGTTGCTTGAAATTTCAACCTTGACTGGACAAACGTTGCCTGTTTATGGGGCCATGATGCTGGTATTTACCTTAATTTTCATTCTGACCAGTCGTTACCAAGCCAGAAAATAAAGAAAGACTGCAATCTGTGGATTGCGGTCTTTTTAGGTGTAAGATTGCTAGCTGAAATGTGGTATAATGAAAGGTAATAGAGTTTTGGAAAGTGAGAGAAGATGATTTCAAAGAGATTAGAATTAGTGGCTTCCTTTGTTCCCCAAGGTGCCATTTTACTAGATGTGGGAAGTGACCATGCTTATCTGCCAATCGACTTGGTTGAAAGAGGACGAATCAAAAGTGCTATTGCAGGTGAGGTGGTAGAAGGTCCCTACCAGTCAGCGGTGAAAAATGTTGAGAATCACGGTCTAAAGGAGAAAATTCAGGTTCGTTTAGCCAATGGCTTGGCAGCATTTGAGGAGGTAGACCAAGTCTCTGTTATCACCATTGCTGGTATGGGAGGCCGTTTGATTGCTACCATATTGGAAGAAGGTTTGGAAAAGCTAGCTAATGTAGAGCGTTTGATCCTCCAACCCAATAATCGTGAAGACGACTTGCGTATCTGGTTGCAAGACCACGGTTTCCAAATTGTGGATGAAAGCATTCTAGAAGAAGCTGGTAAGTTTTATGAGATTTTGGTGGTGGAAGCAGGACAAATGAAGCTATCAGCAAGTGATATTCGCTTTGGCCCTTTCTTGTCCAAAGAGGTTAGTCCGGTTTTTGTCCAAAAATGGCAAAAAGAAGCAGCTAAGCTAGAGTTTGCTCTTAGCCAAATCCCAGAAAAAAATCTGGAGGAACGTCAAGTTTTAGTTGATAAAATTCAAGCCATTAAGGAGGTGCTCCATGCTAGCAAGTGAAGTGATTAGCGTATATGAAGCCTTTTGCCCTCAGGAATTGTCTATGGAGGGTGATAGTCGTGGTCTGCAAATCGGCACTTTAGACAAGGATATTCAGAGGGTTATGGTTGCTCTGGATATACGTGAAGAGACGGTGGCTGAAGCCATTGAAAAGGGTGTGGACTTGATTATCGTCAAGCACGCGCCTATCTTTCGTCCGATAAAGGACTTGGTAGCCAGCCGTCCGCAAAATCAGATTTACATCGACCTGATCAAGCATGACATCGCAGTTTATGTCAGTCATACCAATATTGACATCGTTGAAAATGGCCTCAATGACTGGTTTTGCCAGATGCTAGGTATTGAGGAAACGACTTATCTTCAGGAGACAGGTCCTGAACGTGGAATTGGTCGGATTGGAAATATTCAAACTCAGACATTTGGAGAATTGGCCCAGCATGTCAAGCAAGTCTTTGGTCTAGATAGTCTTCGCATGGCCCATTACCAAGAGAGCGATTTGCAGAAGCTTATTTCAAGAGTGGCTATCTGTGGTGGAAGTGGTCAATCCTTCTATCCTGATGCTTTAGCTAAGGGAGCAGATGTCTATATCACTGGGGATATTTACTACCACACTGCCCAAGATATGTTGTCAGATGGTTTGCTAGCATTGGATCCAGGACATTATATCGAAGTGCTTTTTGTGGAAAGAGTCGCAGCACTTCTTACTCAATGGAAGGAAGAGAAGGGCTGGACAATTGATATCTTGCCTAGTCAGGCATCGACCAATCCTTTCCACCATATCTAGTTAGGAAGTGAAGACAATGAAAAAAGTTGCCATTATTGGAGCAGGGATTGTAGGGGCAACTGCTGCCTACTACCTCTCGAAAGAAAGCGACCTAGAGGTGACCGTTTTTGACCATGGCCAAGGTCAGGCAACCAAGGCAGCAGCGGGAATTATCAGTCCTTGGTTTTCAAAACGCCGCAATAAAGCCTGGTATAAGATGGCGCGCTTGGGAGCTGACTTTTATGTAGATTTGTTGGGTGATTTAGAAAAGTCTGGTCAGGAAATTGACTTTTACCAGCGTTCGGGAGTTTTTCTCTTGAAAAAGGATGAATCCAAGTTGGAAGAACTCTATGAACTAGCTTTGAAACGCAGGGAAGAATCTCCTTTAATAGGCCAGTTAGCCATTCTAGCTCAAGTGTCTGCAAATGAATTATTCCCTAGCTTGCAGGGATTTGACCATCTGCTCTATGCTTCTGGTGGTGCAAGAGTAGATGGCCAACTCTTGGTGACTCGTCTGCTAGAAGCCAGTCAAGTCAAACTGGTCAAAGAAAAAGTGAGTCTGACACCTTTATCATCAGGCTACCAGATTGGCGAAGAGGTGTTTGATCAGGTTATTTTGGCGACGGGAGCTTGGTTGAAGGACATTTTGGAGCCTTTAGGATATGAGGTAGATGTTCGTCCTCAAAAGGGGCAACTCCGAGACTATCAGATTTCTCAAGACATGGAATCTTACCCTGTTGTCATGCCAGAAGGGGAATGGGATTTGATTCCTTTTGCAGATGGGAAATTGTCCTTAGGTGCTACCCATGAAAATGACATGGGATTTGACTTGACAGTGGATGAAACCTTGCTCCAACAAATGGAGGAAACAGCCTTGCCTCACTACCCAGCCTTGACAGAAGCAAAATCATCAGGTAATCGTGTAGGAATCCGCGCCTATACTCGTGATTTCTCACCTTTCTTTGGACAGGTACCTGGCTTAGCAGATGTCTATGCAGCTAGTGGTCTAGGTTCATCAGGCCTCACAACGGGTCCTTTCATCGGTTACCATCTAGCCCAATTGGTCCAAGACAAGGAATTGACCTTGGATCCAGTAAACTATCCAATTGAAAACTATATCAAACGGGTAAAAAGCGAATAAGATTTTACTGAAAATTTAGCAGATAGTTTAGGATGGCAAATGACATTCCCTATCAAAAATGATAAAATAAGAAAAAATAATCTGAGAATCGAGGAAGAAAGATGCAAGAAAAGATTTTGGTAACTGGTGGAGCTGGTTTTATCGGAACTCACACTGTTATTGAGTTGATCCAAGCAGGTCATCAAGTTGTTGTGGTGGATAATCTTGTCAACAGCAACCGTAAAAGTATAGAAGTTGTTGAAAGAATCACAGGAGTTGAGGTGCCTTTCTATGAGGCAGATATCCGTGATACAGATACCCTCAGAGATATTTTCAAGCAGGAAGAACCGACTGGTGTCATTCACTTTGCTGGTTTGAAGGCTGTTGGCGAATCAACCCGTATCCCTCTTGCCTACTATGACAATAATATCGCTGGAACTGTCAGCCTTCTAAAAGCCATGGAAGAAAATAATTGTAAGAACATCATCTTCAGTTCTTCTGCGACAGTTTACGGAGACCCTCATACGGTTCCAATCTTAGAAGATTTCCCACTTTCAGTGACCAATCCATACGGTCGTACCAAGCTCATGTTAGAGGAGATTTTGACCGATATCTACAAGGCAGACTCAGAATGGAATGTGGTCTTGCTTCGTTACTTTAATCCAATCGGAGCACATGAGAGCGGTGACTTGGGAGAAAATCCTAATGGAATTCCAAACAATCTCTTGCCTTATGTTTCACAAGTAGCAGTTGGCAAACTAGAACAAGTACAAGTTTTTGGAGATGATTACGATACTGAAGATGGAACTGGGGTTCGTGACTATATCCATGTCGTAGATCTAGCCAAAGGTCACGTTGCAGCTCTTAAAAAACTCCAAAAAGGTTCAGGTCTTAATGTTTATAACCTTGGAACAGGTAAAGGTTACTCAGTTCTTGAAATTATCCAAAATATGGAAAAAGCGGTGGGACGTCCTATTCCTTACCGCATCGTAGAACGCCGCCCAGGTGATATCGCTGCCTGCTACTCAGACCCAGCAAAAGCCAAAGCCGAACTTGGATGGGAAGCAGAACTCGACATTACTCAAATGTGTGAAGACGCATGGCGTTGGCAAAGCAAGCATCCAAATGGATTTGAAGACTAAGATGATGATTTCAATCATTGTCCCATGTCTAAACGAAGAGGAAGTACTTCCTCTTTTTTATCAGTCTGTGGAAGCTCTGCTTCCAGAATTGGGGGCAGAGATCGAGTATGTCTTTGTGGATGATGGTTCAAGCGATGGCACTTTGGAGCTTTTGAAGGCCTATCGGGTACAAAATCCTGCGGTACAGTATATCTCTTTCTCGAGAAATTTTGGGAAAGAAGCGGCTCTGTATGCAGGCTTGCAGCATGCGACTGGAGACTTGGTGGTCGTGATGGATGCAGACCTTCAGGATCCTCCCAGTATGCTACTTGAGATGAAAGCCTTACTAGACCAGAATGCAGATTTAGACTGTATTGGGACACGGAGAACTAGTCGGGAGGGAGAACCCTTCTTTCGCAGTTTCTGCGCTGACCTCTTTTATCGCCTCATGCAAAAAATTAGCCCAGTAGCTCTGCCCTCAGGTGTCCGCGATTTTCGCATGATGAGGAGGTCTGTGGTAGATGCTATTTTAACCTTGACCGAGTCCAATCGTTTTTCTAAGGGACTCTTTGCCTGGGTTGGCTTTAAAACGCACTATCTTGATTATCCAAACGTTGAACGACAGGCTGGCAAGACCAGTTGGAGTTTTAGACAGCTCTTTTTCTACTCGATTGAAGGAATTCTTAACTTTTCAGATTTTCCCTTGAGTATAGCCTTTGTAGCTGGACTCCTATCTTGTTTTATTTCTTTTATGATGACTGTTTTTGTAGTGTTTCGGACTCTTATCTTGGGAAATCCAACATCTGGCTGGACCTCTCTGATGGCTGTCATTCTCTTTCTTGGAGGGATTCAACTCCTGACCATTGGGATTTTGGGAAAATATATCAGTAAGATCTATATGGAAACCAAAAAAAGACCACTCTATCTCGTCAAAGAAAAAAGTGACCTTTCTCTTGTTGAAGGAAAAAAATAACCAAAAAAGACTATAATTTTACCTAGAAATATGCTAAACTAGTAAGTGTGGGAAAAATGAGAAGAAATCAATTATATTTATTCCCTGCTTCCTACGATGGATCTTTTAGAAGTGCTCTTGTAGGACAATTTTTGATGGCCTCCAGAACATCGCTGGTCTCAGTGATTTCTCTTTGCAATTCAACTGGATCATCGTAAAATCGAACGATTCCATTATCATGGTAATCAAAGAGTTCAGAATAGGTTTGGCAAAGCCCGCAGGCGATGCACCGTTCGGGTATAAGTGTGACTTTCATATTTATATTGTAATAAGAAAATGTAAAAAAAACAAGGAGTAAGGTATGGAAAAAGAACCGTGGCAAGAAGATATTTACGAAAACAATGAGGAAGAAACAAGATCAGAGCGTCGACACCGGAAACAAAAAGGGAAGGGCGTTGTTGCGAATCGTGTCTTGACGGTTCTAGCTAGCCTCTTCTTTGTAATTGTTGTAGCAATGGTAGTTGTATTGATTTATCTATCAACCGGAGGAAGCAATCGTACTTCATCTTTGAAGGACTTCTATGATGCATCGTCTCCTTCTACAAGTTCAAGTTCTAAAGTAGAAGCATCATCATCTTCAAGTAGCAAGGTAGAGGAAACAGCTTCTTCTGAATCAACACCTTCAGAGAGCAGTTCGGAAGAACATACAGAAGGTGAAGGAACACTTACAGTACATCCTGGAGAGGGAGAAGCAGCTCTTGCTCAACGTGCAGGGATTTCCATTGCCCAGCTAGAGGCTCTAAATCCTTCTCACATGTCATCTGGATCTTGGTTTGCCAACCCAGGTGATGTGATTAAGACAAGATAGGAGTCGGTCATGAAGACAATTCAAATTGCTATCGATGGTCCAGCTTCGAGTGGCAAGAGTACGGTCGCAAAGATTGTCGCTAAGGATTTTGGTTACACTTATCTCGATACGGGTGCTATGTACCGTGCTGCGACTTATATAGCGCTTAAGCACCAGTTGGATGCAGGAAATGTAGATCAACTTCTTGAGCTTCTTAACCAACACCCCATTAGTTTTGGTCGTTCAGAAACAGGTGAGCAACTTGTTTTTGTAGGGGATGTTGATATTACGCATCCGATTCGTGAAAATGAAGTGACCAACAAGGTTTCAAGCATTGCTGCTATTCCTGAAGTGCGTGAGAAACTGGTTTCGCTCCAGCAAGAGATTGCTCAGCAAGGTGGTATCGTCATGGATGGGCGTGATATCGGGACAGTTGTTTTACCACAAGCTGAACTCAAGATTTTCCTAGTGGCTTCTGTTGAAGAAAGAGCAGAGCGTCGTTACAAGGAAAATATTGCTAAAGGGATTGAGACAGATTTGGAAACGTTGAAAGAAGAGATTGCTGAGCGTGACTACAAGGATAGTCATCGTGAAACCTCACCTCTCAAACAGGCTGAGGATGCAGTTTACCTTGACACAACTGGACTAAGTATCCAAGAAGTGGTTGAAAAAATCGAATCAGAAGCAAAAAAATATATGTCCTAGGGACGATAGGAGCAGGCTGAATGAAGCCTGCTCCTTTTCTCTCTTTTGCGCGCGTTTCAAAACAGCCTTTTTGGGAGAATTTTGATAAAATAGTAGTATCAATAAAAAGGACGGAAGCATGACAAAGAAAATCATAGCCATTTGGGCCCAAGATGAAAAAGGTGTGATTGGGAAGGAAGATCGTCTCCCTTGGCATTTGCCAGCAGAGTTGCAACATTTTAAGGAAACAACTTTAAATCATGCTATACTGATGGGTCGAGTGACCTTTGATGGCATGGGACGTCGTCTGCTTCCAAAACGGCAAACCTTGATTTTAACGCGCAATAGCGAAGAAGTCATAGATGGGGCGCTCGTATTTCAAGATGTGGAGTCTGTTTTAGCGTGGTATCAGAGTCAGGGAAAAAATCTCTATATCCTTGGCGGAAAACAGATTTTTCAGGCTTTTGAGCCCTATTTAGATGAAATCATCGTGACACAGATTCATGCTCAGGTGGAGGGAGATACCTATTTCCCTGAGGAGTTTGACTTGTCTCGTTTTGAGACAGTAGCAAGCAAATCTTACACCCAAGATGAGAAAAACGACTATGATTTTACCATCGAATACCGAGATAGAAAGGAAGTCTAATGGAGCGCAGTATATTTGGATTTTTTACAGCTTTTTTGTGTGTGATCTGTATTTTGACTGGAGCACAGGCTTTTCGTAAGAAGCGCTATGGACTGTCTGCCTTACTCTGGTTGAATGCTTTTACCAATCTGGTCAATAGTGTCCACGCTTTTTATATGACCTTATTTTAGATAGAATGATAAATTAGAATGGAAGGAAATCATGCCTACAAATAGGAAAAATGATATGATGGTTTATTGCTCATTTTGTGGCAAAAGCCAAGAAGAAGTAAAGAAAATAATCGCTGGGAACAACGCCTTTATCTGTAATGAATGTGTGGAGTTGGCCCAGGAAATCATTCGGGAGGAGTTGGCCGAGGAAGTCTTGGCAGACTTGTCTGAAGTACCAAAACCAATCGAACTCCTCAATATCTTGAACCACTATGTTATCGGTCAAGATCGTGCCAAACGTGCCTTGGCAGTGGCTGTATACAATCACTACAAACGCATTAATTTCCACGATACGCGTGAAGAGTCTGAAGATGTGGATTTGCAGAAGTCAAATATCCTGATGATTGGTCCAACTGGTTCAGGGAAAACTTTCTTGGCTCAGACTTTGGCTAAGAGCTTGAACGTGCCTTTTGCTATTGCAGATGCGACAGCTCTGACTGAGGCTGGGTATGTGGGTGAGGACGTGGAAAATATCCTCCTCAAACTCTTGCAGGCTGCTGACTTTAACATCGAACGTGCAGAGCGTGGGATTATCTACGTGGATGAAATTGACAAGATTGCCAAGAAGAGCGAGAATGTGTCTATCACACGTGACGTTTCTGGTGAAGGTGTGCAACAAGCCCTTCTCAAGATTATCGAGGGAACCGTTGCTAGCGTGCCGCCTCAAGGTGGACGCAAACATCCACAACAAGAGATGATTCAGGTGGATACTAAAAATATCCTCTTTATCGTAGGTGGTGCTTTTGATGGCATCGAAGAAATCGTTAAACAACGTTTAGGTGAAAAAGTTATCGGTTTCGGCCAAAATAACAAGGCAATTGACGAAAACAGCTCCTACATGCAAGAAATCATCGCAGAAGACATTCAAAAATTTGGGATTATCCCTGAGTTGATTGGGCGCTTGCCTGTCTTTGCTGCTCTTGAGCAATTGACGGTCGATGACTTGGTTCGCATCTTGAAAGAGCCAAGAAATGCCTTGGTGAAACAATACCAAACCTTGCTTTCTTATGATGATGTTGAGTTGGAATTTGACGATGAAGCTCTTCAGGAAATAGCCAATAAGGCTATTGAACGCAAAACTGGTGCGCGTGGTCTTCGCTCAATCATCGAAGAAACCATGCTAGATGTTATGTTTGAAGTGCCAAGTCAAGAAAATGTGAAATTGGTCCGCATCACAAAAGAAGCTGTCGATGGAACGGAAAAACCCATCCTAGAAACAGCCTAGAGGTGACTATGGAACTTAATACACACAATGCTGAAATCCTGCTCAGTGCGGCAAACAAGTCCCACTATCCGCAGGATGACCTGCCAGAGATTGCCCTTGCAGGGCGTTCAAATGTCGGCAAGTCTAGCTTTATCAACACCATGTTGAACCGCAAAAATCTTGCTCGTACATCAGGAAAACCTGGGAAGACCCAGTTACTCAACTTCTTCAACATTGATGACAAGATGCGCTTTGTGGATGTGCCTGGTTATGGCTATGCCCGCGTTTCCAAAAAGGAGCGTGAAAAGTGGGGGCGCATGATTGAGGAATACTTAACGACTCGTGAAAATCTCCGTGCCGTGGTCAGTCTGGTGGATCTCCGCCACGACCCGTCAGCAGATGATGTGCAGATGTACGAATTTCTCAAGTATTATGAGATTCCGGTTATCATCGTTGCGACCAAGGCAGACAAGATTCCTCGTGGTAAGTGGAATAAGCACGAATCAGCAATCAAAAAGAAACTAAACTTTGACCCAAGTGATGATTTCATCCTCTTTTCATCTGTCAGCAAGGCAGGGATGGATCAGGCTTGGGATGCTATTTTAGAAAAATTATGAGGAAAATAATGACAAAAATTATTCACACAGACAAGGCTCCAAAAGCAATCGGACCCTATGTTCAAGGAAAAATCGTTGGCAATCTTTTGTTTGCTAGCGGTCAAGTTCCCCTATCTCCTGAAACTGGTGAAATTGTAGGAGAAACTATACAAGAACAGACCGAACAAGTTTTGAAAAATATCGGTGCTATTTTGGCAGAAGCAGGAACAGACTTTGACCATGTTGTCAAAACCACTTGCTTCTTGAGCGATATGAATGACTTTGTTCCTTTTAACGAGGTTTACCAAACTGCCTTTAAAGAGGAGTTCCCAGCTCGTTCAGCTGTAGAGGTTGCACGTCTTCCTCGTGATGTAAAAGTCGAAATTGAAGTGATCGCAGAGATTGGATAAGCTAGTTGAAGTTTGGCTCTGCCAAACTTTTTTTGATATAAGGAGAGATAGATGACAAAAAAACAACTTCACCTTGTGATTGTAACAGGGATGAGTGGTGCAGGGAAAACGGTAGCCATTCAGTCCTTCGAAGATTTGGGATATTTCACCATTGACAATATGCCACCAGCACTCTTACCAAAGTTTTTGCAGTTGGTAGAGACCAAGGATGATGACCACAAACTGGCCTTGGTAGTCGATATGCGGAGCCGTTCCTTCTTTTCAGAGATTCAGGCTGTTTTGGATGAATTGGAAAACCAAGATGATTTGGACTTCAAAATCCTCTTTTTAGACGCAGCAGATAAGGAATTGGTAGCACGCTATAAGGAAACTAGAAGAAGTCACCCTCTAGCTGCAGATGGTCGAATTTTAGATGGCATCAAGCTGGAACGTGAACTCTTGGCACCTTTGAAAAATATGAGTCAAAATGTGGTGGATACGACAGAACTCACTCCGCGTGAACTGCGTAAAACCATTGCAGAGCAATTTTCAGACCAAGAACAAGCCCAGTCTTTCCGTATCGAAGTCATGTCTTTTGGATTCAAGTATGGTATCCCTATCGATGCAGACTTGGTCTTTGATGTCCGTTTCTTGCCAAATCCCTACTACCTCCCTGAACTCCGCAATCAGACAGGTGAGGATCAAGCAGTTTATGACTATGTGATGAATCATGAAGAGTCTGAAAGTTTCTATCAGCACTTACTCGCCTTGATTGAGCCCATTTTGCCAAGTTACAAAAAAGAAGGAAAGTCTGTTTTAACCATTGCAGTAGGATGTACGGGTGGACAACACCGTAGTGTTGCCTTTGCTAAGCGCATAGCTGAGGATTTATCCAAAAACTGGCCTGTCAATGAAAGCCATCGTGACAAAGACAGAAGAAAGGAAACGGTAAACCGTTCATGAGAAAACCAAAGATAACGGTAATTGGTGGAGGAACTGGTATCCCCGTCATTTTGAAAAGCTTGCGAGAAAAGGATGTTGATATCGCGGCCATCGTAACGGTAGCTGATGATGGTGGATCTTCTGGTGAACTAAGAAAGAATATCCAACAGCTGACACCACCAGGAGATCTCCGTAATGTCCTTGTGGCCATGTCGGATATGCCCAAGTTTTATGAGAAGGTTTTTCAGTACCGCTTTTCAGAAGAGGCTGGTGCTTTTGCGGGCCATCCACTGGGGAATATCATCATAGCAGGGCTTTCTGAAATGCAAGGATCTACCTACAATGCTATGCAATTACTCAGTAAGTTCTTTCACACAACAGGAAAGATCTACCCCTCAAGCGATCAACCTTTGACACTGCATGCAGTCTTTAAAGACGGTTCTGAGGTGGCAGGTGAGAGCCACATTGCAGATCATCCAGGCATGATCGACCATGTCTATGTGACCAATACCTTGGATGATAAAACACCGCAAGCCAGTCGTCGAGTAGTCAATACTATTCTCGAGAGTGATATGATCGTCTTGGGGCCTGGTTCCCTCTTTACATCGATTTTGCCCAATATTGTCATCGAGGAGATTGGGCAGGCTCTCTTAGAGACCAAGGCGGAGATAGCCTATGTCTGCAATATCATGACCCAGCGTGGGGAAACAGAGCACTTTTCAGACAGTGACCACGTGGAAGTTCTCCACCGTCATCTAGGGCGTCCCTTCATTGATACGGTTCTGGTGAATATCGAGCAAGTTCCTAGAGAATACATGAATACCAACCGTTTTGATGAATATTTGGTTCAGGTAGAGCATGATTTTGCTGGTCTTTGCAAGCAGGTCCCTCGTGTGATTTCATCCAACTTCCTTCGTTTGGAAAATGGAGGTGCCTTCCATGATGGCGATTTGATTGTAGACGAATTGATGCGCATTATACAGGTGAGGAAATGAGTTTCACAGTTGCAGTAAAAGAGGAAATTCTTGGTCAACACCATCTCAGTCGTCATGAATTGTCTGCCATCATCAAGATGTCTGGCAGTATCGGTCTCTCGACTTCAGGCTTGACCCTGTCTGTCGTGACTGAAAATGCCAAGTTAGCTCGTCACCTCTATGAGTCCTTTCTTCATCTTTATGATATCAAGTCAGAGATTCGACACTATCAGAGAAGCAATCTTCGTAAGAATCGTGTCTACACGGTCTATACCGATGAGAGGGTGCAGGAGCTTTTAGCTGATTTGCGGCTTGCGGATTCTTTCTTTGGTTTGGAGACAGGCATCGATCCTGATATTTTAGCAGACGAGGAGGCTGGACGTGCTTACTTATGTGGGGCCTTTCTGGCAAATGGCAGTATCCGAGATCCTGAGTCTGGCAAGTACCAGTTGGAGATTAGTTCCGTTTATCTAGACCATGCCCAAGGATTGGCCTCTCTCCTCCAGCAGTTTTTGCTGGACGCCAAGGTTATTGAACGTAAGAAAGGTGCAGTTACTTATCTCCAACGTGCAGAAGACATCATGGATTTCTTGATCGTGATTGGGGCCATGCAGGCGCGTGATAATTTTGAGCGCGTCAAGATTTTGCGTGAAACTCGTAATGACCTCAATCGCGCCAATAACGCTGAAACAGCCAATATCGCTCGGACAGTTTCTGCCAGCATGAAGACTATCAATAATATCAGTAAAATCAAAGATAGAATGGGTTTGGAAAATTTACCAGTGGATTTGCAGGAGGTGGCTCGCTTACGGATCCAGCACCCAGACTACTCTATCCAGCAGTTGGCGGATAGCCTGAGCAATCCCTTGACCAAAAGTGGTGTCAACCACAGACTCAGAAAAATAAACAAGATTGCAGATGAGCTATAAAACCACGGATTGTTGATCCGTGGTTATTTTCTTATAGACTTGTTGAGTGTTTTGGTTGTACTTTTTGTTCTGGGTCGATGTAGTTGATGGCATTGTTCACAGCTGTTGGTGCTTCACCCAGTCCTGTCGCAATCAAATCAATCTTCCCTTCATAGTAGCAGCAGTCGCCAATAGCATAGATACCTGCTTGGCTAGATTCTTGCTTGCTATTGACGATAATCTTGTGACGGTTGAGGTTCAGACCCCAATTTTTAAGATTGCCGACAGATGATTTGAAACCGTAGTTGACAAAGAGGTGGTCTACTTCGATAGTTTCGGTTTCATCTGATTTGACTTTGGTGATTTCCAGTTTATCGAGTGTTTTTCCATCTCCAAGAAGTTGGCTAGGGACGAACGGTGTCTTGATAGTTACAGATGATTCTTGCAGGGCTTGCACACTGTGCTCTAAGGCGCGGAAGTTATCTCGACGGTGAACGAGAGTAGTTGGCGCAATTTTTTCAAAAGCCAGAGCCCAGTCCACTGCTGAGTCCCCACCACCGAGAATGGTTACTTTCTTGCCTGCGTATTGCTGAATGTTGGAAACGTGGTAGTGGATGTTTTCATAATTCTCAACACCTTCTAATTCGAGTGGTCGTGGTTTAAAGGCGCCACCACCCATAGCAATGATGACTGTTTTAGTCAGGTGGTTTCCCTTGTTGGTTGTAATGGTAAATCCTTGATCTTGTTTCTCGATTTCAAGAACGGTTTCGTTGAGGTGAACAGGTGTTTCAAAGCCGTTTAGCTGCTCAATCAAGCGATTGGTTAACTCTTCTCCAGTAAGGTTTGAGAAACCTGGCACATCAAGGATTTGCTTCTCAGAGTAGAGGATGGCTGGTTGACCACCGAGCTGGGGAAGGGAGTCGATGATTTGGACTTTGGCTTGGCGTAGGTGGGCGTAAAAGGCGGCAAAGAGCCCGACAGGACCACCACCTACAATGGTAATATCATAGAGTTGAGACATGATTTCTCCTTCGTTTTTTCTAGTCAGTTTATTTTATCATATTTTTAATCAAATTAAAATGAAGTAGGATAGGGAAAAAATTGTTAGAAAATGGTATAATAGAACGGAACGTGTTTTGATAAGGAGGGAACCAGGGATGAATTTTCAGCAATTTTCCAACTTGCAATACTGGACGAGTTTGTTTTCAAGCCCTTGGAGTATCGTCATCAATCTGATTGATATTCTGATTGTGACTTATATTTTGTATCATTTTACAAAGGCTATTGCAGGTACTAAAATCATGATCTTGGTGCGGGGAGTTTTGGTCTTCATTCTAGCCCAAATTCTCTCCAATATGATTGGTTTAACGACCATTTCTTGGTTGATCAATCAGATCATCACCTACGGGGTCATTGCAGCAGTAGTCATCTTTTCACCAGAGATTCGGACGGGTCTAGAGCGGTTGGGGCGGGCAACGGATTTCTTTTCCAATGCTCCGATTAGCGCAGAAGAGCAGATGATTCGTGCCTTTGTCAAATCAGTCGAGTACATGAGCCCGCGTAAGATTGGTGCGCTGGTAGCAGTGCAGCGAGTGAGAACCTTACAGGAATACATCTCTACGGGGATTCCCCTAGATGCCAAGATTTCAGCTGAATTGCTCATCAACATTTTTATTCCTAACACTCCCTTGCATGACGGAGCTGTCATTATCCGAGAAGATCGGATTGCTGTTACTTCAGCCTACTTGCCACTAACTGAAAATACAGAGATTTCCAAGGAGTTTGGAACACGTCATAGGGCGGCGATTGGTTTGTCAGAAGTATCGGATGCTCTTACCTTTGTGGTTTCGGAGGAGACAGGTGGAATCTCAATCACCTATAATGGAGTCTTTAAACACGATTTGACCTTGGAAGAGTTTGAATCTGAATTGAGAAGAATCCTACTTCCAACATCAGAGGAAAAACATGGTTTGAAAGAGCGCTTGCTAGGAGGATTGAAACATGAGAAAAAATAGTCTTTATATCATTTCTTCTTTCTTTTTCGCCTGCATCCTCTTTATCTATGCGACTTCTACAAACTATCAGAATAATAATAGTGCTAGACAAGTGCGGACGGAAACCTATACCAATACAGTACTCAATGTACCAATTGATATCCACTATGACAGTGATCAGTACTTTATTAGCGGCTTCACATCAGAAGTAACGGTTTTCTTGACAGGTTCCAATCGAGTTGCTTTGGCAAGCGAAATGCAGGAAAGTACGCGCAAATTCAAGGTGACAGCTGACTTAACCAATGCCAGTGTAGGGACCATCGAAGTTCCTCTAAACATAGAAAATCTACCAAGTGGTTTGACCGCTGTTGCAACACCGCAAAAGATAACAGTGAAGGTCGGTAAAAAAGCAAAACGAGGCAATGTAATCGTTGTGCCAGAGATTGATCCTAACCAGATTGATTCTCGCGTGAAAATCGATAAAGTTACTGTGTCAGATGAGAAAGTAACGGTTATTAGTGATGAGGAAACCCTCTCCAAAGTAGATCGTGTCATTGCCATCTTACCGACGAGTGAACGGATAACGGGTAACTACTCGGCTTCTGTTCCTCTACAAGCAGTTGATAAAAATGGAAATGTCTTACCAAGCGTCATTATGCCATTTGACACTACAATGAAAATTACAACCAAAACAGTATCGTCTAGCTCGAGTTCTTCGTCAACGACCTCGTCAACGGGCTCTTCAACTAGCAGTTCGTCTTCAACGAGTTCAGAAACGAAACCAGACTCGTCTAAACAGGACTAAATAAAACAGTAGAAAAGGATGATAAATAAAATGGGTAAATATTTTGGGACCGATGGAGTCCGTGGAGAAGCAAACGTAGAACTGACGCCAGAATTGGCCTTTAAACTGGGACGTTTTGGTGGATATGTTCTTAGCCAACACGAAACAGAAGCCCCTAAAGTCTTTGTAGGACGTGATACACGTATCTCAGGAGAAATGTTGGAATCAGCCTTAGTGGCAGGTCTTCTCTCTGTAGGGATTCACGTCTACAAACTCGGTGTTCTTGCAACACCAGCAGTAGCATACTTGGTCAAAACTGAGGGAGCCAGTGCAGGTGTCATGATTTCCGCTAGTCACAACCCAGCCCTTGATAATGGAATTAAATTCTTTGGTGGGGATGGCTTCAAACTTGATGACGACAAAGAAGCAGAAATCGAAGCCTTGCTAGATGCTACAGAAGACACTCTTCCTCGTCCAAGTGCGGAAGGCTTGGGAACCTTGGTGGATTACCCAGAAGGCTTGCGTAAGTATGAAGGCTACCTTATTTCAACTGGAGCTCCTCTTGAGGGAATGAAAGTGGCCTTGGACACAGCAAACGGTGCAGCGTCTACAAGTGCCCGTCAGATTTTCGCTGATCTTGGAGCTCAGTTGACAGTTATCGGTGAGACACCAGATGGTCTTAATATCAACTTGAATGTGGGTTCAACACACCCAGAAGCTCTTCAAGAAGTGGTCAAAGAAAGCCAGTCAGCTATTGGTTTGGCCTTTGACGGAGACAGTGACCGCTTGATTGCCGTTGATGAAAATGCTGATATCGTCGATGGTGATAAGATCATGTACATCATCGGGAAATACCTTTCTGAAAAAGGCCAGTTGGCTCAAAACACCATCGTGACAACGGTTATGTCTAACCTTGGCTTCCATAAGGCCTTGGAGAGTGCTGGCATTAACAAGGCAGTGACTGCAGTTGGTGACCGCTATGTCGTTGAAGAAATGAGAAAATCAGGCTACAACCTTGGTGGTGAACAATCAGGTCACGTTATCTTGATGGATTACAATACAACAGGTGATGGTCAATTATCAGCTGTTCAATTGACTAAAATCATGAAAGAAACAGGCAAGAGCTTGTCTCAACTAGCATCAGAAGTGACGATTTACCCGCAAAAACTGGTCAATATCCGAGTGGAAAATGCCATGAAAGAAAAAGCCATGGAAGTGCCAGCCATCAAGACAATCATCGAGAAGATGGAAGAAGAAATGGCAGGGAACGGCCGTATCCTTGTCCGCCCAAGTGGAACAGAACCCCTCTTGCGCGTTATGGCGGAAGCTCCTACAACAGAAGAAGTCAACTACTATGTCGATACGATTGCTGCTGTTGTTAAAGATGAAATCGGAATTGACTAAAGCCTAGAAAACTAGATGAAATGATAAAAATGTGGTACAATTGCATAGTAAATTGTAGCAATGGGAGAGAAAAATGAATCTTAAACGAGAACAAGAATTTGTTAGCCAGTATCACTTTGATGCTCGTAACTTTGAATGGGAAAATGAAAATGGAGCTCCTGAAACCAAGGTAGACGTGAACTTTCAGTTACTCCAACATGACCAAGAAAACCAAGTGACTTCGCTTGTCGTTATCTTGAGTTTCATGATTGTCTTTGACAAATTTGTCATCAGCGGAACGATTTCCCAAGTTAACCATGTGGAAGGCCGTATTGTCAACGAACCAAGCGAATTTAACCAAGAAGAAGTCGAAACCTTGGCACGTCCATGTTTGAACATGCTCAACCGTTTGACGTATGAAGTAACAGAAATCGCCTTGGATCTTCCAGGGATCAATTTGGAGTTTTAGTCATGAAATTAGCTGTCATTACAGATTCTTCAGCCTATTTAGAGGAGAGGACGCTGCAAAGAGAGAATCTATTTATCTTGGATATTCCTGTCAATATTGATGGGGAGGAGTATGTTGAAGGTATCAATCTGACTGCTGAGGAATTTTATCAAAAAATGGCTCAGTCTACAGAATTGCCTAAGACTAGTCAGCCAAGTATTGCCAAATTGGATGAGATTCTTAGTTCTTTGAAAGACGAGGGTTACACCCATGTCTTGGGACTCTTTCTTTCGTCGGGAATTTCAGGTTTTTATCAGAATATCCAATACATGTTGGACGAGTATGATGGCTTGACCATCGCCTTTCCGGATACCCATATCACAAGCTCTCCTCTAGGATTTATGGTAGAGAGTGCCTTTGAATGGGCAGAACAAGGCGATGATTTTGCCCGGATTCAGGAGAAGTTGGCTATCCAAATTGCTGATAATTCAGCTTTTATCATAGTAGATGACCTCGACCACTTGGTTAAGGGAGGACGTTTGTCAAATGGGGCAGCCATCTTAGGGAATCTCCTCAGTATCAAGCCTATCCTCTACTTTAATGACCAAGGGGTGATTGAAGTTTACGAAAAAGTTCGTACGGAAAAGAAGGCAACCAAACGTCTGGTGGAAATCATTAAAGAGTTGACAAAAGATGGGGACTACCGTATTACAGTCATTCATGGGAACGCTCCTCAAAAGGCGGCAGATTTACGCCAACTTTTGATTGAGAGTGATGTGAATTCTGAGATCCCAATTGTTAGCTTTGGTAGTGTCATTGGGACCCACCTTGGAGAAGGTAGTATCGCCTTGAGCTATACACCAATCGTCTAGATTGTTCTTACAGGCTTTGTATCTTAGAAATTGAACACGGCCTACCTGCCTCTTGAAAAAAGATGCCTGTCTTGCCTTTCATGGAAAGTCAGCGCCATTCCCTATTTTTCATGGGCAGCTAACGTCCTTTGTATCTTAGACAGGAGTAGAGATGAGTATTCGAGTAATTATTGCTGGTTTTAAGGGGAAGATGGGCCAAGCTGCTTGTCAGATGGTCTTGGCTGATCCCGACTTGGACTTGGTCGCAGTTTTGGATCCTTTTGAGTCTGGGTCAGAATGGCAGGGAATTCCTGTCTTCAATGATAAGGCTGACTTGGCTGGTTTTGAAGCGGATGTTTGGGTAGATTTTACCACACCAGCCGTTGCCTACGAAAATACACGTTTTGCTCTTGAAAATGGCTTCGCTCCAGTAGTTGGAACAACAGGCTTTACTAGTGAAGAAATTGCAGAACTAAAAGCATTTTCCCGTGAACAAGATTTGGGTGGCTTGATTGCCCCTAACTTTGCCTTGGGAGCTGTCTTGCTCATGCAATTTGCGGCGCAGGCTGCCAAATATTTCCCAAATGTGGAGATTATCGAGCTCCATCATGACAAGAAAAAAGATGCTCCTAGTGGAACAGCCATTAAAACAGCTGAGTTGATGGCGGAAGTTCGAGAGTCTATCCAACAAGGTGCGCCCGATGAGGAAGAATTGATTGCGGGTGCTCGAGGTGCTGACTTTGATGGTATGCGTATCCATTCTGTCCGTCTACCAGGCTTGGTAGCCCATCAAGAAGTCATTTTTGGCAATCAGGGAGAAGGATTGACCCTCCGTCATGACTCCTATGATCGCAGCTCCTTCATGACAGGGGTGAATTTGGGAATCAAAGAAGTTGTCAAGCGTCATGAGCTTGTCTATGGATTAGAACATTTATTATGAGATTAACACAAATGCCTTCTGAATTTCAGAAGGCTTTACCAGTATTAGAAAAAATTAAAGAAGCAGGCTTTGAAGCCTATTTTGTTGGGGGCTCTGTTCGAGATGCCCTCCTCAATCGTCCCATCCACGATGTGGATATTGCGACGTCTTCTTATCCAGAGGAGACCAAGCAGATTTTTCCGCGAACAGTCGATATCGGAATTGAACATGGAACTGTCTTAGTTTTAGATGGGGACGAGGAGTATGAGGTGACCACTTTTCGGACAGAGGATGTCTATGTAGACTATCGCAGACCCAGTGCGGTTTCCTTTGTGCGCTCGCTAGAAGAAGACCTCAAGCGCCGTGATTTTACAGTCAATGCCTTTGCTTTGGACGAGACAGGAGAAATCATTGACTTATTCCATGGTTTAGAAGATTTGGAAAGGCAAGTCTTGCGAGCGGTGGGTGTTGCTAGTGAGCGTTTCAACGAAGATGCTCTGCGGATTATGCGTGGTTTCCGTTTTCAAGCCAGTCTCGGTTTTAAACTTGAGCCAG
Organism: bacterium; assembly: GCA_905221265.1. GTDB lineage: Bacteria > Bacillota > Bacilli > Lactobacillales > Streptococcaceae > Streptococcus. The sequence goes on along the minus strand of CAJNCQ010000001.1, from coordinate 244,100 downwards.
AAACATTTGAAGCGATGAAGACTTTGACGCCGCTCTTGGAGAAAATTTCTGTGGAGCGCATCTTCGTTGAGTTTGATAAACTCTTGCGGGCACCTTTTTGGCGAGTTGGTCTGTCTTCCATGATTGAGAGTCGAGCTTATGACTATCTCCCAGATATGGCAGGAAGCCAGGACAAGCTCAACAGACTGTTTGATTTGGAGAGTGATTTCACTTTTGAATCTTCCGAACAAGCTTGGGCGGCTCTATTGTGGGCTTTGGAGGTTAAAGATGCACAGCCATTTTTGAAACATTGGAAGACCTCACGCCAATTTGCAAAGCAAGTTCAGGATTTGCTGACCATTTTGGCTTTGCGAGAAGAAGGAGAGCTGAGCAAGCGCGATTGTTACCGCTTTGATTTGGATTCCCTTCTACAGGCTGAAAGCCTTCGTCAGGCTCAAGGAAAAGCAGTCAACCCACAAGCTATCACAGAAACTTACCATAGTTTGACCATTCATGATAAGAAAGAAATCCAGATTAACGGTGGCATTTTGATTAAGGAATATGGTTATCAGCCAGGTCCAGCCTTGGGAGAGGTTTTAACAGAGATTGAGTTTGCCATTGTTGATGGAGAATTGGAAAATGACCGTCAAGCCATCCATGCTTACCTGAGGGAGAAAAAATGAGTGATTTTATCGTTGAAAAACTAAGCAAATCCGTTGGTGACAAGACCGTTTTTAAGGATATTTCCTTTATTATCCATGACTTGGACAGAATTGGTCTTATCGGTGTCAACGGAACTGGGAAAACCACCCTTTTAGATGTTCTTTCGGGTGTTTCTGGCTTTGATGGTGATGTCAGTCCCTTTTCGGCAAAGAATGACTATAAGATCGGTTACTTGACCCAGAATCCAGACTTTGATGATAGCAAGACGGTCTTGGATACGGTTCTCTCCAGCGACCTCAAGGAAATCCAGCTCATTCGTGAGTATGAACTCCTCATGCTCGACTATAGCGAGGACAAGCAGGCTCGTTTGGAACGGGTCATGGCTGAGATGGATTCTCTTCAAGCCTGGGAAATCGAAAGTCAGGTCAAGACTGTTCTCAGCAAGTTGGGTATTCAGGATTTGTCGACTCCAGTTGGTGAATTGTCAGGTGGTCTGAGAAGACGGGTTCAGTTGGCGCAAGTTCTCCTAGGAAACCACGACCTTTTGCTTCTGGACGAGCCGACCAACCACTTGGACATTGCGACCATTGAGTGGCTGACTCTCTTTTTGAAAAATTCCAAGAAGACGGTTCTCTTTATCACTCATGATCGCTATTTCCTAGATGCACTATCAACGCGGATTTTCGAGTTGGACCGAGCAGGCTTGACTGAGTATCAGGGAAATTACCAGGACTATGTTCGCCTCAAGGCTGAACAAGATGAGCGTGACGCTGCCCTTATCCACAAGAAAGAACAACTCTACAAACAAGAATTGGCCTGGATGCGCAGACAACCGCAGGCACGTGCGACCAAGCAACAAGCCCGTATCAATCGTTTCCACGACTTAAAGAAAGAAGTATCAGGCGGCGTTGCTGAGACAGACTTGACCATGAACTTTGAAACTAGCCGTATTGGTAAGAAGGTCATCGAGTTTAAGGATGTTTCCTTCGCCTATGAAAACAAGCCCATTTTGCAAGATTTCAACCTCTTGGTGCAGGCCAAAGACCGTATCGGAATTGTTGGGGACAATGGTGTTGGGAAGTCAACTCTGCTTAATCTCATCGCAGGAAGTCTTGAGCCGACTAAAGGTCAAGTGATCATCGGTGAGACGGTTCGCATTGCCTATTTCTCTCAACAAATTGAAGGTTTAGACGAGAGCAAGCGCGTTATCAATTACCTGCAGGAAGTAGCAGAAGAGGTTAAGACCAGTGGTGGTTCTACGACTTCCATCGCTGAGTTGCTGGAGCAGTTCCTCTTCCAACGTTCGACGCATGGAACCTTGATTGAGAAATTATCTGGGGGAGAGAAAAAGCGCCTTTATCTTCTCAAATTGCTCTTGGAAAAACCTAATGTTCTTCTTTTGGACGAACCGACCAATGATTTGGATATTGCGACTTTGACAGTCTTGGAGAATTTCTTGCAGAGCTTTGCAGGTCCTGTCTTGACAGTTAGCCATGACCGTTATTTTTTGGATAAGGTAGCGACCAAGATTCTCGCTTTTGAGGATGGCAAGATTCGTCCCTTCTTTGGTCATTACACCGACTACCTTGATGAAAAAGCCTTTGAAACAGAGATGGCCAATCAAGTGCAAAAGGCAGAAAAGGAAAAAGTAGTCAAGGTCCGTGAAGACAAGAAACGCATGACCTACCAAGAAAAGCAGGAGTGGGCAAGCATTGAAGGCGATATTGAAGCCTTGGAAAATCGTATCGCAGCCATTGAAGAAGAAATGCAGGCAAATGGCTCCGACTTTGGCAAACTGGCGACGCTTCAGAAAGAGCTAGACGAGAAAAATGAAGAACTCCTTGAAAAATACGAACGCTATGAATACCTAAGTGAGTTTGATAGTTAGAAGAATAGAAAAATCCCGTCGCAATGATAGGATTTTTCTATTCTTTTTTTGTTTCCTGGTGAAAAATATTTTGCCAAGTCTCATGGCGACGCCAGATACTAGTGTGGACGATACCATCTAGCTCATAGCAAATGAGTTTGGTTTTTTGACTGATGGAGGTAATCTGAATGTCCTTAATCGCAGCACTAAGTTCTTTTTCAGACTTATAAGCCTCTTTATCCATCTGCTTCCCATCTTGACGGATATAGAGAAAGTCCTCAGCAAGGAGTTCTTCTAGCTGATTTCCTTGGTCAATCAATTGCTCACGCATGAGCAGTTTTTTATAGACATTGTCTAAAATCTCGTCCTCAGGTATGGGAGCTGGCTCGATATGAATATCGGTATCAAAGACTCCAAAACGCTCTTCCAGCATGGATTCGACCTGGTCCGCAATCTCATGACTCTCATAGACTGATAAGTCAGGATTCATTTCCAGGGTGATATCAAGGTAGATATTGCTACCGTAGGTACGCCCTCTTTGGGACTTGACCTTACTAATCTTTGGAATCTCCATGATGGCCTTTTGGTAGTCCTCTAGCAGACGGTCATCAAAACCATCTGAAAGACTGAAGGAAGACTCGATAAAGATATCATAGGCTGTTTTTAAGATAAAGAAGGTGATGATGATAGCGACCAATTTATCCACGATAGGGTAATTGAAACTGCTGGCTAAGATAGCAATGGAGGTCCCAAGCGAGGTGACAGCATCGGAAAGATTGTCCTTAGCAGCTGCATTGAGAGCCTTGGATTTGGATTTCTTACTGAGGCGAGTATTATAGAGATAAACGGCAAACATGACCGCTGCAGAAATGATTCCTAGAAATGCTCCCAGAGGATCGATAATCGTTTGTTCCCGACTGAGGATTTTCTGAATGGTGTCCCGAAGCACATCAAAACCAACATAGAACATGATGATGGAAGTGATCAAACTAGCTAAATCTTCAATCTTCCAGTGTCCAAAGCGGTGGTCACGGTCTGCAGGCTGGCGAGCCATCCGAATGCCAATCAGAAGTGCAACATTTCCGATAATATCGGATACGTTGTTGAAACCATCCGCCACCAAACTGGAGGAATGCAGGAGGTGGCCAGTCGCTAATTTTGCAGTAGACAAGAGGAGGTAGGTCGAAATGCTGATAATGGCACCACGTTCCGCCAACTTGAGATTTGACATGGATTGGTTCATCGGACTTCCTTTCTAGTGCTGAGATTCTGTTTTCATTATACTGGTTTTCATGGGAAAATTCAAATTTAGTCTTGTTTCATCGGATTTTAATTCTTGAAAACTTTTCAAATTTTGATATAATAGTACTACTCAAGGGAGTAGCTGGCAGAAACCTGTGATAGTGTCGTCATTCCGAATTGTATACTGAAAAGTATGCTTTCCGGCGCTATCTTAAACAGCGAGACTTGTTATGATTAACAGGTCTCTTTTTGTTTGTCATAAAACCAAAAGAGAACTTGTTTTGCACATAATGTCAAGGAGGAGACACATGTCAAAAGAACAAAAACGCCAAGCGTTTTACACTCAGAGTCCTGAAGAGGTCTTGAAGTCAGTTGAAGCAACTGAGCAAGGTCTTTCGTCAAGCGAAGCGCAGAAACGCCTAACTGAATATGGGCGTAATGAACTGGAAGAGGGTGAGAAAAAATCTCTCCTAGTCAAGTTTATCGAGCAATTTAAGGATTTGATGATTATCATCCTAGTTGCAGCGGCTATCTTGTCAGTCGTAACTTCTGGTGGGGAAGATATCGCAGATGCCATCATTATCCTTGCCGTGGTTATCATCAATGCTGCCTTCGGTGTTTACCAAGAAGGAAAAGCAGAAGAAGCCATCGAAGCCCTCAAATCTATGTCCAGTCCAGCTGCTCGCGTTATTCGTGATGGGCACATGGCAGAGATTGATTCCAAAGAATTGGTGCCAGGAGATATCGTTGCCCTTGAAGCAGGTGACGTAGTGCCAGCAGACCTACGTTTGCTAGAAGCCAATTCTCTTAAAATCGAAGAAGCAGCCTTGACAGGTGAGTCAGTTCCAGTTGAAAAAGACTTGACCGTAGAACTCGCTGCAGATGCTGGTATTGGTGACCGTGTCAATATGGCCTTCCAAAACTCAAACGTGACCTATGGTCGTGGTCTTGGTGTTGTTGTCAATACAGGTATGTACACTGAAGTGGGTCATATCGCTGGCATGCTCCATGATGCTGACGAGACAGACACGCCCCTCAAACAAAACTTGAACAACCTCTCTAAGGTTTTGACCTATGCAATTTTGGTCATTGCCCTTGTTACTTTTGTAGTTGGAGTCTTCATTCAAGGTAAAGATCCACTTGGTGAGTTAATGACCTCTGTTGCACTTGCTGTTGCAGCCATTCCAGAAGGACTCCCTGCTATCGTGACCATCGTTCTTGCCCTTGGTACTCAAGTTTTGGCAAAACGAAACTCTATCGTTCGTAAGTTGCCAGCAGTCGAAACACTTGGTTCAACAGAAATCATCGCTTCTGATAAGACTGGTACGCTTACCATGAACAAGATGACAGTCGAGAAAGTCTTCTATGACGCAGTCCTACATGACTCAGCTGATGATATTGAACTCGGCTTGGACATGCCGCTTCTTCGTTCAGTTGTTTTGGCCAATGATACCAAGATTGATGCAGAAGGAAACCTGATCGGGGATCCAACGGAAACAGCCTTCATCCAGTATGCCTTGGATAAGGGCTATGATGTTAAAGGGTTCTTAGAGAAATATCCTCGTGTAGCTGAATTGCCGTTTGACTCAGATCGTAAACTCATGTCCACGGTTCATCCATTGCCAGATGGTAAATTCCTCGTGGCAGTTAAGGGGGCTCCAGATCAACTTTTGAAACGTTGTGTTGCTCGTGATAAGGCTGGAGATGTTGCTACGATTGATAATCAAGTCAATGAATTAATTCACACAAATAACTCTGAAATGGCTCACCAAGCCTTGCGTGTCCTTGCAGGTGCTTATAAGATTATCGATAGTATTCCAGAAAATCTTACTTCTGAAGAGCTTGAAAACAACTTGATCTTTACTGGATTGATTGGGATGATTGACCCTGAACGTGCCGAAGCGGCAGAAGCTGTTCGTGTGGCTAAAGAAGCGGGAATCCGTCCAATCATGATCACTGGTGACCACCAAGACACAGCAGAAGCCATTGCCAAACGTTTGGGAATTATCGACGAAAATGACTCAGAGGACCATGTCTTGACAGGTGCTGAGCTCAATGAACTTTCTGATGAAGAATTTGAAAAAGTAGTTGGTCAATACTCTGTTTACGCGCGTGTATCTCCAGAACACAAGGTTCGTATCGTGAAAGCTTGGCAAAAACAAGGTAAGGTTGTTGCCATGACAGGTGACGGTGTTAATGATGCGCCAGCTCTGAAAACAGCCGACATTGGTATCGGTATGGGAATCACTGGTACAGAGGTTTCTAAGGGTGCATCAGACATGATTCTTGCAGATGATAACTTTGCGACCATCATTGTCGCAGTTGAAGAAGGACGTAAGGTCTTCTCAAACATTCAAAAGACTATTCAGTACTTGCTTTCTGCCAATACGGCTGAAGTATTAACCATCTTCTTATCAACCTTGTTTGGTTGGGATGTCTTACAGCCAGTTCATCTCTTGTGGATTAACTTGGTAACCGATACCTTCCCAGCTATCGCTCTTGGTGTTGAGCCAGCTGAGCCAGGTGTTATGACCCACAAACCACGTGGACGCAAATCAAGCTTCTTCTCAGGTGGGGTCATGAGTTCTATCATCTATCAAGGTCTCCTTCAAGGTGCCCTCGTCTTGACTGTTTATGGTCTTGCTCTTGCCTATCCAGTCCATGTAGGAGATAATCAAGCCATTCACGCAGATGCCCTCACCATGGCCTTTGCAACACTTGGTTTAATTCAGCTCTTCCATGCCTACAACGTCAAGTCTGTTTACCAATCCATTTTGACTGTTGGTCCATTTAAATCTAAAACCTTCAACTGGTCTATCTTGGTATCCTTCATCCTCTTGATGGCAACAATCGTTGTAGAACCGCTTGAAGGTATTTTCCACGTAACCAAACTAGACTTGTCACAATGGGGAATTGTCTTGGCTGGAAGCTTCTCAATGATACTTATCGTCGAAATCGTTAAGTTTGTTCAACGTAAACTTGGTCTTGATAAGAATGCGATTTAAAAAGAAAGTCATCTTCGGATGGCTTTTTTTGCATTTGAGGGAAAGGACTAGAAGTCGCTCCCTTTTGTGCTATAATAAAGTAAAGTAGCAAGGAGTGAAAGAGGATGGAAAAGAAAATTGTCCGAGATGTCTTATTCTTGTCGCAGGTATCGAAACCTGCAAGTCAGGAAGACCTTTATCTGGCTAAGGATTTGCAGGATACCCTGCTGGCTAATCGTGAGACCTGTGTTGGTCTAGCGGCCAATATGATTGGCGTGCAGAAGCGTGTGATTATCTTTAATCTTTGCTTGGTTCCCATGGTCATGTTTAACCCCATTCTTCTTTCCTATAAAGGACCTTACGAGACCGAGGAAGGTTGTTTGTCTTTGACTGGGGTGCGACCGACGACTCGTTATGAAACGATTACGGTTTCCTATCGTGATAGTAAGTGGCAGGAGCAGACCATTACGTTAACAGGTTTTCCAGCTCAGATCTGCCAACATGAACTGGATCATTTGGAAGGACGGATTATTTAGGAGGAACTCAGATGAAACGCATACTATTTGAACTTGTTTTTATCGCAACGACTTGGTATATCTTTTTGCCCCCCTTCAATCTAACTAGTTGGGAATTCATCTTCTTTCTCTGTGGGCATTTGGTGGTGATGGGGATTTTGTTTAGTTTCCGCAAGGATACCAATCTCCTCAAAACTGTTCATGTACGTCATGGCAAGGCTGCCAAAGATCTCAATCTAGAAGGATTTCATTTTAATAAATTAGGTGGAGGATTGTTGCTGGCCGCAGGACTTATCTTTGCCCTTGCTGGTCTGGTAAGCCTAGTGACCTCTAGCTTTTTCCAAGCAAAAAACTATGCTAATGTGGTATCTATCACAGAAAAAGATTTTAAAGATTTTCCTAAGAGTGATACCAGTAAGGTTCCAATCCTGGATCGGAGCACTGCAGAAAAGATTGGAGACCGTTATCTAGGCTCTCTAACGGATAAGGTCTCTCAGTACGTGGCAGCAGATACTTATACCCAGCTGACTGTTGATGGCAAACCTTATCGGGTGACACCTTTGGAGTATGCCGACCCAATCAAATGGTTTAATAATCAGTCCAAGGGAATTGGCGAGTATATTAAGGTCGATATGGTGACGGGGAATGCGGAATTGGTGGATTTAAAAACGCCCATGAAGTATTCAGACTCTGAGTATTTTAACCGAGACGTCAAACGCCATCTTCGGATTAAGTACCCAACCAAGATTTTTAAAACGCCCTCCTTTGAGGTGGATGATGAAGGCAATCCCTTCTATGTAGCAACTGTTTATCAAAAACAGTTTGGTCTAGGAGTACCTCGTCCTTCGTCTGTTATTATCTTAGACGCCACCAATGGAGAAACCAAGGAATACAGCTTGGATGAAGTACCAGAATGGGTGGATCGTGTCTATCCAGCTGAAGAAACCATCGAGCAAATCAACTACAACGGCAAGTATAAAGACGGCTTCTGGAATGCCTTGATCTCTAAGAAAAATGTTACCCAAACGACCGAGGGCTATAACTATCTTTCTATCGGAAATGACATTTATCTCTACACGGGGGTGACTTCAGCAAATGCTGACGAAAGTAATCTAGGATTTATCCTTGAAAATATGCGTACTGGTGAAATCACCAAGTACAATCTAGCATCAGCAACCGAAGAATCTGCTCGAGCTTCCGCAGAAGGAGCCGTGCAAGAGAAGGCCTATAAGGCTACCTTCCCTATCCTTGTTAATCTCAATGACAAGCCTCTTTATATCATGGGCTTGAAGGACAATGCAGGCTTGGTCAAGGAGTATGCATTGGTCGATGCCGTGGAGTACCAAAACGTCATCGTAGCAACTACGGTAGATGAGCTCCTCGGAAAGTATGCCAATAAAAATGACCTCGACCTGGATAATGAAACGGTAGAAAGTATCAAGGGAGTGGTTTCAGACCTTAAATCAGCTGTCATCAAGGGGGATACCGTCTACTTCTTTAAAGTTGATGGTAAGATATACAAGGTCAAGGCTTCAGTGTCAGACGACCTTCCTTACCTTGAAAATGGTCAATCCTTTGAAGGTCAAGTTGGAAAAGATAATTATCTCAAGACCTTTAAAGTACAATAATACTCTTCGAAAATCAAATTCAAACTACGTCAGCGTCGCCTTGCCGTACTCAAGTACTGCCTGCGGCTAGCTTCCTAGTTTGCTCTTTGATTTTCATTGAGTATAAAAATAGGTTTTCTCAGTTCAAGGAGAAAAAAGATAAATTCTTATCTATCTTAACAAGCTTAGCTGGCACAGCCCTTGTTCTCGTGGCTATCTGGTTAGGATGGCCAAAATAAACAGAGAAACCTCGGTGTGAACCGAGGTTTTTAATATGAAATTCTTGGTCGTAATTGAAAAATATGCTACACTAACAATATGAAAATTTTAATCCCAACAGCAAAAGAAATGAACACAAACCACCCTTGTATCGAAGCGCTCCCCTTGAGGGAAGAAAGTCAGGCAGTTCTTGACTCATTGGCGCACTACTCAGCTAGTGAATTAGAGAGTTTTTATAAGGTATCTGCCGAGAAAGCAGAAGAAGAGTACGCTCATATTCAAGCTTTAAAAGATCACAGTGCTAAACATTATCCAGCCTTGAAACTCTTTGATGGTCTCATGTATCGTCATATTAAACGAGATGGGTTAGCCGAGGCCGAACAAGCCTACCTGGAAAATCATGTTTTAATAACATCAGCTTTGTATGGCGTTGTTCCAGCCCTCTCTCCCATGGCTCCTCATCGTTTGGACTTCTTGATGAAGTTAAAAGTCGCTGGTAAAACTCTAAAGAGTCATTGGAAGTCAGCCTACGATGAGGCACTTCAGGATGAGGACTTGATATTCTCACTCCTATCATCAGAGTTTGAAACCGTATTTTCTAAGGAAATTAGAGAAAAGATGGTGACCTTCAAATTTATGGAGGACAAGGGTGGTCAGCTGAAGATTCACTCAACCATTTCAAAAAAAGCCCGTGGCGCCTTTTTGACCGCCATGATAGAGGGGCAAGTCCAAACAGTCGAACAAGCTTGCAAGCTCCGCTTTGCCGGCTTTGACTACCGACTTGATTTATCAAGTGAATTAGAACTCGTCTTTGTGAAACAAGCATAAAACCAGCTCGAATGAGCTGGTTTTTGCTTGATTAGTTGATGGCTGCAAGAAGGTCGTCCGCTTGTTTTGCAAGTGATGAAGCAGTTGCTTCTTCTAACACCAATTTTCCGTCTGCCCAAGCAGAGTCATTGACACGAGCAGCTGTAAAATCACCAACGACTTGTGTACGGATAAATGGCAAGAGGTCTTTGTAAATAGCAAAGAGTTGATCGTGACCTGCATTGGCTACAGATGATACTGTGACAAACTTGTCTTGAAGGGCAGAAGCGCCACGTGTATCAGACAAGTCAAGGGCACGAGAGAGCCAGTCAAGTAAGTTTTTCACTGTTCCAGGGATAGAGAAGTTGTAGACTGGAGAGAAGATCCAGATCGCATCCGCAGCAAGGACTGCTTCACGAGCAGCAGCTACAGCTGGATGAGTTGGAACTTCCAAATCTTGGCTGAAGAGAGGAACAGCTGAGTAATCAAGATAGCTAACTTCCGCTTTTCCAGCAAGTGCTTTTTCAGCTTCGAGGGCCATTTGGTGGTTGAAAGAACCTTGGCGTAGTGAACCGACGATAAATAATACTTTTTTAGACATGATGTGTCTCCTTTAGTTTAAAATTCAAAGAGCGAACTCTTTTGTTACCATTTATGTTACAACAAATGATACTAATTAGCAATAATTTTGCTCACAAATTTTTAAATTTTTTTAAAATGCGAATTAAGTCTTCCTTTTCGCCATCTTCCAAGATACTGAGTGCTTCTACGATAGAATCAATATGGTCAGGAAGAATCTCTTCGATTTTTCTGCGTCCTGCAGGTGTTAATTTCAGGAAAAAAGAGCGACGATCCTTGGGGTCACAAGTTCTAGAAATCCAGCCATCTCGAACCATATTTCGAATGACAACAGTCATGTTTCCAGAAGTGGCTAGCATTTTTTCAATCAAATCCTGAATGCGTAGTTCCCCCTTGCTATAGAGGGTTTCCAGAACGGAAAATTGAGTAGGGGTTAGTCCGTGTTCTTTAGCGGTTTTGGCTTCATATGGTTTAAAAGTCCGTATGGCTTTATTGAGGACGATAGCTGTTTTTAAATCTAGTTGGTTATCGGAAATTTTCTCTTTTAAATGTTGTTTCATAAGGCTATTTTATCAATAATGAGAGAGAAAAACAAGAACTCATATTTTATAGGAAAAGATTCTTAGAATGTTCCTGTCTTCACTTGTAATAAAGGAGGAGAGATGGTAAAATAGACGAGTGAAACTAAGACAGAAAAAAGCAAAAAACAAGCTACTTTTACAGTATGGAATCGGCATTACTTTAGTATTACTAGTCATGACCACTTCCTTCCTTTATCTGATCTCTCTAAGTATGAAGCCCTATCAGGATGCTAGGGTTGAGGGAGAAAAACTAGCCAAGCAGTATGCAGAATTGGAAAAGGCAGACCAGGTTGATTTTTATAATGGACTAGAGGGCTATTACAGCGTTCTGGGGCATAATAAAAAGCAAGAGGCCATTGCCGTACTGATTGAAAAGAATGAACATAAGATTTATGTTTATCAGCTTGATAAGGGGATTTCTCAAGACAAGGCAGCGACGATTTCGAGGGAAAAAGGAGCTAGCGACATTGACAAAGTCACCTTTGGTCGTTATCAGGACAAGCCGATTTGGGAAGTCAAGTCAGGAAACCAGTACTATTTGGTTGACTTTGAAACAGGAGCAGTGATCCAATAAGGAGGGCATATGAAACTATCCAAACGTGTACTAGAAATGGAAGAAAGCGTCACTCTAGCTAGTGATGCAAGAGCCAAGGCATTAAAAGCTCAAGGAAAGGATGTTCTTTTTTTAACCTTGGGACAGCCTGATTTTCATACTCCTGAAAACATTCAGGATGCAGCGGTAGAAGCGATTCGAGATGGACGAGCTTCCTTTTATACAGTTGCTTCAGGCCTACCAGAGTTAAAAGCGGCAGTTAATACCTATTTTGAACGCTATTATGGGTATTCCGTAGCAGCTAACGAGGTTACTTTTGCCACTGGTGCTAAGTTCTCTCTCTACACCTTCTTTATGGCTGTGGTCAATCCAGGAGATGAGGTCATCATTCCTACACCATACTGGGTCAGCTATGGAGATCAAGTCAAAATGGCAGAAGGAGTGCCAGTCTTTGTCCAAGCCAAGGAAGACAATCACTTTAAAGTAACAGTAGAGCAGCTAGAAGGAGCCCGAACAGATAAGACCAAGGTCTTGGTTCTCAATTCGCCATCGAATCCGACAGGTATGATCTACTCTCGTGAGGAACTCTTGGCTATCGGAAATTGGGCTGTTGAACATGATGTCCTTATCCTAGCAGATGATATTTATGGTCGTTTGGTTTATAACGGGAACGAATTTGTTCCAATCTCTGGTCTGTCAGAAGCCATTCGCAAGCAAACCATCGTGATTAACGGTGTATCTAAGGCCTATGCCATGACTGGTTGGCGGGTAGGTTATGCTGTGGGAAATCCTGAGATTATTGCTGCCATGAGCAAACTAACAGGACAAACAACCTCTAACCTGACTGCCGTTTCGCAATATGCAACCATTGAAGCCCTAACTGGACCGCAAGACTCTGTTGAAACCATGCGTCAGGCTTTCGAAGAACGTTTGAACACTATTTATCCTCTCTTGTGTCAAGTGCCAGGATTTGAAGTTGTCAAGCCCCAAGGGGCCTTCTATCTCTTCCCAAATGTTAAAAAAGCGATGGAGATGAAGGGCTATACCGATGTGACGGACTTTACAACAGCTATCCTCGAAGAAGTTGGTCTGGCTTTGATTACAGGAGCTGGGTTTGGAGCACCAGAAAATGTTCGTCTCAGCTATGCCACAGACTTGGATACATTAAAAGAAGCTATTCGCCGTTTGCATCAGTTTATGGAGGAATTATAATGATAGATCATTTTACCCTTAAGGTAAAGAATTTAGAAGTTTCTAAAGCTTTCTATCAAGCTACTTTAGCTGCTTTAAATTATCACCTTCAATTTGATACGGGGCAGGTCGTTAGTTTCACAGAACCGCGAGATGTGGATCCAGGTGGTGATTTTTGGCTAAATGTTGGTCAACAAGAGCCGATGCATTTTGCCTTTAGTGCTCGAACTTGTCAAGAAGTAGATGCTTTCTATCATGCAGCTTTGGCTGCTGGAGGAAAGGATAATGGTGCACCTGGCGAACGTAAAAATTACCATGTGGGATACTATGCTGCGTTTATTATTGACCCAGATGGAAATAACATAGAGGCAGTTTGCCATAAAGAAGAATAGAAAAGGAAAAACAATGACAAAACGTGTAACAATTATCGATGTAAAAGACTACGTTGGTCAAGAAGTGACCATCGGAGCTTGGGTTGCCAACAAATCAGGAAAAGGGAAAATTGCCTTCTTGCAATTGCGTGACGGAACAGCCTTTTTCCAAGGAGTTGCCTTCAAACCAAACTTCATTGAAAAATTTGGTGAAGAGGTAGGTCTTGAAAAATTTGAAACAATCAAACACTTGAGCCAAGAAACGTCTGTTTATGTGACAGGAATTGTCAAAGAAGACGAACGTTCTAAGTTTGGCTATGAGTTGGATATTACAGACATCAAAGTGATTGGTGAATCTCAAGACTACCCAATCACACCAAAAGAACATGGAACAGACTTCTTGATGGACAACCGTCACTTGTGGCTCCGTTCTCGTAAGCAGGTGGCTGTGATGCAAATCCGTAACGCGATCATCTATGCGACTTATGAGTTCTTTGATAAGAACGGATTCATGAAGTTTGATAGCCCAATTCTTTCAGGAAATGCGGCAGAGGATTCAACTGAACTTTTTGAAACAGACTACTTTGGAACACCAGCCTACTTGAGCCAATCAGGTCAGCTTTACCTAGAAGCAGGTGCTATGGCTCTTGGTCGTGTCTTTGACTTTGGTCCAGTATTCCGTGCTGAAAAATCAAAAACACGCCGTCACTTGACTGAGTTCTGGATGATGGATGCGGAGTACTCCTACTTGACACACGATGAGTCACTTGACTTGCAAGAAGCTTATGTTAAAGCCCTTCTTCAAGGTGTTCTTGATCGTGCGCCTCAAGCCTTGGAAACCTTGGAACGTGATACAGAGCTTTTGAAACGCTACATTGCAGAGCCGTTCAAACGCATCACTTACGATCAAGCCATTGACCTTTTGCAAGAGCATGAAAACGATGAAGATGCAGACTACGAGCATTTGGAACATGGAGATGACTTCGGTTCACCACACGAAACATGGATTTCAAACCACTTTGGTGTGCCAACATTTGTCATGAACTACCCAGCAGCTATCAAGGCTTTCTACATGAAACCAGTTCCTGGAAATCCAGAGCGCGTGCTTTGTGCAGACTTGCTTGCACCAGAAGGATATGGAGAAATCATCGGTGGATCTATGCGTGAGGAAGACTACGATGCCCTTGTTGCTAAGATGGATGAACTTGGCATGGATCGTACAGAGTATGAATTCTACCTTGACCTTCGTAAATACGGTACAGTTCCACACGGTGGATTTGGTATCGGTATCGAACGTATGGTAACCTTCGCAGCAGGAACAAAACACATCCGTGAAGCTATTCCATTCCCACGTATGTTGCACCGTATTAAACCATAAAAAAAACTAAAACGCCGTAATAGGCGTTTTTTCAAAACACCATAATACTTGAAGGAAGAGGTGAGGGACATGTAAAGTAAAGCTTAACAAGTGACAAACACAAAGATACAAATACACTTGTTAAAGGAGAAATTATGTTTAAACGAAATTATCGGAAGAATATCGGTCTCATGGCTGGTGTGGAATTTTTTGCCTTTTTGGGCATTACCAGCTTTTGGATTTTATTTCTCAGTCAAAATGGGATGTCACTTTGGCAGATTGGTTTATTGGAAAGTATTTTTCATGCTACCAGTGTCATCTGTGAAATTCCCTCGGGAATGTTAGCTGACCGCTATTCCTATAAAACCAATCTGTATTTAAGTCGAATAGCTGGGATTGCGTCGTCTATTCTCATGTTACTAGGACAAGGTAATTTTTGGATTTATGCACTTGCTATGGTGGTGAGTGCCTTATCTTATAATTTTGATTCGGGGACGAGTGCAGCCATGGTTTATGATTCGGCTGTGGAAGCTGGATTAAAAGAGCGCTACTTATCTATCTCAAGTTTTATGTCAGGAGTCGCAGAAGGAACTCGGTCTTTAGGGACGGTTTTAGCAGGATTTTTTGTCCATGGTCAATTGCACTTGACCTACTATATCATGATTGCTACTTCGATTATCGTTCTTTTTCTAACTTGGATGCTAAAAGAGCCTAGTGTTAAAGCGCAAAAATCTGAGCGTTTGACGATGAAAAGGATTATGTTGACTGTCAAAGAGGAGTTGCAGAGAAATCCCAGTCTTTTTGGTTGGATGATTCTGTCCCAAATCATCGGAACACTGATGTGTATGTTTTATTTTTACTATCAAAATCAACTGCCTGACCTAGAAGGATGGCAGATTTCGATGGTCATGCTGATGGGCAGTGCTTTGAATATCTGGGCAGTTTATCTAGCAAGTAAGATTGGAAAGAGGTATTCAGCCTTAAAGCTCTTTCCAATTCTTGTCCTCTTGACGGGAGGAACTTATTTGCTGTCCTATTTTGGTACGCCACTGATTTATATTTTGGTTTATTTGATCAGTAACGCCTTATATGCTCTCTTTCAACCGATTTTTGACAACGATTTACAAAAGCGACTCCCAAGTGAGGTGCGGGCAACCATGCTAAGTGTCTACTCTATGATGTTCAGCCTGAGTATGATCGTCATTTTTCCTCTGACGGGCTGGTTGATTGACTATCTAGGATTTGTAGTAGCCTTTCTTTACTTAGGGTTCATTTTAGTACTAGCCAGCTTTTTGCTATTTTTCATTTTGAAAGAGATGGCCGGATTTTTGGAACTAAAAGAGAATGTTATTTCTAAGAAATAGAGTTATTTTTCACTTTTATCTTTTTTCTCTTGCCATCTACTAGCTTTTCTAGTATAATAGTTAATTGTGAGCAAACCTCACTTACCCCTTGCAAAGACTAGGGGTCATTAGACCAAAAGGAGGAACATATCAATGGCTAAATACGAAATTCTTTATATCATTCGTCCAAACATTGAAGAAGAAGCGAAAAACGCTTTGGTAGCACGTTTTGACTCTATCTTGACTGACAACGGTGCAACTGTTGTTGAATCAAAATCATGGGAAAAACGTCGTCTTGCATACGAAATCCAAGATTTCCGTGAAGGACTTTACCACATCGTTAACGTTGAAGCAAACGACGACGCAGCTCTTAAAGAGTTTGACCGTCTTTCAAAAATCAACGCTGACATTCTTCGTCACATGATCGTCAAACTTGACGCGTAAGAAGGTAAATTATGATTAACAATGTTGTACTTGTAGGGCGTATGACACGTGACGCTGAGTTACGTTATACCCCATCAAATGTAGCAGTTGCGACTTTTACTCTTGCAGTAAACCGTACATTCAAGAGTCAAAATGGCGAACGTGAGGCTGATTTCATCAATGTCGTTATGTGGCGCCAACAGGCTGAAAATCTTGCTAACTGGGCTAAGAAAGGCTCTCTTATCGGGATCACAGGTCGTATCCAGACTCGTAGTTACGATAACCAGCAAGGACAACGTGTCTACGTAACAGAAGTCGTGGCTGATAATTTCCAAATGTTGGAAAGCCGTAGCGTGCGTGAAGGACATACAGGTGGAGCTTATTCTGCACCAACTGCTAGTTATACAGCACCTACACAATCAGTACCTGACTTTTCACGTGATGAAAATCCATTTGGAGCAACCAATCCATTGGACATTTCAGATGATGATTTACCATTCTAATGGACAATTAATACTATAAAGGAGAAAAAACATGGCTCAACAACGTCGTGGCGGATTCAAACGCCGTAAAAAAGTTGATTACATCGCAGCAAATAAAATTGAATATGTTGATTACAAAGATACTGAGCTTCTTAGCCGTTTCGTTTCAGAACGTGGGAAAATCCTTCCACGTCGTGTAACAGGAACTTCAGCTAAAAACCAACGTAAAGTAACAACAGCTATCAAACGCGCTCGCGTAATGGCTTTGATGCCTTTCGTAAACGAAGATTAAAAAAAAGACCCCGACGGGTCTTTTTTTCACGAGCTTTGAAATGAGAGAGCGAGTTGAGGTCCAGTGGACCTCTTTTTCATGAGTTGGAAAATAAGAAAGCGAATTAAGACCCGGGTGGGTCTTTTTTCAGGTCCCCCGGACCTCTTTTTTCAGACTTTTACAGGACTCCGTTCGAAACGTCTACTTTTTGACCTAGTAAGATTTTCTTTCTTACTAGGTTTTTTCTTTTAATTTTTATTATCGTGCTATAATGGTAGGAGAAAGCTTTAAAGGAGCAGCTTATGAAGACGACATGTCCAATTAGAAAAATGCAAGAATCTGACATTAAAGATCTCTCTCGAGGATTTACTAGCCAAGGTTGGCCAAGTAGAGAGGAGATTTTAACTCTATACTTTAAGGAACAGGAGAGTGGAGAGAGGGAATCTTTAGTTGCTGATTTTGAGGGTGTAGTAGCGGGGTACATCACTATTTTACCAATTGCCAAGCATGGTCCCTTTGCTGGAATGTCTCCAGAACTTTCAGATTTCAATGTCTTTGAGCCCTTTCAAAATCAAGGTATTGGAAATCTCTTGCTGGAAGAAGCAGAAAAAAGAGTTAAGCTCATATCGGATAAGGTAACCCTTGGTGTTGGCCTCCATTCAGGGTATGGACCTGCCCAGAGATTGTACATCAAACGAGGCTATATTCCAGATGGAACGGGAGTTTGGTATCGAAACCAACCGTTGGAAATGAATGCCACTATTCAAAATAATGATGATTTAGTTTTGTATCTATCCAAGAAATTCTAATAAGAGATAGTGAACTTCTTTGAAGATATGGGATTTCTTTACTTTATGGTATAATGGAAAGAGTTAGATTGAAAGAGGTAGAGAGATGGATGCGAAATTAAAATACAAGGCAAAGAAGATTAAGATTGTCTTCTTTGATATTGATGATACCCTGCGTACGTCAAAGACAGGTTTTATTCCAGCTACGATTCCCACGGTTTTTAAGCAGTTGCGAGAAAAGGGGATTTTGACAGGGATTGCATCTGGGCGTGGTATTTTCGGTGTTGTTCCAGAGATTCGAGACCTCAAGCCGGACTTTTTTGTAACCTTAAATGGTGCCTATATAGAAGATAAAAAAGGCCAGGTCATTTATCAACATCAGATTGAGAAGAAAGATGTTGAGGAGTATATCTTGTGGACTAAGAGAGAAGGAATTGACTATGGCTTGGTTGGAAGTCATGACGCCAAACTCTCCACGCGAACAGAACTGATCAGTGAGGCGATTGATCCGATTTATCCGAACTTGGATGTGGATCCTGACTTCCATGAAAAAGTTGATATTTACCAGATGTGGACCTTTGAGGAAAAAGGGGACGACTTGCGGTTACCAGATAGTCTCTCTGGTAAACTTCGCATGGTGCGTTGGCATGAACATTCATCTGATATCGTGCCGATTTCAGGATCCAAAGCAACTGGTGTAGCCAAGGTGGTGGAACATCTAGGCTTGAAACCAGAGAATGTCATGGTCTTTGGGGATGGTCTCAATGATATGGAACTCTTTGATTATGCTGGAATCAGTATTGCCATGGGAGTTTCCCACGAAAAGATCAAAGAAAAAGCAGATTATATTACAAAAACAGTAGAAGAAGATGGCATTTTTGATGCCTTAGAAGGATTTGGTATGGTAGAAAAAGAATTGCATTTCCCACAAGTAGAAATTGAAACAGTAGAAGGTCCGCTGGCGATCATTAAGACAAATCACGGAGAAATGCGTATCAAGCTCTTCCCTGAGCAGGCTCCCAAAACAGTGGCCAACTTTGTTGCTCTTTCAAAAGACGGTTACTATGATGGTGTGATTTTCCATCGCATTATCAAGGACTTTATGATCCAAGGCGGAGACCCAACTGGTACTGGTATGGGAGGAGAGTCTATTTATGGAGATGCTTTTGAGGATGAATTCTCTGAAGAACTTTATAATGTTCGTGGGGCTCTTTCTATGGCCAATGCTGGTCCAAATACCAATGGTAGCCAGTTCTTTATCGTTCAAAACCAACATTTGCCATACTCTAAGAAAGAGATTGCGCGTGGTGGCTGGCCTGAACCAATCGCTGAGATCTATGCAGAGCAAGGTGGAACTCCTCACCTTGACCGTCGTCACACTGTTTTTGGGCAATTGGTCGATGCAGAATCTTTTGCAGTCTTGGATGCCATTGCAGCTGTTGAGACAGGCGCTATGGACAAACCAGTTGAAGACGTAGTGATTGAAACGATTGAGATTGAGGATTAAGATGAAAATCGGTGATAAGCTAAATGGGCGTATTACAGGAATCCAGCCCTATGGTGCCTTTGTTGAGTTAGAGACAGGGGTGATTGGGTTGATTCACATCTCGGAGATTCGAACGGGATTTATCAAAAATATCTATGAAGTTTTGAAAATTGGTGAAGAAGTGCAAGTTCAGGTTGTTGATTTAGACGAATTTTCAGGTAAAGCCAGTCTATCTGTTCGCACTCTGGAGGAAGAAAAACATCAGCTACCAAGACGGAGACGTTTTTCAAATGATCGTATCAAGCACGGTTTTGCACCACTTGGGCGAATGATGCCAATCTGGACAAAGGAAGCCCTCAACAATCTGAGAGAGAAAAACTAGCCTATTAGATTTCGTATTTTTAAAATCAATATATGGAAGAACAATTATTAAAATCAGGAGAGCGCATCAATCAGCTCTTTTCGACAGATATCAAAATCATTCAAAATAAAGAGGTGTTTAGCTATTCGGTAGATAGTGTTCTCTTATCACGCTTTCCTCGCTTCCCTAAACGGGGCTTAATTGTGGACTTTTGTGCTGGAAATGGTGCAGTGGGACTTTTTGCTAGTTCACGTACTCAGGCGCGGATAATATCTGTAGAGATTCAGGAGCGCTTGGCGGATATGGCAGAGCGTTCGGTTCGATTGAATGGCTTGGAAGAGCAGATGCGGGTCATCTGCGATGATTTGAAAAATATGCCTGCTCACATCCAAGGAAGTAAGGTGGATATGATTTTGTGCAATCCACCTTATTTCAAGGTGGATCCACATTCCAATCTCAACGAGAGTGAACACTACCTCCTAGCAAGACACGAAATTGCAACTAACCTAGAAGAAATTTGTCGAAGTGCTCAGAGTATTCTCAAATCCAATGGCCGTTTGGCCATGGTTCATCGTCCAGATCGGCTCTTGGATATCCTAGACATGCTCAAACGCCACAATTTGGCACCTAAGCGCCTGCAATTTGTCTATCCTAAACGAGAGAAGGAGGCCAATATGCTCTTAATCGAAGCTATCAAGGATGGGTCAACGAGTGGCTTTAAGGTCTTGCCACCACTCATTGTTCACAATGATGATGGTTCTTATACGCCAGAAATTCAAGAGATTTATTATGGATTATAAGGCTTATATGTATGTGCTGGAGTGTCGTGATGGTTCCTATTATACCGGTTATACGACTGACGTGAGAAGACGCCTCGCTGTCCACAATAGTGGGAAGGGAGCCAAATATACACGAGCTCGCTTGCCAGTCAAACTCATCTATACTCAGGGTTTTGCCAGTAAGGAAGAAGCCATGTCTGCAGAAGCTCTCCTCAAACGCAAGAAACGTCCACAGAAAGAACGATTTTTATCCGAAAATCAAGAGAAAAATCTAGTCAATCATATTGATATCTAATGAGAAGTCCTTTGACTCCTCTTACTTTTGTAAAAAAAGGAAAAAAGTGCTAAAATAAGATGAATAAATTTAAAGAGGTATTATCATGTCTAAGATTCTAGTATTTGGTCACCAAAATCCAGACTCAGATGCCATCGGGTCATCTGTAGCCTTTGCCTATCTTGCAAAAGAAGTTTATGGATTGGACACGGAAGCAGTAGCTCTCGGTACTCCAAATGAAGAAACAGCCTTTGTTTTGAACTATTTTGGTGTGAAAGCACCGCGTGTTATCACATCAGCTAAAGCAGAAGGTGCAGAACAAGTCATCTTGACTGACCACAATGAATTCCAACAGTCAGTGTCAGATATCGCTGAAGTAGAAGTTTACGGAGTAGTGGATCACCACCGTGTGGCTAACTTTGAAACGGCAAGCCCACTTTATATGCGTTTGGAACCAGTTGGATCAGCTTCATCTATCGTTTACCGCATGTTCAAAGAACATGGTGTAGCAGTTCCTAAAGAAATCGCAGGTTTGATGCTTTCAGGTTTGATTTCAGATACCCTTCTTTTGAAATCACCAACAACACACCCATCAGATAAAGTTATCGCTCCTGAATTGGCAGACTTGGCTGGTGTGAACTTGGAAGAATACGGTCTTGCTATGTTGAAGGCTGGTACAAACTTGGCAAGCAAATCTGCTGAAGAATTGATTGACATCGATGCTAAGACTTTTGAACTCAACGGAAATAAGGTTCGTGTTGCCCAAGTCAACACAGTTGATATTGCTGAAGTTTTGGAACGTCAAGCTGAAATCGAAGCAGCAATGCAAGCGGCTAATGCGGCAAACGGCTACTCTGACTTTGTTTTGATGATTACAGACATCGTAAACTCAAACTCAGAAATCCTTGCTCTTGGGTCAAACATGGACAAGGTCGAAGCAGCATTTAACTTCAAACTTGAAAACAACCACGCTTTCCTTCCAGGTGCTGTTTCACGTAAGAAACAAGTGGTACCTCAGTTGACTGAAAGCTTTAATGGCTAATAGCTTGAGTGATAATTGAAACGTGGAAACACTTGTTTCCATATAGCTAAAGGGGTTTCGGCTCCTTTTTTTCTAGGAGAGGAAGATGTTAGAAAATGGCGCTTTGATTTTTGTGAAGGACCTTTCAGACATGGGGCAGGCCATCCAGGCTTCTACTGGGAATTATAGTCATGTAGCCATCTTTTTGGATGGTTTGATTTTCCATGCTAGTGGGCAGGCAGGTGTTATCTGTCAAGAACCAGCTGATTTTTTTGAACCGACTCATCTCTACGATCTCTATACCTATCCAGAGATGGAAGCTGACTTGGTAAGGGAGAGAGCTAGCAAACATTTAGGTGCGCCCTATAATGCCTCGTTTTATCCAGATGGGGCTGGCTTTTACTGCTCCCAGTACATCGCAGAAATCCTGCCTATTTTTGAGACGATTCCGATGCAATTTGGGGACGGGGAGCAGGAGATTAGTGATTTTTGGAGGGAATATTACAGGAAACTCGAACTCCCTGTGCCTCTGAATCAACCAGGGACCAACCCCAGTCAACTAGCAGCATCTCCTCTTTTAGAATGTAAAGAAAGGAATCTTCATGATTCAGATTTTTAATCCATCTCGTTTGACTCGACAGCCATTTTTTATAGATTTGGTTGACTATCTGGACCAGCATGACGATGTGATCCTCCGAGAAATCAAGGCTCGGTTTCCAGATGTGGCAGTTGATAAACTCATGGAAGAGTATATAAAGGCAGGTTTGATCCGAAGGGAAAACAAACGTTATTCCCTCAATCTCCCTTTTCTAGAATCGATAGACAGTCTGGCCCTTGACCAAGAGATTTTTATCAGAGAGGACAGTCCAGTCTATCAAGCCTTGTTGGAGAAGACTTTTGAGACAGAATTGCGCAATCAAACCAATGCAGCCATTCTAGTCGAAAAGACGGACTTTGCAAGACAAAAAATGACCCTGTCTAATTATTTCTACAAGGTCAAATATCAGTATCCTTTGACAGAAAAACAGCTGGAACTCTATGCCATTTTGGGAGATGTCAATCCTGAGTATGCTCTCAAGTATATGACAACTTTTTTACTGAAGTTCCTCAAAAAGGACCAGCTCATGCAGAAACGTCGTGATATCTTTGTGGATAGTTTAGTTGTCTTGGGCTATGTCGTACAAAACGAAGAAGGGAAGTATGAGTTGGCGGTTGATTTTGACAAGGAACGGTTGACTTTCTATTTACCTTAATTGCTTCATTTTGAGCAGATTGTTTGACTTTGCTAAAGAATAAGCATAAACTGAACGTAAGCGATAACCATTATCGTATTAAAAGCAAAGGAGACATAGCTATGTCACTTGGAAATAAATTGGAACAAGCAACTGGTGCTATCAAAGAAGGATTTGGTAAAGTTACTGGCGATAGCAAGACAGAAGCAGAAGGTACTGTAGAAAAAACAGTTGCGAAAGCAAAAGAAGTAGTTGAAGATGCTAAAGGTGCTGTAGAAGGTGCCGTTGAAGGTCTTAAAAATTCATTTAAGAAAGAAGACTAAAAAAATCAAGGGAATGTTTCCCTTGATTTTTTTATAGATAACGTTCTGCGATAGCTGCATCTCCAGGATAGTCTTCTTTCTTTCCTTGGACGATCTGGTAACAATCAGCTCCCTTACCTGCAATAATCACGGCATCAAGTTCTTGATTTGTGATGGCCATCGCCGCCTTGATGGCCTGTTCACGATCAGCAATCTTTTCAACAGGATGACTGATATAGCTACTGATTTCCTCTGCAATCGCCATTGGATCTTCATAGTTGGGATCATCAGCTGTGAGAAAGACTTGAATCTCAGGGTGTTGATTGAGGAGGAGGCCAAAGTCTTTGCGACGACTTTCACCCTTGTTTCCAGTCGAACCGAGAACCAGAGCTATTTTTCCAGTTTGATGAGTTTCAACCACATTGATGAGTTTTTTCAGACTGTCGCCATTGTGAGCATAATCGATGAAGACCTTGGCTCCATTTTTCTGCGTGAGGACTTCCATACGTCCAGGGACACGGGTTGCAACGATTCCTTTTTTGATGTCTTCAAGACTGGCTCCGAGACGAAGGCAGGCAAGTCCTGCAGCAACGGCGTTTTCTTGGTTAAAGTAGCCGATGAGTTGAATGTCATAATCTCCAGCAAGCTTACCAGTAGCTGAAAAGCTAAAGGCTTTGGAGTTCTCGATTTGGTTACTTGACTGGCTACCATAGAAATCATGTTCTTGGTGTTCCACTTGTTCTTTCAATACAGAAAAGTGGTCCATGTCGCTATTAATGACAACTGCTCGGCTATTTTCCATCAAGAGACGTTTGTGGTAGAAATAATCTTCAAAACTTGAATGCTCAATCGGACCGATATGGTCAGGGCTGATATTGAGGAACACTCCTACATCAAAGGTCAGGCCATAGACGCGTTTGACCAGATAGGCTTGACTAGATACTTCCATGATGAGGTGGGTTCTACCATTCTTAACAGCCTGAGCCATCATATCAAAGAGATCAATGCTCTCAGGAGTTGTGAGGGCAGATTTAAAGAAGGTCTTACCATCTAAGGTTGTATTCATGGTAGACAGCATAGCCGGGCGATGGTGTTGAGCCAAGATGTTATAGGCAAAATAGGCTGCTGTTGTCTTACCCTTGGTTCCAGTGAAGGCGATAATTTTGAGTTTCTCTTGTGGATTACCATAAAACTCCATAGCAATCAAACTCATGGCTTTCTTAATATCGCTCACGACAATAACAGGAATACCGACTTCGTAGTCTTGCTCAGCTACATACCATCCGAGACCTTGTGTAATAGCAGAGGTAAGGAATTCTTTTTTAAAGGCAGCGCCTTTTGCAAAAAAAAGAGTGCCTTCTTTTACTTTTCGGCTATCGTAACTGATGCTATCAAAAACAACTTCGCTGTAGTTGTAGTGGTAATGACCTTGGTCAATAATCTCGCGGAAGAGACCATCTTTTTTTAAAATATCTAATACGGTTTCAATCTTTATCATACTTTCTATTGTAAACCGAAAGTCGTAAATTTACAAGTAACAAGGAAAAGTTTATAATGGAAGATGAGGAAAATTTCCTAGTTATCAAAATTGAATGAGGAAGCTATGTCTAACGAAAACAATCACCAGCAAGCCCAGATGTTGCGAGGGACTGCTTGGCTAACAGCTAGTAACTTTATTAGTCGCCTCCTTGGTGCTATCTATATTATTCCTTGGTATATCTGGATGGGAACTTATGCCGCCAAGGCAAATGGACTCTTTACCATGGGCTACAATATTTATGCTTGGTTCTTGCTGATTTCGACAGCGGGTATCCCAGTTGCGGTCGCTAAACAAGTGGCTAAGTACAATACTATGCGAGAAGAAGAGTATAGCTTTGCCTTGATTCGGAGTTTTCTAGGCTTTATGACGGGCTTGGGACTAGTCTTTGCCTTGGTCTTGTATCTCTTTTCTCCCTGGTTAGCAGATTTGTCAGGTGTGGGGAAAGACCTGATTCCCATCATGCAGAGTTTGGCTTGGGCAGTTTTGATTTTCCCATCTATGAGTGTTATCCGAGGCTTCTTCCAAGGGATGAACAACCTGAAACCCTATGCTATGAGCCAAATCGCCGAGCAGGTAATTCGTGTTATTTGGATGTTGCTGGCAACCTTCTTCATTATGAAGATGGGGTCTGGTGACTACTTATCAGCCGTTACCCAATCGACCTTTGCGGCCTTTGTGGGGATGGTGGCCAGTTTTGTAGTTTTGATTTATTTCCTTGCCCAAGAAGGTTTGCTTAAGAAAGTCTTTGAAACACGGGATAAGATCAATAGCAAGCGACTTTTAGTCGATACCATCAAGGAAGCCATTCCCTTTATCCTGACAGGATCAGCCATCCAGCTCTTCCAGATTTTAGACCAGATGACCTTCATCAATAGCATGACCTGGTTTACCAACTACAGCAATGAAGACTTGGTTGTCATGTTTTCTTATTTCTCTGCCAATCCTAATAAAATCACCATGATTTTGATTTCTGTCGGTGTCTCGATTGGAAGTGTCGGTTTGCCACTTTTGACGGAAAATTATGTCAAAGGTGATTTGAGAGCTGCTGCTCGTCTTGTCCAAGATAGTCTAACCATGCTCTTTATGTTTCTCTTACCAGCAACGGTTGGAGTCGTCATGGTGGGGGAGCCTCTCTATACAGTTTTTTATGGTAAGCCAGATAGTCTGGCCATGGGCTTGTTTGTCTTTGCGGTTTTACAGTCTACTATTTTAGGCTTGTATATGGTCTTGTCTCCTATGCTTCAGGCCATGTTCCGCAATCGCAAGGCAGTTCTTTATTTTGTCTATGGATCCATTGCTAAGTTAGTCTTGCAATTGCCAACCATTGCTATTTTCCACAGCTACGGTCCCTTGATTTCAACGACCATCGGTCTCATCATTCCAAATGTTCTGATGTACCGAGATATCTGCCAGGTAACGGGTGCTCGTCGAAAGATTATCTTAAAACGGACAATTTTGATTATGATTTTGACAATGGTCATGTTTATTCTGGTTGGTTTTCTACAGTGGATTTTAGGATTTTTCTTCCAACCAACGGGACGCTTCTGGAGTTTCCTTTATGTAGCCCTCATTGGAGGTCTCGGGGGAGGACTCTATGGTTTAATGAGTCTTGGCACTCACCTATTGGATAAGATTATTGGGAAACCCCAAGCAGACCGCCTACGAGCAAGATTTAAACGATCTTAACAAACTAGATTTATAAATAAAAGGAATGCTGGCCCTTTGTTAAGTGTCTGGGTTAGCTGACACATAAATTAAAATCCCTAGAATCAGTTGTTCTAGGGATTTATTGGGGTGTGAGCATGATTAACTCTACAATCATAGCGATATAGAGGACTAAGGTCAGGAGAAAACCTGCTCTCCAGAAGAATTTGATGAATTTGGGGTAATAAAAACTTCGTTTTTTGACAAGGAAAAAAACTACAAGGAGGATTGCTAAGAGTGAAAGTGCTACGCCAAGTCGCGGTAGAAAGTTGTGGGTAAAGGCTTTAGCAGTGATAAGGTAATACTCGAATACCAAAAGTGGAAAAGCTAAATCCGCAAAGTTCAGTCCTAGTTTTTTCAGTTTAAAAAGCTTTGTTACAATGATGGAGACCACGAGGGTTAATACCAACAATAAAGTAGCTGCTATTTTCATTAAAATCATACCCATATTGTATCATAAAAAAACGCTAAAGGAAATGGGAAACAAGGGAATTTGTAGGAAAGTCAGGCTTTTGAGATTGTGGGTGTTTTTTGTTATAATGAAAGTTATGAAATCTTATAATACCTTGAATGATTATTATCGAAAACTTTTTGGAGAGAAGACTTTCAAAGTTCCTATCGATGCGGGATTTGACTGTCCAAATCGGGATGGAACTGTAGCCCATGGTGGTTGTACTTTTTGTACGGTTTCAGGTTCTGGAGATGCTATCGTGGCACCGGATGCCCCTATCCGTGAGCAATTTTATAAGGAAATTGACTTTATGCACCGCAAGTGGCCAGATGTTCAGAAGTATCTGGTTTATTTTCAAAATTTTACCAACACCCATGAAAAGGTGGAAGTGATTCGGGAGCGATATGAGCAGGCTATCAACGAGCCAGGTGTAGTAGGGATCAATATCGGAACGCGGCCAGACTGTCTGCCAGACGAAACCATCGAATATTTGGCTGAGTTATCGGAGCGCATGCATGTGACGGTAGAATTGGGCTTACAGACAACCTTTGAAGCAACCTCTGACCTGATTAACCGTGCCCATTCTTATGAATTGTATGTTGAAACAGTCAAACGCTTGAGAAAATATCCCAAGATTGAGATTGTTTCCCATTTGATCAATGGTTTGCCTGGTGAGACTCATGAGATGATGATTGAAAATGTCCGTCGCTGTGTTACGGATAATGATATTCAAGGTATTAAGCTACACTTGCTTCACCTCATGACCAATACACGGATGCAGCGAGATTACCACGAAGGACGCTTGCAACTGATGAGTCAGGATGAGTATGTCCAAGTCATTTGTGACCAACTGGAAATCATTCCCAAGCATATTGTCATCCATCGAATCACAGGAGATGCACCGAGAGATATGTTGATTGGTCCCATGTGGAGCCTCAAAAAATGGGAAGTGCTAAATGCTATTGAAACTGAAATGAGACACCGCGGAAGTGTGCAAGGATGCAAGGCTGTAAAACAGGAGTTTAAAAATGAAAAGACCACTTGAGATGGCACATGATTTTTTGGCTGAGGTTGTGACTCAGGATGATATCGTAGTGGATGCGACTATGGGTAATGGCCACGATACGCTATTTTTAGCCAAGCTAGCCAAGCAAGTCTATGCCTTTGATATACAGAAACAAGCTTTGGATAAAACCCAAAAGCGTTTAAACGAGGCTGGCTTGGAAAATGCTCGGTTAATCTTGCAAGGCCATGAGACACTTGATCAATTTGTGACAGAGGCTAAGGCAGGGATTTTCAATCTGGGTTATTTACCTTCTGCTGACAAATCCGTCATCACTCAACCTCAGACTACTATTGAAGCCTTAGAAAAGCTGTGTTACTTGCTTATCAAGGGGGGACGGATTGCTATCATGATCTACTATGGTCATGAAGGAGGAGATACTGAGAGGGATGCTGTATTGGATTTTGTTAGCCAGTTGAACCAACAAGAGTATACAGCTGCCATTTATCGGACTCTCAACCAAGTTAACAATCCACCGTTTTTAGTTATGATTGAGAAATTAGAAAGATATAGACATGGATAAGCAATACCTACGTGAGAAGTTAGAGGCAATGCGCCAAAATTTTGTTGAGTCAACGCATCACGAGCGAGCAGTCGGGGTGCTTGACGAAGCGCATATGAGCAAAAAGATGCTTAAAATCAAGAAAAAATTAGTGGCTCTTGAAATGGAACGATGCCAGAAAAAAATTGAGCACAAAGACTGTTCCAAGATTGATCAGAAAATCCAAGAGCAAAAGGAGATTTTTGAATCTTGTTGTAAAAAAGATTAAGGAGGAATTGTGTGGAATTACTCATTTACTTGATCCTATTTTTAGTTGTCTTAATCATTTCAACCACGACCAATAAACTTCTCCCTTTTTTGCCCCTTCCTCTTGTGCAAATACTTTTGGGGATTGGGATTGGCTTATTTGTTCCCGATGCGGACTTTCATCTCAATACAGAGCTGTTTCTGGCCATGGTTATTGGTCCCTTACTTTTCCGGGAGGCAGAAGAAGCAGATATTACGTCCATTTTGAAGCACTGGCGGATTGTTGTCTTTCTGATTTTTCCTGTGATTTTTGTCTCGACCTTAAGCTTGGGGGGCATGGCTCACTTCCTTTGGATTAGCCTTCCTTTGGCGGCCTGTTTAGCAGTTGGAGCGGCACTTGGACCAACTGATCTGGTTGCCTTTGCGTCTCTTTCTGAGCGTTTTCGTTTTCCTAAAAGGGTTTCCAATATCCTAAAAGGAGAAGGTCTTTTAAATGATGCTTCTGGTTTGGTTGCCTTTCAGATGGCTCTTGTTGCTTGGACAACAGGAACTTTTTCTATTGGTCAGGCTGGAAAGTCCTTGGTTCTCTCTATTCTGGGTGGCTTTGTAGTTGGTTTTGTGACAGCTATGGTCAATCGTTTCTTGCATACATTTCTACTGAGTGTAAGAGCGATAGATATAGCCAGTGAACTATTGCTAGAGTTAAGTTTGCCACTCATGACCTTTTTTATCGCAGAAGAGATTCATGTTTCAGGGATTATCGCTGTAGTGGTTGCAGGTATTTTGAAGGCTAGCCGATTCAAAAAAATTACGCTCCTTGAGGCTCAGGTGGACACCGTGACGGAGACTGTCTGGCACACAGTGACCTTTATGCTAAACGGATCGGTCTTTGTTCTCTTGGGAATGGAGTTAGAGTTGATTGCGGAGCCAATTTTGTCTAATTCTCTCTACAATCCCCTTCTTTTACTGCTTTCAGTTGTCGTGCTGACCTTCTTGCTTTTTGCGATCCGCTTTGTCATGA
Organism: bacterium; assembly: GCA_905221265.1. GTDB lineage: Bacteria > Bacillota > Bacilli > Lactobacillales > Streptococcaceae > Streptococcus. Next base: position 214,296 of record CAJNCQ010000001.1, on the reverse strand, counting down.
TTGCTGGTTTTTACTTTGTGAGGACGCGTCGACTTAAGAAAAAGATTCATAAGTACTTGAAAGATATGTTTCTTTTGACCTTCTCTGGTGTTAAAGGGACAGTATCTATCGCGACCATTCTCCTCATACCAAGTCATTTGGAGCAGGAATATCCTCTGTTACTCTTCCTTGTAGCAGGCGTTACACTATTGAGCTTTTTAACGGGTTTGCTGGTTCTCCCTCACTTATCTGAGGAACAAGAGGAAAGCAAGGATCACTTGATGCATATAGCGATTTTGAATGATGTAGCTACAGAATTAGAAAAAGAGCTAGACCATCACAAGAACAAACTTCCTCTGTATGCAGCTATTGACAATTACCATGGTCGAATTGAAAACCTAATCCTTAGTCAAGAAAACAAAAGTGCCCAAGAGGACTGGGAGGCTTTAAAACTCCTCATCTTGAGTATCGAAAGCGATGGTTTGGAGCAGGCTTACGAGGAAGGGAAAATCGGTGAACGTGGTTATCAAGTTTATCAACGCTATCTGAAAAATATGGAGCAGAGTATCAATCGCAAGGTGGCTTCCCGCCTAACATATTACTTCCTTGTGTCGCTCCGTATCTTGCGTTTTCTCCTGCATGAATTGCTGACCTTTGGCCAAACCTTCCGTAGTTGGAATGACAAGGAGCAACGTCGTCTTCGAGCTATTGACTATGATCAAATATCCGAACTCTATCTGGAGAATACGGAGCTGATTATCGAAAGTTTGGAAAACCTAAAAGGAATCTACAAGAGTAGTCTGATTAGCTTTATGCAAGAGTCTCGTCTGCGCGAGACGGCCATTATCGGAAGTGGTGCCTTTGTCGAACGTGTTATCAATCGCATCAAGCCAAATAATATCGATGAAATGCTACGAGGCTACTATCTCGAACGCAAGGCAATCTTTGAATACGAAGAAGCTAAACTGATAACAGCCAAGTATGCCAAAAAACTACGCCAAAATGTGAATAACTTAGAAAATTATTCTCTGAAAGAGGCCGCAAATACTTTACCTTATGATATGGTAGATTTAATCAGAAGAACTTAGATGATGAAGAAAATGACGGAGGATTGCAACATGAAAAAGTGGTGGAAAGAGCTAATGGAACGGCCCTTGTTGAAAGCTTTTTTACATTTTTATCAAGCTTCCGATAGTGAACTGACCAGTGTTGCGGTTGCCTACTATTGGTTGGTCTCAATCTTCCCCTTGCTGATGATAGTGGTCAATATTTTGCCCTATTTTCAAATTCCGATTTCAAATTTTTTGCTCACAATCAAGGAATTTGTACCGGATACAGTCTATGATGTGGTCGCAAAGATTGCCCGAGAAGTCCTGACTCAACCATCGACTGGTTTGCTGAGTTTTGCAGTCTTGTCTGCCCTTTGGACCTTCTCGAAATCGATGGATTTCCTCCAAAAAGCTTTTAATAAGGCCTATGGAGTGGCTAAGAGCCGAGGAATTATCTCCCATCAACTGATGAGTTTACTCGTCAGCTTTGGCTTGCAGCTTCTTTTTGCCCTAGCCTTATTTTTGAGTATGTTTGGGCGTATGTTGCTCAACCTGCTCAAAACTTACTGGCAATCAGACAGTCCTTTCTTTGATTACCTACAAGACTTTACAGGCCCTTTGATTTATGCCCTGCTCTTTGCCATCTTGGTCATGCTCTACTATTTCCTTCCAAATGTCAGAGTCCCTCGTATTCGCTACGTTTTTCCTGGTAGTATCTTTGTTTTGCTGACTCTTGTCTTTCTTTTGAATATCTTTTCTGTCTATTTCAATAACTATGTCAACCATCTAGTCGACGTCCGATTTTTCAGCTCCATTATCGTTGTTGTGATGATGTTCTGGTTTATTCTCATTGCAAAGATTTTGATTATCGGAGCAGTTATCAATGCCAGTGTACAGAGTTTGAAGGATCCAAAGTTTCGTGATAACACATTCTTTTTAAAAAGTGAAGAATAAAAAAAGACGCTTTGAAAACAAAGTGTCTTTTTATTGCATTTGCAACAAAAATGTGCTATTCTATCATCATAGATGCAAGAGGAGGAAACATGTCGTTATTACGCGAAATCGGAGTTATAGCCCGTGCCCTAGATTCTATTGCTAATATTGAGTTTCGTGATATTGAACTAGCTCGTGGGCAATACCTTTATTTAGTACGAATCAAGGAGAATCCAGGAATCATTCAAGAAGCCTTGTCGGATTTACTGAAAGTTGACCGTTCGACAGTTGCTCGTTCAGTAAAAAAACTGGAAGAAAAGGGGTTAATAAAACAAGGAATGACCAGTACAAATCGGAAAAATAAAGAGTGGTTTGTCACTGAAAAAGGAGATGCACTTTATCCTTTTATCCTTGCTGAACATCACTATTCAGAGAATTCTGCCCTAAAAGGATTTTCTAGGGAAGAGGCCAGGGAACTGGAGAGCCTACTAATTCGGGTTAGAAAAAATATTACAAGTGATTGGGATATGGTCAAAAAAGGCCAGAAAAGAAATTATTTATAATAAGAGGTGAAAGATGAAAGTTATCGTTGAAAATGAATTTTGGAGCTTGTTTCCAGAAGCACAGATTAGCGTTTTAGTAGTAAAGGGATTAGATAATACAGTTGATGAAAGCAAGGATCCCTATTTCAAAACCTTGCTAGATAAGGGAGCTAAACGAGCTGAGGATTTCATTTCGGACGAGAATTTTACTCAGAATGATGTCATTCAAGAATGGCGTCAGGCTTTCAGCAAGTTCAAAACGAAAAAGGGAGCACGCTCCTCTATAGAAGCTCTGCTTAAAAGGGTCAGTCAGGGAAGAGAGTTTAATCCTATCAATCCCTTGGTAGACATCTATAATAGTGTCTCTCTATCTTATGCGGTTCCCTGTGGTGGCGAGGATGTGAACAAGATTGTAGGCAATCTTCATCTTGGTCAGGCTAAGGGAGGAGAACCTTTCTTTCCACTAGGAGCTGAAAACGATGCTCCTGCACTTCCAGAAGAACTGATCTATTACGATGATGAAGGAGCGGTTTGTCGCTGTCTCAACTGGAGAGAGGCACAGAGAACCATGTTGACAGAAGAGACAAAAGATGCTGTCTTAGTGATTGAAGCGATCAATGCAGAACAGGCAAGACGTGCTCGGGCTGCTATGGAGGAATTACAGGACTTGGTAAAGGACTACTTTGGTGTTCAAGGCAAACTGGTTCATCTAACTTCTGAGTCCCCAGAAATTACACTTTAAACAGAAATAGCCCCGTCATCTCTTAGGAATAAAATTTCCTAAAGAAATGACGGAGCTATTTTTAATAGATAAACATGGCATCCCCGAAACTAAAGAAGCGGTAGTGTTCTTGAATAGCGTGGTGATAAGCATCTAGGACTAAGTCACGACCTGCAAAGGCAGAAACCAACATGACGAGAGTTGATTTTGGCAGATGGAAGTTAGTTGAGAAGGCATCGACAACCTTCCACTCGTAACCAGGCTTGATAAAGATATTGGTCCAGCCAGAATCTGCTTGGATTTGCCCATCAAACTTGGAACCGATGGTTTCCAGTGTGCGGATAGAAGTGGTTCCAACAGCGATGACACGACCACCATTTTCCTTAACAGAGCGAAGGGTGGCAGCTGCTTCATCAGAAAGTTGGTAGAACTCTGAGTGCATTTCGTGTTCGTCCAGATTGTCAACAGAAACAGGGCGGAAAGTTCCGAGTCCGACGTGAAGAGTGAGATAGACCAGATGAACACCTTTGGCTTGGATTTCTGCTAGCAGTTCTTTGGTGAAGTGCAGTCCAGCAGTCGGTGCAGCAGCAGAGCCACTTTCTTTAGCGTAGACCGTTTGATACCGTTCACGGTCATCTAGTTTTTCATGGATATAAGGCGGTAATGGCATTTCACCTAGACTTTCCAAGACCTCCAGGAAAATTCCTTGATATTCAAAGCGGACAATACGGCCGCCGTGGGTCAATTCTTCCGTAACGACAGCGCTAAGGCGACCATCACCAAAGCTGACGCGAGTACCGACCTTGAGGCGTTTGGCAGGTTTGGCTAGGACTTCCCACTCATCACTGGCAGTATTTTTGAGCAGGAGAAGTTCCACATGGCCTCCTGTTTCTTCCTTTTGACCATAGAGGCGGGCAGGGAGAACACGGGTATCGTTCATGACAAGGGCATCACCAGGTTCCAGCATATCAATAATGGAGTGGAAGTGTTTATCCTGCATTTCTCCCGTCTCACGATTAACGATAAGGAGTTTGGAGGCATCTCGTTTTTCAAGGGGCGTTTGGGCAATCAATTCCTCAGGTAAGTGGAAATCAAAATCAGCTGTATTCATTTTTTTCATCATTCTTTCTAACTTCTAATCTTATCCATTATAACACGTTTCAAGTTTGGACGCTCTTTTTTTGGAAATTAAATCGTTTTCACTTGACAAAAATTGGTCTATACCATATAATAAATATAGAAACATGGAGGATATAAAATGAAAGTTATAAAAGTTGAGAATCAAGTCGAAGGTGGAAAAGTAGCTTTTGAGATTTTGAAGGAAAAATTGGCCAATGGCGCTCAAACATTAGGACTTGCGACAGGAAGCAGTCCACTTGAGTTTTACAAAGAAATCGTAGAGAGTGACCTTGATTTGTCAAATCTAACCAGTGTGAACCTTGATGAGTATGTGGGGCTTGATGGGGACAACCCACAGTCTTATCGTCATTTTATGCAAGAACACTTATTCAACCAAAAACCATTTAAAGAAAGCTTCTTACCTCGTGGGATTAAGGACAATGCTGAAGCTGAAGTTGAACGCTACAACCAAATTTTGGCTGACCATCCAGTTGATTTGCAAATCTTGGGAATCGGCCGCAATGGCCATATCGGCTTTAATGAGCCAGGAACTGCTTTTGATAGCCAGACGCATATAGTAGAACTTGACCAGTCTACTATCGAAGCCAATGCTCGCTTCTTTGACAAGATTGAAGATGTCCCAACCCAAGCCATTTCAATGGGAATTAAAAATATCTTGGATGCCAAGTCAATTATTCTCTTTGCTTACGGTGAGTCGAAAGCAGAAGCAATCGCTGGAACAGTGTCTGGTCCAGTGACTGAGAAACTCCCAGCAAGCAGCCTACAAAACCACCCTGATGTGACTATTATTGCAGATGCAGCAGCGCTTAGCTTGCTTGAAAAATAAAAAGTACAAGAACCACCTGCTCTTTGGAGTGAGTGGCTTTTTACTTCAAATGTTCACTATCCTGCTAAAAGAAATTTTTTTGCAAATCACCGTAACAGTTGTCGATATTTCATATAAAAAGGCATCCAATAGAAAATTCTTAAATGTCTGTAAACTTTGATATAATCGTATTGACTATTCTTATGATGCTATACGATTTTTATTAAGACAGTTGTTGATGCTGGAAACCATGATATAACTGGCAATTCCTGACATGTGAAGAAAGGTCGAAATCCAGCCTGTTATATTTGGTAGAAGCATTGTGAGAGATAGAACGATTAAAAGGATATAAAATAGTTTTAATCCTAAATTGAAATTCTTCCATATACCAAACATACTCATCACCCCACCCATTACAAAAGCATAGCCAATAGCAGAGATACCCGATGCCTGAATTTCTTGATTCTGTGTTAATATATGGAATACAATCGAAGATATTACCATAGAAGTAATAAAAACTAAAAATACATATTTTGATCCCCTTTTATACTCCAATAGCCCACCAAAAGGAAGTAACATTAAAGTATTTAAAACTAAATGAAACCATATAAACCATACTGGTGCTTCTTTACTTCCATGCATAAATGTACCACTAAAGTATTGCCAACAATAAATTGGCTTTGAATGAAATGCAAATAAGTCATACATTACACTTCCCCAAAAGGTAGTAAGAATTCCTAGCAATAAACAAATTACAACTAAAATACTTACTACAGGGTAAATTTTTATGATTCTTTTCATGTTATAGATTCACTTCTAAATAATACTAATTTTTGCTAATCAATATGTGCCACTATTATATCATTTCCATCTATAAATGTTAATCAATTTTAACAAGATTAAAATTGAAGATAATATAAGTTTATGGCAGCTTTTTCCTTGACATTTATCCATTTTGCGTGTAGAATAGAATAGATCTTGAACTTGAAGGGAGTGAAAAAAATGTCTAAAACAGTAGTACGTAAGAATGAATCTCTTGACGATGCACTTCGTCGTTTCAAACGTGCGGTTACTAAAGCTGGTACTCTTCAAGAAACACGCAAACGTGAATTCTATGAAAAACCTTCTGTAAAACGTAAACGTAAATCAGAAGCAGCTCGTAAACGTAAAAAATTCTAATTAGAAATGAAAGACTAGAGAAATCTAGTCTTTTTATTTTTAAATAAATACTGTAAATCCTGCAAAAAAAGGAAACTTCCAACTACAATTTGATATAATAGTAAGGAGAACTCGATTGAAGGAGGAAATTATGTCGGTTTTAGTAAGAGAAGTCATTGAAAAGCTCAGACTAGATATTGTCTATGGTGAAGGCGAATTGCTTGAAAAGGAAATCAATACTGCGGACATTATGAGACCTGGTCTTGAAATGACGGGCTATTTTGATTACTATACTCCAGAACGGATTCAACTGTTAGGGATGAAGGAGTGGTCCTATTTGGTCGCTATGCCTGCCCATAACCGTTATCAAGTTTTGAAGAAAATGTTTCTACCTGAAACACCTGCTGTCATCGTTGCTCGTGGCTTGGTAGTGCCAGAAGAAATGTTGAAAGCTGCTAGGGAATGTAAGATTGCGATTTTAACCAGTCGAACATCAACTAGTCGTTTATCTGGAGAGTTATCTAGCTACCTTGATTCCCGTTTGGCTGAACGTACGAGTGTTCATGGTGTCTTGATGGACATCTATGGCATGGGTGTCTTGATCCAAGGGGATAGTGGTATCGGTAAGAGCGAGACAGGCCTTGAACTTGTGAAACGGGGACACCGTTTGGTGGCAGATGACCGTGTAGATATCTTTGCCAAGGATGAAATGACCCTTTGGGGAGAGCCCGCTGAAATTTTGAAGCATTTGCTTGAGATTCGTGGAGTGGGTATTATTGACGTGATGAGTCTCTACGGAGCAAGTGCTGTAAAAGATTCTTCACAAGTCCAGTTGGCTGTTTACTTGGAAAATTATGATACCCATAAGACCTTTGACCGTCTAGGAAATAATGCCGAAGAACTCGAAGTTTCTGGAGTAACGATTCCGCGTATCCGCATCCCAGTAAAAACAGGACGCAATATCTCTGTTGTTATTGAGGCGGCAGCCATGAACTATCGCGCTAAAGAAATGGGATTTGATGCGACGCGTTTATTTGAAGAACGCTTGACTAATCTCATCTCCAAAAATGAGGTGAAAGATGATTAATCCAGTCGCATTTGAAATCGGTCCTTTTTCTATTCGTTGGTATGCTTTGTGTATTGTGGCTGGTTTGGTTTTGGCAGTCTACCTTGCCATGAAGGAAGCTCCTAAAAAGAAAATCCTGTCAGATGATATTTTGGATTTCATTCTGATTGCTTTTCCAGTTGCGATTTTAGGTGCTAGACTATACTACGTACTCTTTCGCTTAGATTATTATCTGCAAAATCCAGGTGAAATCATCGCTATCTGGAATGGTGGTTTGGCCATTTATGGAGGTTTGATAGCAGGGGCTATTGTTCTTTATATCTTTGCAGATAGAAAGCTGATTAATACTTGGGATTTCTTAGATATTGCAGCACCGAGCGTCATGGTTGCCCAGAGTTTAGGGCGCTGGGGGAACTTCTTTAACCAAGAAGCCTACGGTGCAGCGGTAGATAGTCTGGATTATTTGCCAGGCTTTATCCGTGATCAGATGTACATTGAGGGGAGCTACCGTCAGCCGACCTTCCTATATGAGTCGGTTTGGAATCTGATTGGTTTTGCTTTGATTTTGATTTTTAGACGAAAATTAAAGGGAATCAGACGTGGTCATATCACTGCTTTCTACTTGATTTGGTATGGCTTTGGTCGTATGATCATCGAAGGCATGCGGACGGATAGTCTCATGTTCTTTGGTCTGCGAGTTTCCCAATGGTTATCAGTTGTCCTTATCGGACTCGGTATTTTTATCATACTTTATCAAAATCGAAAGAAAGCCCCTTTCTATCATACAGAGGAGGAAAAATAAATGTTAGAAGTTGCATATATTCTTGTTGCGATTGCTTTGATTGTCTGTTTAGTCTATTTGACAATCACGATTCAAAAAGCCGGTCGTATGATTGATGAGACAGAGAAAACCATCAAAACGTTGAGCTCAGATGTGAATGTTACCTTGCATCAGACCAATGAATTGTTGGTTAAGGTCAATGTGTTGGCAGATGATATCAATATCAAAGTTGCGACGATTGATCCACTTTTTACAGCTGTGGCAGACTTGTCTGAGTCAGTTTCTGATCTCAACCAACATGCACGTGTTTTAGGCAAAAAAGCTTCATCTGCTGGTTCAAAGACCATTAAAACAGGTGCGAGCTTGTCCGCTCTTCGTTTCGCAAGTAAATTTTTCAAAAAATAAAAAAGGAGAAATCTTATGGGAAAACTATCCTCTATCCTTTTAGGAACGGTTTCAGGTGCAGCTCTTGCCTTGTTCTTAACCAGTGACAAGGGCAAGCAAGTTTGCAGTCAAGCTCAGGATTTTCTGGATGATTTGAGAGAAGATCCAGAATACGCTAGAGAGCAGGTTTGTGAGAAACTAACTGAAGTGAAGGAACAGGCAACTGACTTTGTGCTGAAAACAAAGGAACAAGTAGAATCTGGTGAAATCACTTTTGACAGTGTCCTTGACCAAGCCAAAACCTGTGCACGACAAGCGACAGAAGCGTCAAAAGAAACCTTTAACAATCTCAAGGAGCAATGGCAAGAACAGTCAGTAACTCCAGACGTTGCTGAAGACCAAGAAGAAATCATCATCGATATTACTGAAGTATAAAGTATCACCATCTCTGGTTTTTGGAGATGGTGATTTTTATCTGGAAGCCTGTCTTTATGGTATAATAAATACTATGCAGAAAAAACCAACGTCCGCCTACGTGCATATTCCCTTTTGCACACAGATTTGTTATTATTGTGACTTTTCAAAAGTATTTATCAAGAATCAACCAGTAGATAGTTACCTGGAGCATCTGCTAGAGGAGTTTCGTTCTTATGATATCCAAAAGTTGCGAACTCTCTACATCGGAGGTGGGACGCCAACGGCTCTGTCTGCTTCTCAATTAGAAGTGCTCTTGGATGGCTTGACTAAAAATATGGACTTGTCTGTCTTGGAAGAGTTGACCATTGAGGCCAATCCTGGTGATCTGGACGCGGATAAAATCGCGGTTTTGAGGCATTCGCCAGTCAATCGTGTTTCCTTAGGTGTGCAGACTTTTGATGACAAAATGCTGAAAAAGATTGGGCGCAGTCATTTGGAAAAGGATATTTATGAAAATATCGACCGCCTCAAACTCGCTGGTTTTGACAATATCTCCATCGACTTGATTTATGCATTGCCTGGTCAGACCATGGAGCAAGTAAAGGACAATGTAGCTAAGGCCATCTCGCTTGATATTCCTCATATGAGTCTTTATAGCTTGATTTTGGAAAACCATACTGTCTTTATGAACCGCATGCGACGAGGGAAGTTGCCCCTACCCAAGGAAGAGTTAGAAGCGGAGATGTTTGAGTACATCATCGCAGAACTGGAGCGAGCTGGTTTTGAGCATTATGAGATTTCAAACTTCTCCAAGCCGGGCTTTGAAAGTCGCCACAATCTCATGTACTGGGATAATGCCGAGTATTATGGTATCGGTGCGGGTGCTTCAGGTTATGTGAACGGGGTGCGTTATAAAAACCACGGTCCTATCCGCCACTATCTCAATGCGGTAGAGGCAGGAAATGCTCGGATTACAGAAGAACACCTGAGTCAAAGGGAGCAGATGGAAGAAGAAATGTTTCTGGGACTACGCAAGAAATCTGGGGTTTCCATGGCGCGATTTGAGGAAAAATTCGGACGGTCTTTTGATGGACTTTATGGCGAAATCATCAGAGACTTGGTTCAACAAGGACTTATGCAGATCGACAGTGATCGTGTCCGAATGACAAAGAGGGGTCTCTTCTTGGGAGACACTGTAGCAGAACGATTTATTTTGGAGTAGAACAATGGGTTTAACTTATCAAATGAAAATGAAAATTCCTTTTGATATGGCGGACATGAACGGTCATATCAAGTTGCCAGATGTGATTTTGCTGTCCTTGCAAGTATCAGGTATGCAATCGATTGAGCTGGGAGTTAGCGACAAGGACGTGTTGGAGCGCTACAATCTGGTCTGGATTATTACAGACTATGCGATTGACGTGGTACGCTTGCCTCGCTTTGCTGAGGAGATTACGATTGAAACAGAAGCATTGACTTACAATCGTCTTTTTTGCTACCGTCGTTTCACTATCTATGATGAAGCAGGTCAAGAAATCATTCGCATGGTAGCAACCTTTGTTCTTATGGACAGAGACAGTCGTAAAGTCCATGCTGTCGAACCAGAGATTGTTGCTCCTTACCAGTCTGAGTTTGATAAAAAACTCATCCGTGGGCCAAAGTATGCAAATCTAGAAAACCCGATTAGTAAAGACTACCATGTTCGTTTTTACGACTTGGACATGAATGGTCATGTCAATAACAGCAAATATCTGGATTGGATTTTTGAGGTTATGGGAGCAGATTTTTTGACCAAGTATATTCCAAAGAAAATCAATCTCAAATATGTCAAAGAAGTGCGACCAGGTGGCATGATTGCTTCAGCTTATGAACTCAAGGGACTAGAAAGCAAGCATGAGATTATCAGTGATGGCGAAATCAATGCCCAAGCTATGATTACGTGGCAAGAAATTGAAGGCAATTAGAAAGGACGATATGGCTTACAAAGGTTATTTAATTGATTTAGACGGAACTATTTACAAGGGGAAAGACCGGATTCCGGCAGGAGAGTCTTTTGTACATGAGTTGCAAAAGCGAGAAATTCCTTATCTCTTTGTAACCAACAATACAACCCGAACTCCAGAGAGTGTTCAAGAAATGTTGGCTCAGAATTTTAATATTGATACGCCTCTATCAACTGTCTATACAGCAACCTTGGCAACCATCGACTATATGAACGACTTGGGACTGGAAAAGACAGTCTATGTCATCGGAGAAGCTGGGCTCAAGGAGGCCATTAAGGCGGCTGGTTATGTCGAAGACAAGGAAAATCCTGCCTATGTGGTAGTAGGACTGGACTGGCAAGTCGACTATGAAAAATTTGCGACAGCGACTCTAGCCATCCAAAAGGGAGCTCATTTTATTGGAACCAATCCAGACCTCAATATCCCGACGGAACGTGGTCTTTTGCCTGGTGCTGGTTCATTGATAACCCTTCTTGAAGTGGCAACACGAGTGAAACCAGTTTATATTGGAAAACCAAATGCTATCATTATGGACAAGGCAGTTGAGTACTTAGGTTTGAAAAGAGAAGAATTGCTCATGGTTGGAGACAACTATCTGACAGATATCCGAGCAGGGATTGACAATGGCATTCCAACGCTTTTGGTGACGACAGGTTTCACCAAAGCAGAAGAAGTAGCAGACCTGCCAATCGCACCGACTCATGTAGTTTCTAGCCTTGCGGAGTGGCATTTTGATGAAAACTAAACTGACCTTTTGGGGAAGTATGCTCTTTCTCCTCTCCCTTTCTATCCTACTGACTATTTATCTTGCTTGGGTTTTCTATCCTTTGGAAATTCAGTGGCTGAACTTAGCGGATCGAGTCTATCTAAAGCCCGAAACCATTCAGTATAACTTTCATATTTTGATGAATTACCTGACCAATCCCTTTAGTCAGGTCTTAGAGATGCCAGATTTTCGTTCGTCAGCGGCTGGTTTACACCACTTTGCGGTGGTGAAGAACCTCTTTCACTTGGTTCAACTAGTTGCCCTAGTGACACTTCCAAGTTTCTATTTCTTTGTTAGAAATATTGGGAAAAAAGGCTTTTTGCCCCTATATCGTAAAAGTATCCTGGCTCTAGTGCTATTGCCTCTGATCATCGGGTTCGTAGGTATTTTGATTGGTTTCGAGCAATTTTTTACTCTCTTTCATCAGATTCTCTTTGTGGGAGATGATACCTGGCTTTTTGATCCAGCGAAGGATCCCGTTATTTGGATTTTGCCAGAGATTTTCTTCCTCCATGCTTTCCTTCTCTTCTTTGGACTCTATGAAAGTTTCTTTGGTTTTCTTTATTTGAAAAGTCGTAGAATACTTTAATGTGTTGTATTGATAAAACAGTGATGAAGTTAAAAATTCTTACGAGGAGTGAATTAACTTCATTGGAATTGAGTAATTCGTTCGCATACAGTCTATTTTTCTAGAAAAAAATATGCTTTTTTCTAGAAATTGCTAGTCAAGCGCTTTATTTTTTTGTATAATAAGAATAGCAAAGTATAGATAAAGAAGAGAAAAGCATGATTACACTATTTTTATCACCGAGCTGTACATCATGTCGTAAGGCAAAGGCCTGGTTAGAGACGCATAAAGTTCCTTTTGAGGAGCACAATATTATGACCAGTCCTTTAACAAGAAAAGAATTGCAACACATTCTTTCCTTGACCGAAAATGGTACTGATGACATCATTTCAACTCGTTCAAAAATTTTTCAAAAATTGGATATTGATGTAGAGAGTATCTCGGTATCGGAGTTGCTTCAGTTGATTGAGCAATATCCTAGTCTTTTGCGTCGCCCAATTATTATAGATACCAAACGCATGCAGATCGGTTTTAATGAAGATGAGATTCGTGCTTTTCTCCCTCGTAGTTACCGTAAACAAGAATTGAAAGAAGCAACATTGAGAGCTGGTATTGGATAGATGAACAAACAGTATAGTTACCCACTAGATTTGTCGTGGAGCACTGAAGAACTTGCTTCAGTGCTTTCTTTTTTTAATGATGTTGAAGCTGCTTATGAAGATAAGGTAGAAGCAAAAAAACTGCTAGAATCTTACAAGGAATTTAAGTCTGTCGTTCCGAGCAAAAGTGAAGAAAAGCGCCTAGGTCGCGAATTTGAGACGGCTAGCGGTTATTCCTTCTATCATGCAGTTCAATTAGCAAAAGAAAAAAGAGAAGGGAAGATTTCTTTTGGAAACTAAATTTGAATTTGCCAAACAGATTGTGCAGGAAGCTGCTGACTATATTTTGGCTCACATGAAAGAAGATTTGCAGGTTGAGTGCAAGTCTTCACCTACTGACTTAGTGACGCGTTTGGACAAGGAGGTCCAGGAACTCTTGGTTGATCGGATTAAGTCCACCTATCCTGAGGATTTGATTTGCGCGGAAGAGGGCTGTTTGCGTGCTGGAGTTGGTCAAGGTTCTGTTTGGGTGATTGATCCCATTGACGGTACCAATAACTTTGTTGCTCAGCAGGAAGATTTTGCTGTTATGTTGGCTTATTTTGAGAATGGTGTGGGCAAATTTGGCGTCATTTATGATGTTATGAAAGGTGATTGTTACCATGGTGGTGGTGCTTTTCCTCCTTGCCGCAATAATGAGCCCTTACTGCCTTTTAAAAAGAAACCTCTTCAAGAATTTTTGGTTGCTGGTAACTCAGGTATGTTTGAAAGTAATGAGTGGGGCTTGGGTGATTTGGGTCGAGCAGCGTTGGGAGTTCGTGTCTATGGTAGTGCGGCCATTAGTTTTGCCAAGGTTTTATCGGGTCGTCTTCTGACTTATATTACCTACTTGCAGCCATGGGATTACGCTGCGGCCAGTATTTTAGGAGAAAGTCTGGGTTATCGCCTTCTTACGGTATCAGGTGGGCCCGCTGATTTTAAAACGCGTCAGCCTGTCATGATGGTGCCAATCGAGATGCAAGAAGAGATTCAGTCTTATATCTACGAAAGGAAAGAAAATTAAATGCAATTTCCAGAAGGATTTGTTGAAAAATATGAAGCGATACTAGAAGATGAGGCAAGAGATTTTCTTGCCTCTTTTAAACAGGAAGCGGTATCAGCTTTTCGGGTCAATCCCTTAAAAGAAAGTCAGCTATCGTTTGCTGATGCCATTCCCCATACACCTTGGGGGTATTATGGTAAAGTTTCTGGGAAATCTCCAGAGCACGTGACCGGTTTCGTTTATTCGCAAGAGCCTGCAGCCCAAATGGTGGCCCAGGTAGCTCAACCAAGTCCTGGTATGAAGGTCTTGGACTTGGCGGCAGCACCAGGTGGAAAATCCACTCAACTAGCAGCTTATCTGGCTAATCAAGGAGTTCTTGTTTCCAACGAAATTTCAAGCAAGCGGGCTAAGATTTTAGTGGAAAATATGGAGCGATTTGGAGCGACAAATGTTGTTGTAACCAACGAATCTGCTGACCGCTTGGCCAAGGTCTTTAAAAGTTATTTTGATGTGATTGTCCTTGATGCCCCTTGCTCGGGTGAAGGGATGTTTCGTAAGCAGCCAGATGCCATGGACTATTGGAGTACCGATTATCCTAGCCAATGTGCTAGTCTCCAAAGAGAAATTTTAGAAGATGCAGTGACCATGCTTGCTGAAGGTGGTCGTTTGGTCTATTCGACCTGTACTTGGGCACCAGAGGAAAATGAAGAAATCGTCCACTGGTTGCTGGATACTTATGAATTTGAATTGCTTCCAGTTGAGCATTTGAACGGTATGGTAGCAGGAATTGACCTTCCTGAAACGGCGCGGATGTACCCTCATCATTTCAAGGGAGAAGGCCAGTTTGTTGCCCACCTGCAGTTTAAGGGAGAAAATCCGGCACCTAAATTCAAAGCCAGCAAGACCAATCTCAGTCGTGAACAGCAGAACTTGTGGCAAGAATTTGCCCAAAAACATCTCAAAACGTCCTTAACTGGTATCTTGCAGACTTTTGGAGACCAACTCTATCTCTTGCCAGAGATGTTACCTGATCTAGGGAAACTCAAAATTGCCCGAAATGGACTTCATCTGGGTACGTTTAAGAAGAAACGCTTCGAACCAAGTTTTGCTCTGGGATTAGCCTTAAAACCAAGTCAAGTACTTCAAAGTGTTGAAATCAATGATGAGGACTTTGTAAAATATGTGGCTGGGGAGACTGTTCAATTGTCTGAAGCTCGACCAAATGGATGGTATCAAGTCCTTGTTCATGGAAACGGATTAGGCTTTGCCAAGGTAACGGGAAATGTTTTAAAAAATTATTATCCAAAAGGGCTTAGATTCAAGTGAAAAAGCTAGTCAAAGAATCTATTCTATGTTATATTGGAAGTATGAGTTTTTTCTGATAGTCTTTCATTTTTACTTATATTATGTGATGAACTGACTGGTCCTCAAGGGGGCTTCCAGCCTATAAATCGTAAACGAAATCTTATCATCATTGATTGAAATGATAGGAACTGAAAGATATCAGAACATTCATCATTATGTTCAAGGAGAAAAACAGTGAAAAAAAGAAAAAAGCTCGTCCTATCTCTTGCGACTCTTTTGCTTGCAGGTTTTCTAGCTGGATGTGCAAGCTGGATTGATCGTGGAGAAACCATGACAGCCGTCGGTTCAACTGCCCTTCAGCCTCTGGTCGAAGCCGCAGCAGACGAATTTGGTTCAAAAAATATCGGAAAAACAGTCAACGTTCAAGGTGGTGGATCGGGTACAGGACTATCCCAAGTCCAGTCTGGAGCAGTTGACATCGGGAACTCTGACGTCTTTGCAGAGGAAAAGGAAGGAATCGATGCTTCAGCTCTAGTAGACCATAAGGTTGCGGTAGCTGGTCTGGCAGTGATTGTGAACAAAGAAGTGGCTGTTGAAAATCTCACAACCGAGCAACTTCGCAAAATCTTTACAGGTGAAGTGACCAACTGGAAAGAAGTTGGGGGCAAAGACTTAGCTATTTCGATCATCAACCGAGCGGCAAGTTCTGGTTCACGAGCAACCTTTGACAATGTCGTAATGAATGGCCAATCTGCTATGCAGAGCCAAGAGCAGGATTCCAATGGAATGGTTAAGTCGATTGTCTCCCAAACTCCAGGAGCCATTTCTTATCTTGCCTTTGCCTATGTAGATGACTCCGTGAAAAGCATGAAACTGAATGGGTATGAACCTACGTCTGAAAATGTAACGACCAACAACTGGCCTTTGTGGTCTTATGAACATATGTACACACTTGGTCAGCCTAATGAGTTAGCTGCTGAATTCCTGAACTTCGTCCTCTCAGATGAAGCCCAAAATGGGATTGTTAAGGGAATGGGCTATATCTCCATCAATGAAATGAAAGTCCAAAAGGATGCTTCAGGTACCGTTACAGCAGTAGAAGGGGGCCAATAATGAATCAAGAAGAACTATCTAAAAAATTACTCTCTCCTTCAAAGAACTCTCGCCTTGAGAAGTTCGGTAAAGGTTTGACCTTCACTTGCCTTTCTTTGATTGTCATCATTGTGGCCATGATTTTGATTTTTGTAGCCCAAAAAGGCTTATCAACTTTCTTTGTCAATGGGGTGAACATCTTTGATTTCCTCTTTGGACAAACTTGGAATCCTTCAGGGAAACAATTTGGTGCCCTTCCGATGATTTTGGGTTCCTTTATTGTGACGATTTTATCTGCCCTCATCGCAACTCCCTTCGCTATTGGAGCTGCAGTCTTTATGACAGAAGTATCACCAAAGGGTGCAAAGATTTTGCAACCTGCCATTGAACTTCTCGTCGGTATTCCTTCAGTCGTCTATGGATTTATCGGTTTGCAAGTTGTGGTGCCTTTTGTTCGTAGCATCTTTGGTGGAACTGGTTTTGGGATCTTGTCAGGGATTTTCGTTCTTTTTGTCATGATACTACCAACTGTAACCTTTATGACAACAGACAGCTTGCGTGCTGTTCCTCGTCATTACCGTGAAGCCAGTTTGGCTATGGGAGCCACTCGTTGGCAAACTATCTGGCGTGTGACCTTGAAAGCAGCACGTTCAGGTATCTTCACTGCAGTGGTATTTGGGATGGCGCGTGCCTTCGGTGAAGCCCTTGCTATTCAGATGGTGGTCGGAAACTCAGCAGTTATCCCAACCTCGCTAACAACACCAGCTGCGACTTTAACATCTGTATTGACTATGGGTATCGGAAATACCGTCATGGGAACGGTTGATAATAACGTTCTCTGGTCACTGGCTTTAGTCTTGCTCTTGATGAGTTTGGCCTTTAACAGTGTGATTAAATTGATTACGAAAGAAAGAGGAAAGAAAAACTATGCACGCTAAGAAATTAGATAAACTTGCAACAGCTGTCCTCTATACCATCGCGGGTATCATCGTGACCATTTTGGCATCTTTGATTCTCTATATCTTGGTGAGAGGGTTACCGCACATCTCTTGGTCTTTCTTGACTGGGAAATCTTCCTCTTATCAAGCAGGTGGGGGTATCGGGATTCAGCTCTACAATTCCTTCTTCCTTTTAGTCATTACCTTGATTATCTCTGTGCCTTTGTCTATGGGGGCTGGGATTTACCTAGCTGAATATGCAAAAAAAGGTCCTGTGACAAATTTTGTCAGAACCTGTATTGAGATTTTGTCTTCTCTACCATCAGTCGTTGTGGGTCTCTTTGGTTACTTGATCTTTGTAGTCCAGTTTGAGTATGGATTTTCAATCATTTCAGGTGCCTTGGCCTTGACAGTCTTTAACCTTCCTCAGATGACTCGAAATGTTGAGGACAGTTTGAAACACGTTCACCATACACAACGCGAGGCTGGTCTGGCCCTTGGAATTTCTCGTTGGGAGACTATAGTTCATGTCGTCATTCCAGAAGCCCTTCCAGGTATCGTAACGGGTGTTGTCTTGGCCTCTGGTCGTATCTTTGGTGAGGCCGCCGCTCTTATCTATACGGCAGGACAATCCGCTCCAGCTCTTGACTGGTCTAACTGGAATATCCTCAGTGTTACCAGTCCTATCTCAATCTTCCGTCAAGCAGAAACCTTGGCTGTCCACATTTGGAAGGTCAACAGTGAAGGAACCATTCCTGATGCTACCATTGTATCTGCTGGTTCTGCCGCCGTGCTCCTCATCTTTATCTTGATTTTTAACTTTGGGGCACGCAAACTCGGAAGCTATTTACACAAGAAATTAACCGCTGCCTAAAGGAGAAGCCATGTCAAAATATAACTGGGATGAAAAGCATATCATCACCTTCCCTGAAGAAAAAGTGGCCCTCTCTACCAAGGATTTACATGTTTACTACGGTAAAAATGAATCCATCAAGGGCATCGATATGCAATTCGAAAAAAATAAAATTACAGCCTTGATTGGTCCATCTGGATCTGGGAAATCTACCTACCTTCGCAGTCTCAATCGGATGAATGATACCATTGATATTGCCAAGGTAACAGGTCAAATTCTTTACCAAGGGATTGACGTCAATCGTCCAGAA
Organism: bacterium; assembly: GCA_905221265.1. Taxonomy (GTDB): domain Bacteria; phylum Bacillota; class Bacilli; order Lactobacillales; family Streptococcaceae; genus Streptococcus. The sequence goes on along the minus strand of CAJNCQ010000001.1, from coordinate 195,845 downwards.
ATCAATGTCTATGAGATGCGCAAGCATATCGGAATGGTCTTTCAACGTCCAAATCCATTTGCCAAGTCTATCTATCGCAACATCACTTTTGCTCATGAACGTGCAGGTGTTAAGGACAAGAAAGTACTTGATGAAATTGTAGAAACCTCTCTAAGACAGGCTGCCCTTTGGGATCAGGTCAAAGACGACCTCCACAAATCAGCCTTGATGCTTTCTGGTGGTCAGCAACAACGTCTCTGTATCGCTCGCGCCATCTCTGTTAAGCCAGATATCCTCTTGATGGATGAGCCAGCATCAGCCTTGGATCCGATTGCGACAGCCCAGCTGGAAGAAACCATGTTGGAATTGAAGAAGGACTTTACCATCATCATCGTTACACACAGTATGCAGCAGGCTGCGCGTGCAAGTGACTACACAGGATTTTTCTACTTGGGTGATTTGATTGAGTATGATAAGACATCCAATATTTTCCAAAATGCTAAGTTACAGTCAACCAATGACTATGTAACGGGACACTTTGGTTAGAAAGGAAACGGTATGTCAGAAGCGATTTTGCAGGTTAAAGACCTGTCCGTTTATTACAATAAAAAGAAGGCCTTGAATAGTGTTTCCCTTTCTTTCCAACCTAAGGAAATAACGGCCTTGATTGGTCCTTCTGGATCAGGAAAGTCCACCCTGCTCAAAGCCATCAACCGCATGGGCGATCTAAATCCTGAGGTGACTACAACGGGATCAGTGGTCTATAATGGTCACAACATCTACAGCCCGCGTACAGATACAGTTGAATTGCGTAAGGAAATCGGTATGGTTTTCCAACAACCAAACCCTTTCCCTATGTCTATCTACGAAAATGTTGTCTATGGGCTTCGTATCAATGGAGTTAAGGATAAGCAAGTTCTGGATGAAGCGGTGGAAAAAGCCTTGCAACGAGCTTCTATCTGGGATGAGGTCAAGGATCGTTTGCATGATTCGGCCATTGGTCTCTCAGGTGGACAACAACAACGTGTTTGTGTTGCTCGTGTCTTAGCAACCAGTCCGAAAATTATCCTCTTAGATGAACCAACTTCAGCCTTGGATCCTATTTCTGCAGGTAAGATTGAGGAAACCTTGTATGGTCTGAAAGATAAATACACCATGCTCTTGGTAACGCGTTCCATGCAACAGGCCTCACGTATCTCTGATAAGACGGGATTTTTCTTAGATGGAGATTTGATTGAGTTTAATGATACGAAGAAGATGTTCCTTTCCCCTCAACACAAGGAAACAGAAGATTATATTACAGGAAAATTTGGATAAGGAGTTGAATGATGTTACGATCACAATTTGAAGAAGATTTGGAGAAATTGCACAACCAGTTCTACGCCATGGGACAAGAAGTGCTCTCACAAATCAATCGTACAGTGCGTGCCTTTGTTACGCATGACCGTGATTTGGCAAAAGAAGTCATCGAAGACGATGCAGAAGTAAATGAGTATGAAGTGAAGTTGGAAAAGAAATCATTTGAAATGATTGCCCTCCAACAACCTGTTTCGCAAGACCTTCGTACCGTCTTGACCGTTCTCAAGGCAGTGTCAGACGTGGAACGCATGGGAGATCATGCTGTGTCTATCGCTGAGGCGACTATTCGTATGAAGGGGGAGCAACGTATCCCTTCTGTTGAAGAAGAAATCAAAAAGATGGGACGCGACGTGAAAAACTTCGTCGAAGCAGCTCTAGATCTCTATCTTAACGGTTCTGTGGATCAAGCCTACGAAGTAGCGGCTATGGATGAAAAAATCAACCATTACTTTGATAGCATCCGTGATTTGGCTACAGAAGAAATTAAGAAAAATCCTGAAGCTATCGTTACAGGCCGTGATTATTTCCAGGTTATTTCTTTTTTGGAACGTATCGGAGATTACGCAAAAAATATCTGTGAATGGGTTGTTTACTTTGAAACAGGTAAAATAGTTGAATTATAAAGTATTCAAATGATAAAATTATTGTGAAAGCTTACTTTTTAATAGTAAGCTTTCGTTGTATTGATGATTTTTTTATCAGAGGTGAGTAATGGACTACATACAGAATATAAGAAAAAAAGTTGGGAAAGATAAAATTATTTTAAATTTCACCTGTGGAATATTAAATCAATCAGGGAAAATTTTATTACAAAAACGAGCAGATAAAGGAACGTGGGGATTACCAGGTGGTGCTATTGAATTAGGCGAATCGGCTTTAGAAGCTTTAGTGCGAGAGTTTTATGAAGAAACGGGAATCGAAGTAAGAGCGGAAAAACTCTTAAACGTTTATACTAAATATTCAGATAGTTATCCGAATGGCGATGAGGCTCAAGTTCTTACAATTTTGTATTTAGTTTCATCTGAAAATTCTATTTCTACAAATTTTTTTTCAAGTGATGAAACTTTAGAATTAGGATTTTTTGATCATATGGACATACAAAAAATTGCAATTGTAAACCAGCAACATCAAGATATGATAAATGATTTTTTTGAAAATAAGTTCCCAATAGATAGATAAACTAATCGCTGAATTTCTATTTTTTGTAACTATATTTTATGAAAATGCAAGAAAAACGTTGACAAGCATTTTCAAATGGGTTATAATTATTCAGAAATAACAGAAAGTTCGTTTATTTATGAAATTTAAGAAATGGATGTTAGTGGTGTGTAGTATGCTTGCCAGCATGATTTTAGTAGCTTGTCAATCAAGTACGGATAGTTCCCAGTCTGCTGTGGAGGCTATCAAACAAAAAGGAAAGCTAGTCGTTGCGACCAGCCCAGACTATGCACCATTTGAATTCCAATCCTTGGTAGATGGTAAAAACCAAGTGGTTGGGGCAGATATTGATATGGCTCAAGCAATTGCAGATGAGCTCGGGGTTAAACTTGAGATCTCTAGCATGAGCTTTGACAATGTCTTGACCAGTCTTCAAACTGGAAAGGCTGACTTAGCTATTGCTGGTATTAGTGCTACAGATGAGAGAAAGGAAGTCTTTGACTTTTCAATCCCTTACTATGAAAACAAAATGAGCTTCTTGGTTAGAAAAGCCGATTTAGACAAATACAAGGATCTTACAAGCCTCGCAAGTGCCAATATCGCAACTCAAAAGGGAACTGTACCAGAAACCATGGTCAAGGAACAATTGCCAAATGCGCAGTTGACATCCTTGACCAATATGGGGGAAGCCGTCAATGAATTGCAGGCTGGAAAAGTGGATGCTGTTCATATGGATGAACCAGTTGCTCTTAGTTACGCAGGTAAAAACGCAGACCTTGTCGTTGCGACAGCTACTTTGACAATGAAAGATGGTGAAGCCAATGCCGTTGCTATCAAGAAGGATCAATCAGACTTGAAAGCGGTAGTCGATAAGGTTATCCAAAAACTGAAAGATGACGGAACCTATCAAACTTATCTTGAAAAGGCAGTGAAACTAACAGAAGTTGAACAATAAGAAAAAGCAGAGTTGGACTTTAATCCAACTCTGTTTTTATGTATTCTAATAGCTCTTCTAGATTTTCAAGAGTGACTTTGGCAAACTGATAAGGGCAGGCATCCAAATAAGCCTTCTCAAAAAAGTCTAGTTTGAGTGAGCTGTGTTTCAAACTGGCAATTTTAGGATAGTTTCTCAAATCAAGCAAAAGACCATCGTGTAGAGGGTAGTGGGGCAAGGGACAGGTGTTTTCTTCAAGCACTTTCTTTATCTGAGCCTGATAGTTCTCTTGAAGGGTCAGTCTGGCCAATCGATTTTTTTCAAATAACTGGCTATCGATGTAAAGAGAAAGAGCCTTTTGCATGATGAGATTGCTGTCATAGTCCAAGATATTTTTGTAGGAAACAAAGGCCTCTTTTAGGGCATTTGGAAGGATGAGAGCGGTAATACGAAGGGCTGGAAAGAGACTGGTTGAGAAGGACTTGATATAAATGACCCGATCCTCTGTATCCAGATAGTGGAAGGTCTGGCTTTTTTTAGGGTCTAGGTCTCCTAAATAATCATCCTCGACGATGTATACACCATACTGGTTTGCTAGATCCAGAATGGCCCTTTTTTCCTGATCAGAATAGGAATGCCCAAGAGGATAGTGGTAGCGAGGAATGGTATAGAAGAACTTGATTTTTCCAGATTTGAACTGTTCTTCTAGTTCGTCAAGGTCAATGCCATCGATTCGGCGTTCAATGGTCTGGTAGGCCAATCCCTGAGCGACCAAGAGGCGGTTCATTCGGTGGTAAGTCGGCTGTTCAACTAAAATCTCCTCTCCCTTGCTAGGAAAATCAATCTGAGAAAGGATAAAGAGAGCTTGCTGAGTGCCCGAAGTCAGAACCAGTTGGTCGGGTTTGCAGTAGAGGGCTTGGTTGAAAAGAAGTTGATGGACTGATTGCCTTAGTTCCTCAAGGCCTTCTTGGTTGTCATAGTAGTTGAAGAGGTAGTTTTCTCTTCCGATCAGGGTTTCATTGACACAGAGTCGGAAGTCGTCATAAGCACTGGCATGTTCGTCAGTGACTTCGATTTCCAAGTCTTGGTGCTGTCCTTGCTCCAGAACATAGTAGCCACTTTGGGGTTTGGCATAGAGGTATTGTTCATGGCGTAATTCCAGTAGGGCTCGTTGGATAGTGTCCTTGCTACAGTGGAAGTCTTGGCTCAATTGACGTATGGAGGGAAGCCGGCTGCCTGTTGGAAATTTTCCTGATTCGATCCCCTTTTTTAGAAAGGAAACGACTGCTTGGTATTTACTTTCTTTCTTCATTCCAGACCTCCCTTGATTTTGTTACATTGTACCTTTTTTTTGCCTCCTTTGCAATGGGAAAAGCATTTCTCCCTTTCACATCTAGGAGCAAATGTGGTATACTTAGAAAGTATGATGATTCATTGAAAAGAAGATAAGAAAGAGAATGGATAGAAAAGTGCAGGAACCGGTAAAATTATTTCAATACAATACTCTAGGTGCCCTAATGGCAGGGCTCTATGGTGGAACCATGACAGTAGGGGAATTGCTGGAGCATGGCGACCTTGGCTTGGGAACCTTGGATTCAATTGACGGAGAATTGATTGTCCTTGATGGCAAGGCTTATCAAGCCAAAGGTTCAGGGGAGCAACCTGAAATTGTAGAAGTCGCACCCGATGCCCTTATTCCTTATGCGGCAGTGGTTCCCCATCAGGCAGAAGTGATTTTCCGCCAGCGTTTTGAGATGACGGACAAGGAATTAGAAAAGCGGATTGAGTCCTACTATGATGGGGAGAATCTTTTTCGTTCCATCAAGATTCATGGGGAATTTGCCCACATGCATGTACGTATGATTCCCAAGTCAACAACAGACACCAAGTTTGCTGATGTCGCGACACACCAACCTGAATATAGCCGTGAAAATGTATCGGGAACCATTGTTGGATTTTGGACACCGGAGATTTTCCATGGAGTGAGTGTTGCAGGTTACCATTTGCATTTTATCTCAGATGATTTGACCTTTGGTGGGCACGTGATGGACTTTGTTATCAAAGAAGGAATGATTGAGGTTGGGGCAGTCGACCAGTTGGATCAACGTTTTCCAGTCCAAGATCGCCAGTATTTATTTGCCAAATTTAATGTTGACGAAATGAAGAAAGATATTGATAAGTCAGAATAGGAGAAAAAGATGACACTACATATTATCCTTACCATGATCGCTTTGGTTTTAGTCCTAGTAGGTGGGACTTGGTACGCCAAAAAACGGTTTAAAATCTCTCTTGCAGTGATGGGCTTGGGGGCAATCGCATTTTTTGTTTCTTCTCAAGTGTTAGAGAAGATGGTTCACCTTCTGGTACTTCATCCACAAAAAGACGGAACCATCTCGCTCATGAATGAGCAACCCTTCCTATACGTTCTTTACGCGATTGCCATGGCAGCCCTCTTTGAGGAAACTGCTCGCCTTGTCTTTTTTAAATGGTTGGAGAAAAAGAGAAGTATAGAAGATAGAGATGCTTTGGCTTATGGCTTGGGACACGGGGGCTTGGAGTTGCTCTATCTCGGGTTGGGAAGTTTGATTAGTCTTTTGATCCTCTTTTCACTCATCCAGTCTTCAAATACTGATGTAGCCAATCTCCTTCCAAAGTCTACCCTCGAAACGGTTCAGTCTCTTTCTGTATGGCAGGTTTATTTATTAGGAGTTGAGCGTGTGCTTGCCCTAGTTCTCCAAATCGGTCTTTCCATCTGGGTTTACCAAAGTGTTAGCCAAAAGAAATGGATCTACCTCGTTGCTGCCTATGGTTTGCATGCCTTGTTTGACTTGGCTCCAGCCTTATCTCAGGTGGGATGGATTGCAAATCCACTTCTAGTGGAGGTCATTCTTCTTTTAGAAGTACTAGCCTTTATCTGGCTAACAAAATCAACATTTTGGAAAAAATCATAAAAAGAGGGAAACCTCTTTTTTTACGCAATGCTTTGACACCAAGAATTTTCCTGTCGTCAAATGTCTCTAAAAATGGTATAATGGAATGAATTTTGAAAAAGGATGAGTGACATGTCAGTAAAAGAAAAAATACTTGAAATCCTAGAAGGAATCGATATTCGTTTCAAGGAACCCTTGAAGACCTATACCTATACCAAGGTAGGAGGTCGAGCAGATTATCTGGTTTTGCCACGCAATCGCTATGAGATGGCGCGTGTCGTCCAATTTGCCAATCAGGAGAATATTCCTTGGATGGTGCTAGGAAATGCCAGCAATATCATCGTTCGTGAAGGTGGAGTCCGTGGTTTTGTCATCTTGTGTGATAAGCTTAATAACGTTTCGGTTGATGGCTATACCATTGAAGCAGAAGCTGGAGCGAATTTGATCGAAACAACACGAATCGCTCTCCGTCATAGTTTGACTGGTTTTGAGTTTGCTTGTGGCATCCCTGGAAGCATCGGTGGTGCTGTCTTTATGAATGCGGGTGCCTATGGAGGAGAGATTGCTCATATCTTGCAGTCTTGTCAAGTTTTGACCAAGGAAGGGGAAATCAAGACCTTATCTGCCAAGGATTTGGTTTTTGGTTACCGCCATTCAGCTATTCAGGATTCTGGAGCCATTGTCTTGTCAGCTAAATTTGCTCTATCTCCAGGGAATCATCAGGTTATCAAGCAAGAAATGGACCGCTTGACGCACCTACGTGAACTCAAACAACCATTAGAATACCCATCTTGTGGTTCAGTCTTTAAGCGTCCTGTTGGTCATTTTGCAGGTCAGTTGATTTCAGAGGCTGGCTTGAAAGGCTATCGTATCGGTGGTGTTGAAGTATCTGAAAAGCACGCTGGTTTCATGATCAATGTTGCTGACGGTACGGCCAAAGACTACGAGGACTTGATCCAATCTGTTATTGAAAAAGTCAAGGAACACTCAGGTGTCACCCTTGAGAGAGAAGTTCGAATTTTAGGTGAGAAGGAGTAAGGTTTCGCCAGAATAGCTGCTGCTATGTCAATGGAAAGGGGGTGAAAGCCTATCGGTAGCGAAGATGTATGCAGGTGGTTTTACTCCCTGCAAGAGGTAGTAGCGGCTTGACAGAGCCCTGATCTGTTAATTTATGAAAAAGAAGGAATTTATGCCAATTGAAAAAACCAATTATCGAATTCAAAAACGTCTCTAAAGTTTTTGAAGACAGCAACACCAAGGTTCTCAAAGATATCAACTTTGAGTTGGAAGAAGGGAAATTTTATACCCTTTTAGGCGCATCTGGTTCAGGAAAATCAACCATCCTAAACATCATTGCAGGTTTGCTGGATGCGACGACGGGAGATATTTTGCTGGATGGGGTACGGATCAACGACATTCCAACCAACAAGCGAGACGTTCATACGGTTTTCCAATCCTATGCCTTGTTTCCACATATGAATGTGTTTGAAAATGTTGCCTTTCCACTCCGCTTGCGTAAGATTGACAAGAAAGAAATTGAGCAGCGTGTAGCGGAAGTTCTCAAGATGGTTCAGTTGGAAGGTTATGAAAAACGTTCCATTCGCAAACTCTCTGGAGGACAACGTCAGCGTGTGGCCATTGCTCGTGCCATCATCAACCAACCTCGTGTGGTTTTGTTGGATGAGCCCTTGTCAGCGCTGGACTTGAAATTGCGGACAGACATGCAGTACGAACTGCGTGAACTGCAACAACGATTGGGGATTACCTTTGTCTTTGTCACTCACGATCAGGAAGAAGCTCTTGCCATGAGTGACTGGATTTTCGTTATGAATGATGGCGAGATTGTTCAGTCTGGAACGCCAGTGGACATCTATGATGAGCCGATCAACCACTTTGTTGCTACCTTTATCGGTGAGTCCAACATCTTGCCAGGAACTATGATTGAGGACTACTTGGTCGAGTTTAATGGCAAACGCTTTGAAGCGGTCGACGGGGGGATGAAGCCAAATGAGCCTGTTGAGGTTGTCATTCGTCCAGAGGACTTGCGCATTACCCTTCCTGAAGAAGGCAAGCTCCAAGTTAAGGTGGATACCCAGCTTTTCCGTGGGGTTCACTACGAGATTATCGCCTATGACGAACTCGGAAATGAATGGATGATCCACTCGACTCGTAAGGCCATTGTGGGTGAGGAAATCGGTCTGGACTTTGAACCAGAAGATATCCACATCATGCGTCTCAACGAAACCGAAGAAGAATTCGATGCTCGTATCGAGGAGTACGTAGAAATCGAAGAGCAAGAAGCAGGTCTGATTAACGCGATCGAGGAGGAAAGAGATGAAGAAAACAACCTCTAAACTCTTTGTAGTGCCCTACATGCTTTGGATTGCCCTCTTTGTTCTCGCACCCTTGGTCTTGATTTTTGGACAATCCTTTTTCAACATCGAAGGCCAGTTTAGTTTAGAAAACTATAAATCCTACTTTGCGTCACAAAATCTGACCTATCTCAAAATGAGCTTCAACTCTGTGCTCTATGCGGGGATTGTGACCATGGTGACGCTGCTTATCAGCTATCCAACGGCCCTCTTTTTGACCCGTCTCAAGCACCGTCAACTCTGGCTCATGCTGATTATCCTACCGACATGGATTAACCTGCTTCTCAAGGCCTATGCATTTATCGGGATTTTTGGTCAGAATGGTTCTATTAACCAATTCTTGGAATTCATCGGAATCGGTTCGCAGCAGTTGCTCTTTACTGATTTCTCCTTTATCTTTGTCGCAAGCTACATCGAGCTTCCCTTTATGATTTTGCCGATTTTCAATGTCTTGGATGATATGGATAATAACTTCATCAATGCCAGCTATGATCTCGGTGCGACCAAATGGGAAACTTTCCGCCATGTTATCTTTCCTCTGTCTATGAATGGAGTGAGAAGTGGGGTCCAGTCCGTCTTTATCCCTAGCTTAAGCCTCTTCATGCTGACACGTTTGATCGGTGGGAACCGTGTTATCACCTTGGGGACGGCCATTGAGCAGAACTTTCTAACCAATGACAACTACGGTATGGGTTCAACCATCGGTGTGATTCTTATCCTGACCATGTTCATCACCATGTGGGTGACCAAGGAAAGGAGAGAACGATGAAAAAATTTGCTAATCTCTACCTAGCCTTTGTCTTTATCATCCTTTATTTGCCAATTTTTTACTTGATTGGCTATGCCTTTAACGCAGGGGATGATATGAACAGCTTTACTGGTTTTAGCTTGAGCCATTTTAAAACCATGTTTGGTGATGGCCGTCTCATGTTGATCCTCACCCAAACCTTTTTCTTGGCCTTTTTATCAGCCTTGATTGCGACCATTATCGGGACTTTCGGTGCTATTTACATCTACCAGTCTCGTAAGAAATACCAAGAAGCCTTTCTATCACTCAATAATATCCTCATGGTTGCGCCTGACGTTATGATTGGTGCCAGCTTCTTGATTCTCTTTACACAGCTTAAGTTTTCACTTGGATTTTTGACGGTTCTATCTAGTCACGTGGCCTTTTCCATCCCTATCGTGGTCTTGATGGTCTTGCCTCGTCTCAAGGAGATGAATGATGACATGATTCATGCGGCTTATGACCTTGGAGCTAGTCAATTTCAGATGTTCAAGGAAATTATGTTGCCATATCTAACACCGTCTATCATCGCAGGTTATTTCATGGCCTTTACCTATTCGCTGGATGACTTTGCCGTGACCTTCTTTGTAACAGGAAATGGCTTTTCAACCCTGTCAGTTGAGATTTACTCTCGTGCTCGTAAGGGAATTTCGCTAGAGATCAATGCCCTGTCTGCCCTTGTCTTTCTCTTTAGTATTATCCTAGTTGTTGGATATTACTTTATCTCACGTGAGAAGGAGGAGCAAGCATGAAAAAACTCTATTCATTTTTAGCTGGAATTGTAGCAATTATCCTTGTATTATGGGGGATTGCGACTCATCTAGATAGTAAAATCAATAGCCGAGACAGTCAGAAATTGGTTATCTACAACTGGGGGGACTATATCGATCCAGAACTCTTGGAGAAATTCACAGAAGAAACAGGAATCCAAGTCCAGTACGAGACCTTTGACTCCAACGAGGCCATGTATACCAAGATCAAGCAGGGTGGAACTACCTATGATATTGCCATCCCGAGTGAGTACATGATCAACAAGATGAAGGATGAGGACCTCTTGGTTCCACTCGATTATTCAAAAATTGAAGGAATCGAAAATATCGGACCTGAGTTCCTCAACCAGTCTTTTGACCCAGGTAATAAATTCTCCATTCCTTATTTCTGGGGGACTTTGGGAATTGTTTACAATGAAACTATGGTAGACGAGGCGCCTGAGCATTGGGATGACCTCTGGAAGCCAGAATACAAGGATTCCATCATGCTCTTTGATGGAGCGCGTGAGGTGCTGGGACTCGGGCTTAACTCACTCGGTTACAGTCTCAACTCCAAGGATCCACAGCAGTTGGAAGAGACAGTAGATAAGCTCTACAAACTGACTCCAAATATCAAGGCCATCGTTGCCGACGAGATGAAGGGTTACATGATTCAGAACAACGCGGCCATCGGCGTGACCTTCTCTGGGGAGGCCAGCCAGATGTTGGAGAAAAATCCTAACCTCAAGTATGTCGTTCCGACTGAGGCCAGCAATCTCTGGTTTGATAATATGGTCATTCCAAAAACTGTGAAAAACCAAGATGCAGCCTATGCCTTTATCAACTTTATGTTAAAACCCGACAATGCTCTGAAAAATGCTGAGTATGTCGGCTATGCAACACCAAATAACACAGCCAAGGAACTGCTCCCAGAGGAGACCAAGGAAGACAAATCCTTCTATCCAGACGCTGACACCATGAAAAACCTAGAAGTTTATGAGAAGTTTGACCATAAATGGACAGGTAAATATAGCGACCTCTTCCTTCAATTCAAAATGTATCGGAAGTAGGAGTTAAACGTAAGAAAACGAATCAGTCAAGCTGGTTCGTTTTTTTGGTTTCTTAAAAAATTTATATTTGTAGTTGACAAAAGCAATTTTAGTGATAAAATAGTATCCTTTATACATTTAGGAGGAATAAAAAAGGTATGTGATTAATTTGGTATTCAGAAATGAAAACTCTTACAAAATATGGTATACTAATAGTAGTTTTCAATAGGTTATATCTAGTGCTTGTTATAGGTTTACATACAAGATATGGGGTATAGATACCTATCTACCTCGAGAGGGGCCGGAAACAGTATTTTAGCGTTTGATAAATCTTTCAATCTTCCAGTATAGCTACCTATCTACCTCGCGAGGGGCCGGAAACTTAACATCAAAAGTTTGTTCACCATCATAATCTTCGTATAGATACCTATCTACCTCGCGAGGGGCCGGATACTGATTGTATGTGCAATACTGATGTGTCTAGATTGTATATCCCCCTATCTACCTCGCGAGGGGCCGGAAACTAAGGTAATTCAGTTGTTGTATATGATTCATACGACGTATAGATACCTATCTACCTCGAGAGGGGCCGGAAACTAAGAGCCGTCAGGGTATTCATACCACCATCCAGTATCATGTATAGCTACCTATCTACCTCGCGAGGGGCCGGAAACCAAAGCAATAAAGCATAACCCGATTAGCCAAAGATAGTATAGATACCTATCTACCTCGAGAGGGGCCGGAAACAGTCGGATAAAATCCGCTTCTCGTTCACCATTAGCGGTATATCCCCCTATCTACCTCGAGAGGGGCCGGAAACTCTCCTCTAAGATGTCCGATAATGAACACTCGCTCTTGGTTTAGCCACCTATCTACCTCGAGAGGGGACGGAAACACGCGGGTTTAGAAGAGTTATGGTCTGTAGAATATTGTATAGATACCTATCTACCTCGAGAGGGGCTGGAAACTCGGTTTTGCCATCGTATTCTTTGCGATACCTGTACGTCTGTATCGCTACCTGTCAACCTCGCGAGAGGCCGGAAACACAGGGTCTGTTTTGACAGGTTTCACAGTTGTTTTTAGTATAGCTACCTATCAACCTCGAGAGGGGCCGGAAACCAAAGCAATAAAGCATAACCCGATTAGCCAAAGATAGTATAGATACCTATCTACCTCGAGAGGGGCCGGAAACTCATGATTTTTTCCTCCTCAGGAATTATTTATAATTGTATATCCACCTATCTACCTTGAGAGGGGCCGGAAACTCTTTAACCTTGTTCACTCTCTATCTCCTTTGTGTATAGCTACCTATCTACCTCGCGAGGGGCCGGAAACTTTGTAATTTTTAATTCATAAACTTTTCTCGGAACAGGGTATATCTACCTATCTACCTCGAGAGGGGCCGGAAGCTAATACCATTTACCGTCGGTATGTTTAAGCCAACGTGTATGGCCACTTATCAACCTCACGAGGGGCCGGAAACAATCAATTCCTGCTTATTCATCTTCCAACTCCTTGTATAGATACCTATCTACCTCGGTAGGGGTCGGAAACGATACTAGTGCCATTCTGGCACCTCCTTGATTTTTTGTATATCCACCTATCTACCTCGCGAGGGGCCGGAAACTCGCTTACACGAGCATCTTGCGATGGAGCTGAGCTTTGTATAGATACCTATCTACCTCGCGAGGGGCCGAAAACTCATAGAGCGTCTGACGTGCCATGAACTCTGTTTTAGTATAGAAACCAATTTACCTCGCGAGGGGCCGGAAACCGAAAGATCGAAATCTTTCGAAAGGGTGCTAACCGGTATAGATACCTACCTACCTCGAGAGGGGCCGGAAACCATACTTGCTGATGTTCCTGTATTCGGAAGTGATGACTGGTATATCTACCTATCTACCTCGAGAGGGGCCGGAAACTGCCTTCCTTGAAAGCTAACTGCTGAATGCTTCGTATAGCTACCTATCTACCTCGCGAGGGGTCGGGAACCCATTCCCAAAATCAATTTGATTGAAGTCGTTCTATATAGCTCACTATCTACCTCGAGAGGGGCCGGAAACTCTACCCAGTGATAGCCAGAGCTACCACAGCTATTGTATAGATACCTATCTACCTCGAGAGGGGCCGGAAACCAGATTGCTATGAATCGTTTCATTCTGTGACCTCTTCGAAAGTATAGCTACCTATCAACCTCGCGAGGGGCCGGAAACTGAATCCAAGCACGCTCAAACGTGCGCTCATAGTAGTTGTATAGATACCTATCTACCTCGAGAGGGGACAGTTTCATAAGGGTAAAGGATTCCAAAAGTAAAAGAAAAAGCGCTCATGAGAAACCAAAAGCGCTGTTGTATCAATAAAGGAGGCATATGAAACGCATCGTTCTATCATTTAAGCGGATTGACCAATCACCGAGTGACCTATCGACAAAATTCCAAGGTTTTCTAATGGAAAACTTGGAACCAGACTATGTGACTTGGCTACATGAGCAGGAGACCAACCCCTACTCACTAAAAATCATCCATCAAAAGGACAAGACCCTATGGTCCCTTCATCTCCTGACGGACGAAGCTGTCAAGCAGATCCTGCCTTTTCTATTGGAGCTAAAGAGAGTAGAACTTCATGATTTGCCGACTCTCATGGTTGAGTCTTTGTCCATGCAAGATCTCAGTTCGGAGCAACTCTTTGAGTTTTTTAATGAAAACCAAGATCGGTCACTCTACACTATCCATTTTCAAACTCCGACAGGATTTCGCTCTCAGGGAGAGTACGTGCTCTTTCCTAGCATGCGTCTCATCTTTCAGAGTTTGATGATGAAGTATGCACGTCTGGTCGAGAATCGTCAGGACATCGAAGAGGAAACCCTGGACTACTTGGTCAAGCATAGTAGGATTACCAGCTATCGATTGGAATCCAGCTATTTTAAAGTCCATGGCAAAAAAATCCCTGGTTTCAGGGGGAAATTGACCTTTAAGATTACAGGTCCAAATACCTTGAAAGCATACGCCAATATGCTTCTAAAATTTGGGGAATACTCAGGTCTCGGTATGAAAACTAGCTTAGGGATGGGAGGTTTAGAACTTGAAGAAAGAAAAGATTGATTTAGTTTATGGATCACTTTTGCATGCTATCGGTAAGGTGATTCAAGGTTTCAGGTATGATGAGAAAGACCTAGGTACCATTGGGTCCGAATGGTTTAGACGCTTTTCGGACAATGAAAAAATAGCCCAGCAGATAGCCAAGGCGACTTCTAGTGATTTGCCGACGGACCTAGCTCCTGATAGTTTAGTCTATATCACGTCAGCTGCTGCAAAGATTGCTTCAGGACTAAAAGGGACAGCAAGAATTCATCAAGGAAAAGAAGATTTTCTAAGCAAACAATCGGATATCTTCAATGTATTTTCTGATACCCCTAGTCAGCGTTATCTTGATGCACGACCATTAGAGCTTGACGGGGAACCAAACTATGCTGAGGAATCGAGTGAGCCGTCTGACCAGTCAGATTATGACCTGATAGTAGAGACCTTAGAAAAAGAGTTTGAGAGATTAGACTTTAGCCAATCTGAGATAGATGCCCTTTTGAATCTCCTTGAGTCTACTCTTTCCTATGTGCCTGTTTCGACAAGGACCAAGGAATTATCGGATATTTCTCTAGCAACCTACAGTCGTCTGACAGCTGGCTTTGCCCTAGCTATAGAAGACTATTTAGCAGACAAGAATTGCCGTGACTATGAGAAGGTACTGGGGCAGGATTTAGAAGCTTTTTATAGCGAGAAGGCCTTTTTATTAGCAAGTTTTGACCTGTCAGGGATTCAGGATTTTATCTACAATATCGCAACAGCTGGTGCAGCCAAGCAACTAAAAGCACGCTCCTTGTATCTAGATTTTATGGGGGAACATATCGCTGACAGCTTACTGGAGAAGTTAGAGTTGACAAGGGCTAATCTCCTCTACGTCGGTGGAGGACACGCCTACTTTATCCTTCCAAATACCGAAAAAACTAGAGAGACCTTGGCTAGCTTTGAAGCAGAATTCAATCAGTTTTTGGTCAAACATTTCCAGACAGGCTTATACGTAGCATTTGGTTGGAGTCCATTTTCTGCCAATGATATGACAACGACACTGGCCGACTATCGTAAAGTCTACCAAACAACCAGTCGGATGATTTCCCAAAAGAAAATTTCTCGTTACGATGCCAAAACTCTACTTGAACTCAACCAAGGAGGAAAAAGCTCCCAAAAAGAATGTGCAATTTGTCACTCAGTCGAAAAGCTTACCAAGTATAAAGATCAAGAGGTCTGCCATATCTGTGCAGGAATGTATCGCTTTGCCAAGGAAATACAAGAAAACTACTATATTGTGACAAAAGAAAAAGGCCTGCCGATAGGTCCGGGAGCCTATATTAGTGGTATTTCAAAAGCCAACCTTGCTAAAGAAGAGTGGGACCGTGTTTATGTCAAGAATAGCTATAGCACAGATATCTTAAAAGCCACTCATGTCTTTGTCGGAGATTACAAGTATGATGAGATTTACGAGTATGCTCAACTATCTCAGGATAGTGAAACTGGACAAGGGATTAAGCGATTGGCAGTCGTTCGACTAGATGTGGATGACCTAGGAGCCGCCTTTATGGCTGGGTTCTCTTATCAAGATAGTGGCAAGTATAATACTCTGGCACGTTCAGCGACCTTCTCTAGAAGTATGACTCTCTTCTTTAAGGTCTATATCAACCAGTTTGCAAGAGAGAAAAAACTATCGATCATCTATGCCGGCGGAGATGATGTATTTGCTATCGGTTCTTGGCAGGATATTATTGAGTTTACTATTTGTCTCCGACAAAACTTTATCAAGTGGACAAATGGCAAATTAACTCTATCAGCAGGGATCGGCCTATTTCCAGATAAAACTCCAGTTAGCCTGATGGCTGAGGAAACTGGTAAGTTAGAAGGAGCAGCGAAGGAGAACGACAAGGATAGTATTTCCCTTTTTGAAAAAGCCTATACCTTGAAGTTCGACCAATTTATTGACAAAGTCTATAATGGGAAACTTAAGAGTATTCGTTACTACTTTAATATTCAAGATGAGCGCGGAAAGAGTTTTGTATACAGACTGATTGAGCTCCTTCGTAACTACGATCGTATGAATATTGCTCGATTAGCCTATTATTTGACCCGCTTAGAAGATCAAACTTCTAAGGATAAAAAAGAAGAGTTTAAAGAGTTTAAAGATTTATTCTTTTCTTGGTATACAGGTAGCGATAATGAACGTAAGGAAGCAGAGATAGCTTTACTTCTATATATTTATGAGATTAGAAAGGATTCATAGATGACAATTTTAACAGATGATAATTACGTAGATAAGGCAGAGAATGTTATTAAATCACTGAATCGAAACACTAGAGATTCTAGGAACCCTGAAGCATTCCTTTTAACAACCAGCAAAATTAGAAACCTACTAAGCTTGACGAGTACCCTCTTTGATGAAAGTAAGGTTAGAGAGTATAAGGATTTAGCTGACAAAATTGCTTATTTGAGAGTGCAGTTTGTTTATCAATCGGGCCGAGAAACTGCGGTTAAAGACTTGGTTAAAAAGGCTGAAATTCTAGACATTCTAAAAGAAATAAACAATAAGGAAAGTCTCCAACGTTTTTGTCGCTATATGGAAGCACTAGTAGCTTATTTCAAATTTTATGGAGGAAAAGATTAATGGCATTTGCAAAAATTCAAGTAAAAGGACAAATTCGTCTAGAAACAGGACTTCATATTGGTACAAGCAATGCTTTTGCGGCAATTGGGGCTACTGATTCGCCAGTAATCAAGGATCCTATTACTAACTTACCAATCATTCCGGGTTCAAGTATAAAAGGGAAGATGCGTAGTCTTCTTTCAAAAGTTCATAATGAACGACTAGCTAAGAAACCAGGAGAAGATGGAGAAATTCTAAGTCGACTCTTTGGGAACAGTTCTGATAATCGCTATAAAATGGGGCGACTCATTTTTAGAGATGCCTTCTTAATCAATAAGGACAAGTTAGATTCATTAGGGGTCAAGAGTTATACTGAAGTTAAGTTTGAAAATACTATTGACCGTATCACTGCTGAAGCAAATCCAAGACAAATTGAACGTGCTATCCGAGACAGTGTCTTTGGATTTGAGTTAATCTATGAGGTGACAGATAAGAGTCAAGCTCAAGTGGAAGAAGATTTCAAAGTAATACTTGATGGATTAAAACTTTTGAAACTTGATTATTTAGGTGGATCTGGCTCTCGTGGATATGGTAAAGTTGTTTTTGAGGATCTTAAAGCAAATACAGTTTTCGGAAACTATGATGTTAGTAGATTGAATGAACTTTTAACTACGGAGGTCTAGTATGACCTATAAGATGTATATTATGAACTTCCACACTGCTCACTTTGGAGCAGGGAATCTGGATAGTTCTAAAATGACTTTTGCAGCTAATCGCTTATTTTCTGCCTTAGCTATTGAAGCGAGAAAAATGGGGAAAATGGAGGAATTTGTATCATTAGCAGTTCAAGATGAATTTGTTTTGACAGATGCATTTCCCTATCGGTCAAGTCCATTTTTACCTAAGCCGATAGGATTCCCAAAGTTTGATCAGCCGGACTTAACAACGGATGTTAGAGAAGTAAGACGTCAAGCGAAAATGGCAAAGAAACTCCAGTTTATTCCTTTAGATAAATTTGATTCTTATGTAAAAGGGACGCTTTTTGAAGACGCAGAACATACAGTAACAAATATCGTCACTAAAAACCAACCTCATGTAGATGGGAATCTTTTTCAAGTGTCTACCGTTAGATTTAGAGATGATTCTTCTCTTTACGTGATTGCAAACGAATCTGACCTCTTGAATGAACTCATGACAAGCTTGCAGTATACAGGAATTGGTGGGAAACGTTCCAGTGGTTATGGACAATTTGATTTGACTATTTTAGATTTACCAGATAGCTTAAAAAATCGTCTCACCAAGGCCCATCAAGGACCTGTCATGACCTTGACGACTTCTCTACCAGTCGAAAAGGAACTTGAATATGCTATGGAAACTGGTTCCTATTTACTAAGTAAATCAAGTGGTTTTGCTTTTAGTACAGAAACTAAGGAAAATTACCGAAAGCAGGATTTATATAAGTTTGCTTCTGGCTCTACTTTCTCTGAAACCTTTACAGGACAGATTGTAGATGTAAGGCCTCTAGATTTCCCACATGAAGTATTAAACTATGCTAAACCACTATTTTTCAAGATGGAGGGAGAAAGATGAGAACAGAATATAGAACCTTTCAATTTAGCCTCCTAGCCATGGCTCCTATCCATATTGGGAATGGTGAGAAATATACTTCTCGAGAATTTATCTATGAAAATGGCTACTTTTATTTCCCAGATATGGGTAAGTTTTATAATCGAATGGTGGAGAAAGGTTATGACCAGAAGTTTGAACGGTTTTTACAAGAGACAAAGCCAAGCGCCAGAAATAATCGCTTGATTTCCTTTTTACTGGATAACCGTATTTCTGACCGTAACTTTGGTGGCTATAGAATTATTGAAACTGAGTTAGAAACAGATAATAAACAATTAAGAGGAGGCGCATTAAATCAAGTATCAAAGTTTATGAGAGATGCTTTTGAAAATCCGTATATTCCTGGAAGTTCATTAAAAGGAGCTATTCGGACTATCTTGATGAATACCAATCCTGACTGGAACAATGAAAATGTTGTGAAAGATAAAAAGGAAAACAAATCTTTGATTCCTTGGGGAGCAAAAAAAGGTCAGAACTATGATGACTTGTTTAACGCTATTCGTGTTAGTGATAGCAAACCATTTAGTAATGAGAGTCTTATTTTAGTTCAAAAATGGGATTGTTCAGCCAAGACCTCCCTTGCCAAGCCTCTTCCTTTATACAGGGAAGCTTTAACTCCTGGCAAAATAATTAATTTTAAAATTACCACAACTACAAAGGAGGCGGGGGAATTAATTGAGAAACTTGGTGAGAAAGCATTTGAATTTTATAATGACTATAAGATTTTTTTCCTCAAAGATTTTCCTGAAAATAAAATTCAGCCAAATATTCAATATCCTATCTATTTGGGAGCGGGAAGTGGAGCTTGGACAAAAACCTTGTTTCAACAAGCGGATGGAATCTTACAAAAACGGTATAGTCGAATGAAGACCAAGATGGTTGGTAAGGGAGTGTTGAAACTAACAAAAGCACCAAGGAAAAGTGTTAAAACAACACAAGCAACTCGTAAACTGATAATAAATGATGAATCCTTCTATGAGATGGGCAAGGCAAACTTTATGATTAAGGAGATTACTAAATGAAGGTTTTGATTTCGGCAGTGGGTGATACAGATCCTATACGAAATTTTCACGATGGAGCTTTAGTACATATTGCGAGAAAATACCGTCCAGATAAGATTATTATTGTTTTTTCTGAGGAAATGATTAGTAAGAAAGATGATATTGAGAAAGTAATTCGTTCTATTGATAGTGAATACGTCCCAGAGATTGTATACCATGAGCCAATCATCTTAAATAAAGATGTATATGTTTTTGATACCATGTATGATCAATTTGATGCTATTATACAAGAGTATTATACAAAAGACGACGAATTTATCCTCAATCTTTCAAGTGCAACTCCTCAAATAAAATCAGCTTTGTTTGTGATTAATAGACTTAGTGAAATCAATGTCAAGGCAGTACAAGTTCCAACTCCTGTAAAAAAATCAAACGCTGGAGTTGGACATGATGATTCAGAAGATATTGACGCACTAATTGATACAAATATAGATAATAAGCAGGACTTTGTCGATCGAACTATTGAAGATACTTCAGACAAGTTTAAACAAGGCTTAATGAAAAAAACTTTACGTGATTTTATTAAGAAATATGATTATAAAGCTAGTTTAGAGATAGCAAATCAATTGCCTGACTTTCCTGGTTTGAAAGAATGTCGCAAGAAGTTGCAGGATATTGTGGATTCATTAGACAGGCAAGCTGTACCTCAAGTCCTACAAAAGAAAAAATGGAGCGAAGAACAGAAAAAAGTATTAAATGCTTATTTGACTATTGATTTGCAAAAAGAACGTGGTAATTTTAGTGAAGGTCTGATTAGAATTAAAAACCTTACAGAGTTTATCTTAGAAGACTATATCGAAAATCGTTATCCAGGATTTCTGGATAATTACGCGAACGATTCAGAGAAATATTATATCGGGATTTGGGATTATGGCAAGATCCTTCAAGAAAAAAGAGAGTGGATATTGTATAACAAGATCAAACCGATTTTGAGAATGAACAAAACACGAAATACGATAGCTCATAAATTGGATTCACTAGATTCTGAGGAACTTAAACAGTTAGGTCCAGTTCTCAAAGCCTTAAAAGGGCTAATCAAGGAACAGTATCAACTTACTGAAAAGGATTTTAATTTTTACAAGGATTTTAATAAAGAATTATTAGAATTACTGAAATAATGAGAGGTAGAATATCTTGGAAATTTTAATTTCAGCAGTTGGAACGACAGATCCGATAAGTTATAATCGAGATGCAGCCTTATTACATATTGCTCGAACTTACAGACCCGAACAAATTGTTTTGGTTTATAGTGAAGAAATGTTAGTAAAAAAAGATCTTGTTGAGAAAGCATTATGTTCAATAGAGGGTTATCATCCTAAAGTGGTTATTGAATCAATCATATTGAAAAATGATGAAGTCTATCTATTTGATAAAATGTATGAAGTGATGGGACAGATTATCGAAAAATATTCTGGAACAGATCATCAATTAATCTTAAATCTATCCTCAGGGACACCTCAGATTATTTCTGCTTTATTTGCCTTGAATCGAATTAATGATTATAATACGCAGGCCATACAAGTTGCAACACCTAACAAATCAGCAAATAGGAAGTATGTACCACTTTCAAGTGAAGATGAACAGAGGCTTTTTGACGAGAACGAGGATAACCAAAAGGATTACGAAGATCGTACAATCAAAGATGAAGCTGAAAAATTTAATCAGCCTCTTATCAAGCGCCACTTAAGAAATTTAATCTCTTCTTATGATTATCTTGCTGCGGAAGAATTAGTTACTAGAAAAGAATACAATAAATTACTTTCTAAAAAGAAATTAGCTCATTTAAGAGACATATTAAATGATTTTGTAAAAGTATTTAAAACTCAAGCGATTTTAAAAGATATTCAGGGAGATTCACTCACAGAGGTTGAGAAAAAAGCTCTTAATTACTTTTTAATGATTGAAGTTTTGAAAGAGAGAGGGCAGGTTGCTGATGTCTTAATCAAATCAAAGTCTTATGTTGAATTTGTCATCGAGGAGAAGATAAAGAAAGATTATCCAGATTTAATCAAATATGATGGGACTTTTCCAAAGTTAAATGAAGAATACAAGGATTTTGAAGCTATTTTAGATTTCATTGACCTAGAATTTAAGAAAGCCAAGGGTATAAAAGATGAGAAGGAAAGAATTTATTCCCCTCAGTCAACCTTAAATCTCTTGTCTTATGAAAATATTCTATCTTATTATCAAGTTTCTCCTGAATTACTTAAGTCAATAAAGCTAATAAATAGCTTAAATGGTGAGAGAAATAAGGTGGCACATGGCTTGTCAGAGATTGATAGTAAACTAGTCAATACAAAGAAATTGCAACAGACAATAGATACCTTGCGTTTTATTTTACAAGATACATTCGAGATTGATGATAGCTATTTCTCTTGTTATCAAGCACTTAATAATGAAATGCTTGACTTACTTCGTCAATAATGTATACCTTTATTGATAAGTCTACCTTTCTGGTGAAATATTTAATGAGATTATGACTCCTTGGTTTCCCAGTTGACGCAAACTTAAAAAAACGATATAATAAGAAAGTTGAGAATTGATTTTCTTTCCATCTTAGTCCAGAGAAATGGCGGTGCTGCGAGCCATCTAAGCTAGGAAGTCATGCTACTCAATCATACAATTGCATAAGATTTTGAGAATGACAAGTTCATTGAATGAAGGTGGTACCGCGGTTTTTCGCCCTTCGTGATGTGAGCTTGTCTTTTGATTTTTGGAGGTGTTTATGAAGACATTTCTCGTGAAACAAAAGTTTCGTCTTGGGGGCGAACGCTTTGATATCAAGGATGATAGAGGAGTAGTGAACTATCAGGTGGAGGGTTCTTTCTTCCAAATCCCTAAGACCTTTACCATCTATGACGCTTATGGTGAACAAGTTAGTGAGATTAGTAAAGAATTTTTCACCTTACTTCCTCGCTTTACTATTCAGCTACGAAACGGTTCCAATTTCGTCATTCGTAAGAAGTTGACCTTCTGGCGAGATAAGTATGAGTTTGATAATCTGGGACTTCGAATCGAAGGCAATATCTGGGATTTGAATTTCAAATTGCTGGATGATCGTGATCAGTTGATTGCAGAAATCAGGAAAGAACTCTTCCATCTGACCTCTACCTACACCGTAACCGTCTATGAAGACTCTTATGCAGACCTAGTCATTTCCCTTTGTGTCGCGATTGACTATGTGGAAATGCTGGAAAGCCAATCAAATTAAACAAGTAAATAAGGAGACAATATGAAACAACTATCTAGTGCTCAAGTACGCCAAATGTGGCTTGATTTCTGGGCGACCAAAGGTCACTCAGTAGAACCATCAGTGAGCTTGGTTCCTGTAAATGACCCAACTCTTTTGTGGATCAACTCTGGGGTAGCAACCCTTAAGAAATATTTTGACGGGACGATTATCCCTGAAAATCCGCGTATTACCAATGCGCAAAAAGCCATCCGTACCAATGATATCGAAAACGTAGGGAAGACTGCGCGTCACCATACCATGTTTGAAATGTTGGGAAACTTCTCTATCGGTGATTACTTCCGTGACGAAGCTATCACTTGGGCTTATGAGCTTTTGACAAGCCCTGAATGGTTTGACTTCCCAGCTGAAAAACTTTACATGACCTACTATCCAGACGATAAAGATTCTTATAACCGCTGGATTGAAGTAGGAGTGGACCCTAGCCACTTGATTCCAATCGAAGACAACTTCTGGGAAATTGGTGCGGGACCTTCTGGACCAGATACAGAGATTTTCTTTGACCGTGGAGAAGCCTTTGACCCAGAAAACATCGGTATTCGCCTGCTTGCAGAAGATATCGAAAACGACC
This sequence comes from bacterium, assembly GCA_905221265.1. Taxonomy (GTDB): domain Bacteria; phylum Bacillota; class Bacilli; order Lactobacillales; family Streptococcaceae; genus Streptococcus. The sequence goes on along the minus strand of CAJNCQ010000001.1, from coordinate 172,335 downwards.
GTTACATCGAAATCTGGAATATCGTTTTGTCACAATTTAACGCAGACCCTGCTGTTCCTCGTAGCGAGTACAAGGAATTGCCACACAAGAACATTGATACGGGCGCTGGTTTGGAGCGTTTGGTGGCAGTTATCCAAGGGGCTAAGACAAACTTTGAAACAGACCTCTTCATGCCAATCATTCGTGAAGTTGAGAAATTGTCTGGTAAGGTTTATGACCAAGATGGCGACAACATGAGCTTCAAGGTCATCGCAGACCACATCCGTTCCCTTTCATTTGCCATCGGTGATGGTGCCCTTCCAGGAAACGAAGGCCGTGGCTATGTCCTTCGTCGTCTCCTCCGTCGCGCTTCCATGCACGGTCAAAAATTGGGCATCAACGAGCCTTTCCTTTACCAACTCGTTCCAACTGTTGGAAAAATCATGGAAAGCTACTACCCAGAAGTACTTGAAAAACGTGACTTTATCGAGAAAATCGTCAAGAGCGAGGAAGAATCCTTTGCTCGTACCCTTCACTCAGGTCAACACTTTGCCCAAGGTATCGTAGCAGATTTGAAGGAAAAAGGTCAATCTGTCATTGCTGGTCAAGATGTCTTCAAACTCTACGATACATATGGATTCCCAGTAGAGTTGACAGAAGAAATCGCTGAAGAAGCCGGTATGACGGTAGACCGTGAAGGATTTGAAGCAGCCATGAAAGAGCAGCAAGAACGTGCGCGTGCGTCTGCTGTTAAGGGTGGCTCAATGGGAATGCAGAATGAAACCCTTCAAAACATCACTGTAGAAAGTGTCTTCAACTACAATGCTAGTCAATTGCCTTCTAAATTGGTTGCTATCGTGGCTGACAATGCAGAAGTAGAAGCTGTATCTGAAGGAACTGCCTCTCTGATCTTTGCAGAGACTCCATTCTACGCTGAAATGGGTGGACAAGTAGCTGACCACGGTCAAATCTTGGATGCTGCAGGAAACGTCGTGGCTACTGTGACAGATGTTCAAAAAGCACCAAACGGACAAGCTCTTCATACTGTTGAAGTTCTTGCTCCACTTGCTTTGAACCAAGAATACACCTTGGCTATCGACACCAATCGTCGTCACCGTGTCATGAAAAACCACACTGCGACTCACTTGCTCCATGCGGCCCTTCACAATATCCTTGGACACCATGCGACACAAGCAGGTTCACTTAATGAGGTCGAATTCCTCCGCTTTGACTTTACCCACTTCCAAGCTGTGACGGCAGAAGAGCTTCGTGCCATTGAACAGCAAGTCAACGAGAAAATCTGGGAAGCAATCGCTGTCAAGACTGTTGAGACAGATATTGACACGGCTAAAGAAATGGGAGCTATGGCCCTCTTTGGTGAGAAATACGGTAAGGAAGTCCGTGTTGTTACGATTGGTGACTACTCTGTCGAACTTTGTGGTGGTACCCACGTTGGCAACACTTCTGAGATTGGTCTCTTCAAGATTGTCAAAGAAGAAGGAATCGGATCAGGAACTCGCCGTATCTTGGCAGTGACTGGTAAGGAAGCCTTTGAAGCCTACCGTGAACAAGAAGATGCTTTGAAAGCTGTCGCCGCAACCTTGAAAGCACCTCAACTCAAGGAAGTACCTCACAAGGTTGAAGGGCTTCAAGAGCAACTTCGCCAACTCCAAAAAGAAAATGCTGAGTTGAAAGAAAAAGCTGCAGCCGCAGCTGCTGGCGATGTCTTCAAGGATGTGAAGGAAGTCAACGGACACCGTTACATTGCAAGCCAAGTTTCTGTATCAGATGCAGGTGCCCTTCGTACCTTTGCGGATAACTGGAAACAAAAAGACTACTCTGACTTGCTTGTCCTAGTTGCCGCTATCGGTGACAAGGTCAATATCCTTGTTGCAAGCAAGACCAAAGACATTCACGCGGGTAACTTGGTTAAAGAATTAGCTCCAATCGTCGATGGACGTGGTGGTGGTAAACCAGACATGGCCATGGCAGGAGGAAGCAACCAAGCTAAAATCCAAGAACTCTTGGATGCAGTAGCAGGTAAATTGTAAGACAATAAAGATCTATCCATTTGGGTAGGTCTTTTTGTGAATAGAAAAAAGCCAAATCCGGTTGGATTTGGCTTATAACGGATAGGTTTATTTTGCTGCCCAGACACTGACTGAACCCGTTGCTACTGGAAATTCTCCATAACCGTCAGCATTGATCGTAACTTGTGCTGGATGATTTTCAAGAAGGTCAACAAAGGTTTGGTCAGCCCAGTCTTGACCAACAAACATAGACTTGCTGTTTTCTTGGTCGTTTGAAATCAAGACTGCGATTGGGGATTGATGTTCAGCACCTGAACGAACCCATCCGATACAGTTGGCATCGTCAAAGTAGTCTGTTTGCTCTCCATAGGCCAAGTTTTTTCGGATGGCTAGGAGACGGTCAAGAACTTCTCTGAAATCTTGTTGGGCGTATTTTCCTGAGATACCGTAGTAGTCTCCGTAAAAAACACATGGAAGTCCATCTTGACGTAAAAGAATAAGGGCATAGGCTGCTGGTTTGAACCATTCTTCAACAGTAGACTCAAGGGCTTGACCTCGTTGAGTATCATGGTTGTCGACAAAGGTTACAGCCTTATCAGGCTTGAGTTCAACCAAGCTATCAGTGAAAATGTTACGAAGGTCGTAATTTGCTCCAGCCCGACTAGCTTCAAAGAGGTTTTGGTGGAGGCGAACATCGACAAGGTCAAAACGTTCCTCTGTTTTCTCGAGATAGTCTAGATTTGCTTCCTTGTCTGGATTCCAAAATTCAGCAAAAACATAGAAATCCTGACCATATTTTTCTTTCATATCACGGATGAAATTGCCCATAAAGAAGGAGTCGATGTGTTTAACGGCATCCAAGCGGAAACCAGCTACACCAGTCGTTTCCATGAACCAGTCAGCCCAGTCATAGATGTTTTGGATGACTTCAGGGTGCTTAAAGTCTAGGTCGGCATACATAAGATAGTCGTAGTTTCCGTTTTCATTATCGACCAATTCCTCATTTGCCCAACCTTTATTGTCCCCTTGAATCAGGTAAATGCCAGATTTACGGCGTTTGGCATCGTAGTCTGTACCTGTGAAGTGGTACCAGTGCCAGTGGAAGTCATTGTAGGTGTCTTGGCGACCATCGAAGGTGAAGTGGGTCCATCCGTTGATAGTAAAGGGCTCACTTAGTTGAACTGTACGGTCCTCAGGGTCCACTTCAATAACCTGAAAGGCTTCCATGTGATCAGCGGCGGCCTTGTGATTGAGCACCACATCGGCCATAGGTTGGATTCCATGCTCCTTGAGAGTCTGAATCGTTTGAAGGTAGTCTTCTTTAAACCCATACTTGGTGCGGACAGTCCCTTTTTGGTTAAATTCACCTAGGTCAAAAAGATCGTAAACACCATAGCCTACATCTTTTTCGTTGGTTGCCTTGAAGGCAGGTGGCATCCAGACATGGCTGATACCAAGGTTTGCTAGGTGTTGAGCATCTTCAGCCAGACGCGTCCAGTGTTGTCCGTCGTGGGGCAGATACCACTCAAAGTATTGCATAAGTGTCTGATTTTGCATTGTTTTTCCTCTTGCTTATCAATGTTGTGTTTTATTCTACCATAAAGTTTAGAACTAGGCAAACGTTTGCGCAAGATTCTATACTCATTTCTGAAATTGTCTATTTTTAGAGATTACTCGCCCTCCTTCTATTGCAAGGGAAAGGATGTTTTGGTGAACAAGTAAATGGAGTAAACTTTTTTTAACAAAAATGACACTTAGTAAACTAAAGTACATATGGACAAACGGTTTCTTTTTTGAGAATTGTCACAAAATTTGCTATAATAGTAGCTATGAATAGAATTAGGGTCAGCAGACGTGTTGAAAAAAAGCTAGCTAAGGGTCTAGTTCTTTTGGAAGCAAGCGATTTAGCAGATATTGAACTGACGGATCAGGCAGTAGAAGTTCTTAGTCAAGACGGGAAGTTTTTAGGGAGCGCCTATCTTTCCCAGCAGAACAAGGGAATCGGCTGGTTCATCAGCAAGGAAAAGGTTCGTTTCAATCAAGCTTTTTTTGAATCTCTGTTTCGTAAGGCCAAGGAAGCTAGAAAGCCTTATTATCAAGATGACTTGACTACTGCCTTTCGCCTTTTTAACCAAGAGGGGGATGGTTTTGGTGGTCTGACTGTTGATCTCTATGGAGATTATGCTGTCTTTTCTTGGTACAACTCCTTTGTTTACCAGATTCGTAAGCTGATCGTAAAGGCTTTTAATGAAGTTTTTCCTGAGGTCTTGGGTGCTTATGAAAAGATTCGTTTTAAAGGTCTAGACTACGAGTCTGCCTATGTTTATGGTGAGGAAGCGCCAGATGATTTTACTGTTCTTGAGAATGGAGTGCTCTATCAAGTTTTTATGAATGATGGTTTGATGACAGGGATTTTCCTGGACCAACATGAGGTTCGTGGGAGTCTGGTTGACGGTCTAGCCATGGGCAAATCCTTGCTCAATATGTTTTCCTATACGGCTGCCTTTTCTCTTGCTGCAGCTATGGGAGGTGCCAGTGAGACGACTTCAGTTGACTTGGCTAAACGGTCCAGAGAGCTGTCAGAAGCTCATTTTCAGGCAAATGGACTCAGCACGGACAATCACCGTTTTATCGTTATGGATGTCTTTGAATATTTCAAGTATGCCAAGCGAAAGGGGTTGACCTATGATGTGATTGTTCTTGATCCGCCGAGCTTTGCCCGCAATAAAAAACAAACATTTTCTGTGGCGAAGGACTATCACAAGTTGATTTCCCAGAGTCTAGAGATTTTAAATCCGGGAGGCGTTATCATTGCCAGTACCAATGCTGCCAATGTTTCCCGCCAGAAATTTACAGAACAAATTGATAAAGGTTTTGCAGGAAGAAGGTACCAAGTCTTGAATAAATACGGACTTCCAGCAGACTTTGCCTATAATAAAAAAGATGAAAGCAGTAATTACCTCAAGGTGATTAGTATGAAGGTTAGTAAATGAAATTAGTCGTCTCAGTAATGCCAAGAAGTTTAGAAGAAGCGCAAGAACTGGATGCCACTAGGTATGAAGATGCCGATATCATTGAGTGGCGTGCGGACTTTCTTGCAAAGGACGCTATTTTACAGGTAGCACCCGCTATCTTTGAGAAATTTGCAGGACGCGAACTTGTCTTTACCCTTCGGACTCGCGCTGAGGGAGGAGAAATCGAACTTTCCTCAGAAGAGTATGTTCAAATCATCAAGGAAGTTACTCAGCTCTATCAGCCGGATTATGTAGATTTTGAGTATTTCAGCTACAAGGATGTTTTTGAGGAAATGTTGGATTTTCCAAATCTTGTTTTGAGTTACCATAATTTCCAGGAAACACCTGAAAACATGATGGAAATCCTGTCTGAGTTGACCAGTCTCTCTCCGAAAGTGGTCAAGGTATCAGTTATGGCCCATACGGAGCAGGATGTTTTAGACCTGATGAACTACACTCGAGGATTTAAAACACTCAACCCTGAGCAAGAGTATGTGACCATTTCCATGGGGAAAATGGGCAAGGTATCCCGTATCACTTCAGATGTGACGGGTTCAAGTTGGTCATTTGCTAGTCTGGATGAAGCGAGTGCCCCAGGTCAGATTTCGCTATCAAACATGAAGAAAATCAGGGAGATTTTGGATGAAGCTTGATGGCTATACACGTTTAGCTGCAGTTGTTGCCAATCCCATCAAACACTCTATTTCACCCTTTATCCACAATAGGGCCTTTGAGGCGACAGCTATTAATGGTGCCTATGTAGCTTGGGAGATTGAAGCGGGTGATTTGGCAGAAACAGTCGCCAATATTCGCCGTTACCAGATGTTTGGCATCAACCTGTCTATGCCTTACAAGGAGCAAGTGATTCCTTATCTGGATGAGTTGAGTGATGAGGCTCGTTTGATTGGGGCGGTCAATACTGTTGTTAATCAAGACGGAACGTTAATTGGATATAATACAGATGGCAAGGGATTCTTTAAGAGCTTGCCTTCTTTTACAATCTCGGATAAGAAAATGACTATTCTGGGAGCAGGTGGTGCGGCCAAGTCCGTTTTGGCTCAGGCTATTTTGGATGGCGCCAGTCAGATTTCAGTCTTTGTGCGTTCAGTTTCCATGGAAAAAACAAGACCTTACCTAGACAAGTTTCAGGAGCAAACAGGTTTTAAAGTGGACTTGTATGCTTTAGAAGATCTTTCTGAACTGCAATCAAGGATTGCTGAGTCGGACCTGCTAGTCAATGCGACTAGTGTGGGGATGAATGGCCAGTCGTCGCCAGTTCCAGAAAGCATCAATTTGCCAGAGGCTCTCTTGGTGGCAGATATTATTTACCAACCCTTTGAGACGCCATTTTTGAAATGGGCTAGAAGCCAGGGCAATCCAGCCGTCAATGGCCTGGGGATGTTACTCTATCAAGCTGCAGAAGCTTTTCAACTGTGGACAGGTAAAGAAATGCCGACAGATGAGATCTGGCAGTCTTTAACAGAAAAATATAAATAGTGAAAAGGAGACCCTACTATGAAAATCAGAATCGATATTCCGCATCATCCTTATGATATTCAGATTGAAAAAGGTTGTCTGGCCCAGGCTGGTCAATGGTTGCGAGAACTCTGGCAACCACAAAAGGTAGTCATTGTGACAGATAACCATGTAGCTTCTCTCTATGCAGAGAAGGTTAAACTCAGCCTAGAAGATGCTGGTTTTCAGGTAGCTGTTTTTGACTTTTTAGAAGGTGAAGAACGAAAAAATTTAACCACTGTTCAGAAGGTCTATGAGTTTCTAGTCAAGCAGGGTTTGACTCGTAGCGATGGAATCGTGGCTCTAGGTGGTGGTGTCGTTGGAGACCTGGCTGGTTTTGTGGCCTCTACCTATATGCGGGGCATTCACTTTGTTCAGATTCCGACTAGTTTGACTGCTCAGGTTGATTCTTCTATCGGTGGAAAGACGGGTGTCAATACTCCATTTGCTAAGAATATGGTGGGGACTTTTGCCCAACCAGATGGGGTTCTGATTGACCCGCTTGTCCTTGAAACACTCGGAAAAAGAGAGTTGATTGAAGGGATGGGTGAGGTTATCAAATACGGCCTGATTGAGGATCCAGAACTTTGGGCTCTCTTAATGGAACTGGATGGCTCTGTTGAGAGCATACTAGAACATGCAGAGACTTTGATTGAACATTCTTGTCAGGTTAAGCGCAAAATGGTAGTTGAGGATGAGTTAGACAATGGTGTTCGCCTTTACCTCAATTTTGGTCACACTATTGGTCATGCTATCGAAGCGACTGCTGGTTATGGCAAGGTCATGCATGGTGAGGCTGTGGCCATGGGGATGGTGCAGATTTCTAAGGTTGCTGAGGAAAAAGGTCTTATGCCAGCTGGCCTAACCCAGTCCATTAGAGAGATGTGCCAGAAATTTGGCTTACCTGTTGACTATGAAAACTGGGATGTCGACAAGCTTTATCAGGCACTTACTCATGACAAGAAAGCGCGTGGCAATACCTTGAAATTGGTCTTGGTACCAGAGCTTGGCTCGGCGACCATTCACCCAGTTTCTCTGGAAGAGATGAAAGACTACTTGGTAAAATAAGGAGAACGTATGAGATATTTAACTGCTGGAGAATCACACGGTCCTCGTCTAACGGCTATTATTGAAGGAATTCCAGCTGGACTTCCTTTGACAGTGGAGGATATTAATGGAGACCTTAAACGCCGTCAGGGTGGATACGGCCGCGGTGGTCGTATGAAGATTGAGAGTGACCAGGTTGTCTTTACTTCGGGTGTTCGCCACGGGAAAACGACAGGGGCTCCCATTACCATGGATGTCATCAATAAGGACCACCAAAAATGGCTGGATATCATGTCTGCTGAAGACATCGAAGACCGCCTTAAAAGCAAGCGAAAAATCACCCATCCACGTCCAGGACATGCCGATTTGGTTGGAGGCATCAAGTACCGTTTTGATGATTTGCGAAATTCTTTGGAGCGCTCATCAGCTCGTGAAACTACCATGCGAGTTGCTGTTGGGGCAGTAGCTAAACGTCTCTTGGCTGAACTGGATATGGAAATTGCCAACCATGTCGTGGTCTTTGGTGGCAAGGAAATCGATGTACCTGAAAATCTGACAGTGGCTGAAATTAAGGAACGAGCTGCTCAGTCTGAAGTTTCTATTGTCAACCAAGAACGAGAACAAGAAATCAAGGACTATATTGACCAAATCAAACGTGACGGTGATACCATCGGTGGGGTTGTGGAGACAGTCGTCGGAGGCGTTCCAGTTGGCCTTGGATCCTATGTTCAATGGGACAGAAAATTAGATGCCAGATTGGCCCAAGCAGTTGTCTCTATCAATGCCTTTAAAGGGGTGGAATTTGGTCTTGGCTTTGAAGCTGGTTACCGCAAAGGTAGCCAAGTTATGGATGAAATTCTCTGGTCTAAAGAAGACGGTTATACTCGCCGTACCAATAATCTAGGTGGTTTCGAAGGTGGTATGACCAATGGGCAACCCATCGTTGTTCGTGGTGTTATGAAACCCATTCCCACTCTCTATAAACCATTGATGAGTGTGGATATCGAGACTCACGAACCTTACAAGGCAACTGTGGAGAGAAGTGATCCAACCGCTCTTCCAGCAGCAGGTGTTGTCATGGAGGCTGTTGTGGCAACGGTTCTGGCGCAAGAAATCCTTGAAAAATTCTCCTCAGATAATCTTGAAGAATTAAAAGAGGCAGTTGCCAACCACCGAGACTATACAAAGAATTATTAAGGAGTTCTTATGGCAAAAACCATCTATATCGCAGGACTGGGTTTGATTGGTGCTTCGATGGCACTCGGTATCAAGCGTGATCATCCTGATTATGAAATTCTAGGGTATAATCGCAGTCAGGCTTCTAGAGATATTGCCTTGAAAGAAGGTATGATTGACCGTGCGACGGATGATTTTGCCAGTTTTGCTCCTTTGGCAGATGTCATCATCTTGACCTTGCCAATCAAACAGACCATTGCTTTTATTAAGGAGCTGGCAGATTTAGACTTGAAAGAAGGCGTCATTATCTCGGATGCGGGCTCAACCAAGTCAGCCATTGTGGATGCAGCGGAGAAGTATTTGGCTAGCAAGCCTGTTCGATTTGTCGGGGCCCATCCCATGGCTGGTAGCCACAAAACAGGGGCTGCCTCTGCGGATGTTAATCTCTTTGAAAATGCCTACTATATTTTCACACCTTCGAGCCTGACAAGCCCAGATACGCTTGAGGAAATGAAGGATTTGCTTTCAGGTCTTCATGCTCGTTTTATCGAGATTGATGCCAAGGAGCATGATCGGGTGACTTCTCAGATTAGCCATTTCCCTCATATTCTGGCTTCTAGTCTCATGGAGCAGACAGCAGTTTATGCTCAAGAACATGAGATGGCAAGGTGCTTTGCGGCGGGTGGTTTTCGAGATATGACTCGCATTGCGGAAAGCGAGCCAGGTATGTGGACTTCTATTCTCTTGTCCAATCGTGAGACTATTCTAGATCGAATTGCGGATTTCAAGGAGCGCCTAGATGAGGTTGGACAAGCCATCAGCAAGGGAGATGAAGAGCAAATCTGGAACTTTTTCAACCAAGCGCGTGCGCAACGTCAGGCCATGGAAATCCATAAGCGTGGTGGTGTGGATAGCTCTTACGACCTCTATGTCGACGTTCCCGATGAAGAAGATGTCATCTTGCGAATTTTGGAATTGCTACGTGGGACTTCCTTGGTCAACATTCACATCAACGAAGAAAACCGTGAGGATGTTCACGGGATTCTACAAATTTCCTTTAAAAATGCTCAGGATATGGAACGAGCTGAGCGCTTAATTACAGAAAATACGGACTACACAGTCGTCATCAAATAAGGAGAAAATCATGTCAAATATTTACGATAGTGCAAATGAACTTAGTCGCGGGTTACGCGAATTACCAGAATACAAAGCAGTTAAGGCAGCCAAAGATGCTATCCAAGCTGATGAACAAGCTAGCAAGATTTTTGCAGACTATCTCGCTTTCCAACAAGAAATCCAAGTCATGGCGCAAACGGGACAAATGCCAGACGCCTCTTTCCAAGAAAAGATGCAGTCTTTCAGTAAGCAAATCCAAGAGAACGCTCTTTTGTCAGATTTCTTTGCCAAACAGCAACAATTATCTATTTACCTTTCAGACATTGAAAAAATTGTCTTTGAACCTGTTTCAGAATTATTGAAATAGTATTTATCTGTATAAAAGTCAGAAATTTCAGGAATTTCTGGTTTTTTTGTGATAAAATAAGAAAAAGTATTGCAAGTATGAGGTCAACTATGAAACTAAAAACAAACATTCGCCACTTACATGGCAATATCCGGGTTCCAGGTGACAAGTCTATCAGCCACCGTTCGATTATTTTTGGAAGTTTGGCTGAGGGCGAGACTAAGGTTTATGATATTTTGCGTGGCGAGGACGTGCTTTCGACTATTCAAGTTTTTCGTGACCTTGGTGTTGAAATTGAGGATAAAGATGGGGTTATTACGATTCAAGGTGTGGGCATGGATGGCTTAAAAGCGCCTCAAAATGCCCTTGATATGGGAAATTCTGGCACCTCGATTCGCCTGATTTCAGGTGTCCTTGCTGGTGCAGACTTCGAAGTAGATATGTTTGGAGATGACAGTTTATCCAAACGTCCTATGGACCGCGTGACGATTCCACTGAAAAAAATGGGCGTTAGCATTTCGGGGCAAACTAAGCGAGACCTGCCCCCTCTTCACCTAAAAGGGACGAAAAACCTTACACCTATTCACTATGAGTTGCCAATCGCCTCTGCTCAAGTCAAGTCCGCCTTGATGTTTGCAGCTTTACAGGCTCAGGGTCAGTCCGTTATTATCGAGAAAGAATGTACTCGTAACCACACCGAAGATATGCTACAGCAATTTAGTGGTCATTTAAGTGTGGACGGCAAAAAAATCACAGTTCAAGGACCACAAAAACTGACCGGACAAAAGGTGGTCGTACCAGGAGATATTTCCAGTGCAGCCTTTTGGTTGGTCGCAGGTTTGATTGTTCCAAACTCTCGTGTAGTGCTTAAAAATGTTGGCATTAACGAAACGCGTACAGGTATTATTGACGTCATTCGCGCCATGGGTGGGAAATTGGAAATAACTGAAATCGATCCAGTCGCTAAATCAGCAACATTGACTGTCGAGTCTTCAGACCTGAAAGGAACGGAGATAGGTGGAGTCTTGATTCCACGTTTGATTGATGAATTGCCCATTATTGCCCTTTTAGCGACACAAGCGCAAGGTGTAACAGTCATTAAGGATGCTGAGGAACTCAAGGTCAAGGAAACAGACCGCATTCAGGTGGTGGCAGATGCTTTAAATAGCATGGGGGCGGATATCACTCCTACAGCAGACGGGATGATTATCAAAGGAAAATCAAGACTTCATGGCGCTAGAGTCAATACGTTTGGTGATCATCGAATCGGAATGATGACAGCCATCGCGGCCCTCTTGGTTGCAGATGGAGAAGTGGAACTTGACCGTGCTGAAGCCATCAATACCAGCTATCCTAGCTTCTTTGATGATTTGGAGAGCTTGATTCATGACTAAGGTATTACTCGGATTTATGGGGGCAGGCAAGTCGACAATCGCTAGAGGATTGGACCCTGACTACATCGATATGGATGCCTTAATTGAGGAACGTTTGGGCATGTCCATTGCGAATTTTTTCGCTGAAAAGGGAGAAGTGGCCTTTCGTCAAGTAGAGTCAGAAGTCCTATCGGACTTACTACAAAAAGACAAAGTTGTGTCAACTGGTGGGGGAATTGTCATCTCTCAGAGAAATCGTGACTTGCTCAAGGCCAATCCTGAAAATATCTACCTTAAAGCCGATTTTGAAACCCTCTACCAACGTATCGCAGCTGATAAGGACAATCAGCGCCCGCTGTTTCTAAATAATAGCAAGGAAGAACTAGCAGCTATTTTTCAAGAAAGACAGGCTTGGTATGAGGAAGTAGCCAGTTTAGTTCTAGATGTTACCAAGCTAAGTCCAGAGGAAATTATAGAGGAACTGAGATGAAAATTGCCTATCTAGGTCCCAAGGGATCTTTTTCGCATCATGTTGTGCAGACAGCCTTTCCCAAAGAGGAATTGCAGGCTTTTGCCAATATCACAGATGTTATCAAGGCCTATGAACAGGGCTTGGTGGACTATTCTGTGGTGCCAGTTGAAAACTCCATTGAGGGGAGTGTGCATGAAAGCTTGGACTACCTTTTTCATCAGACTCACATCCAAGCAGTTGCAGAAATCGTTCAGCCCATTCATCAGCAGCTGATGGCGGTTCCCGGTCAGTCAAAAATTGAGAAGATTTTTTCCCATCCTCAGGCTCTGGCTCAAGGAAAGAAATTCATTGCTAAACACTATCCAGAGGCTAAAATAGAGGTAACAGCCAGTACTGCCTATGCAGCTCGCTTTATTTCGGAACATCCAGAACAGCCTTATGCAGCCATTGCTCCTAAAAGTTCAGCTGAAGAATATGGCTTGGAATTGATTGCTGAGGATATTCAGGAAATGGAAGCTAATTTCACGCGTTTTTGGGTGTTAGGGGCAGAAATACCGATAATCCCTTTGAAGCCACAAGCTGAAAAAATGAGTTTGGCCTTGACCTTACCAGACAACCTACCTGGTGCTCTTTACAAGGCACTTTCGACCTTTGCTTGGAGAGGGATTGACTTAACAAAGATTGAAAGTCGCCCCCTTAAAACAGCCTTGGGAGAATACTTTTTCATTATTGACGTAGACTATAGTGACAAAGAACTGGTCCATTTTGCCAGACAAGAACTAGAAGCCATTGGAATCCAGCACAAGATACTGGGTACCTACCCGATTTTTACCATAACTGATTTAGAAAAGGAGAGTTAATGAGCAAAGAAAATCCTTTAAGTCATCACGAGCAGTTACGTTATGACTATCTCTACAAAAATATTCATTATCTAAATGACCGTGAACGGAGGGAGTTTGACTATCTGAAAAGAAAAATGGACGGTGGATTTCCCTCTAATGAAGGTGAAAGGGAAAAAAATCTAGGGAAGGATATTGGGATTCCACAGTATTCCAATCAAAGTCGCTCGAATAGACATCAGAAATTTCCCTCTCTTCCAAAAGTGAAAAAGAAGAAACCAAGAAAATTTTTCAAACGACTTCTAATTTGGCTTTTACTGTTGATAACCTGTGTGGCTGCGGGCATGATTATTATGTTCCTTCGCGGTTTCCAGTCAGCAACTTCTACCAATAAGTCAGCTGATGCAAAAGCAGCTCAAGTAGAGGTCTTTAATGGTCAGGATACTAAAGATGGGGTGAATATCCTAGTCATGGGGACAGATGGTCGGATTGGTCAAAATAGTGCAGAAACTCGCACAGACACGATTATGGTATTGAATGTTAGTGGTTCGGATAAGAAGATCAAGCTAGTCAGCTTCATGCGTGACAACCTAGTCTATATTGATGGCTACAGCCAGATTGTGAATGGCAAGAAACAAACGGATAATAAACTCAATGTTGCCTATGAACTTGGGGAACAAGAAGGGCAAAAAGGGGCAGAAATGGTTCGCAAGGTTCTAAAAGATAACTTTGATTTGGACATTAAGTACTATGCCCTAGTGGATTTCCAAGCCTTTGCAACTGCCATTGATACGTTATTTCCTGATGGGGTGACTATAGACGCTAAGTTTTCAACGTTAAATGGTCAGCCTCTGACAGAAGCTACAGTTGGAGATGACCTACATGCAACAGAAACGGAATCACCAACTCAAACTATTAAAGTTGGGAAACAGCAGATGAATGGCTCGACCTTGCTCAATTACGCTCGCTTCCGTGATGATGATGAAGGAGACTATGGTCGTACCAAACGTCAGCAGCAGGTCATGTCAGCAGTTCTTGAGCAAATCAAAGATCCAACCAAACTCTTTACAGGATCAGAGGCACTTGGAAAAGTCTTTGGAATGACTTCTACCAACCTACCATATACCTTCTTACTGACCAATGGCTTATCAGTTATCGAGGGTGCACAGAATGGTATCGAAAGATTGACAGTGCCAGAACTTGGTGATTGGGTAGATGCTTATGATGTCTACGGAGGACAAGGTCTACTTGTCGACCAGAACAAATACCGGACTAAACTAGCCCAAATGGGAATGAGATAAGAGATAGATAAATAAAAATCAAAGCTTCACTCACCAGTAAAAATGGTGGATTGGGCTTTGATTTTTTACGGTATCTGATGGATTTTTAAGGCTTTTTTATGGTATAATAAAACGATATAACTCGTTATTGGACAGAAGAGGAGAGACATGAGTGATTTGAAAGCGATTCAGGCTCGTAGTCTGGAAATGGCTGAATATTTCGTCGCATTTTGTAAAGAACATGACTTGTTGTGCTATCTCTGTGGTGGAGGAGCGATTGGTGCCCTTCGCAACAAGGGCTTCATTCCTTGGGATGATGACCTAGATTTTTTCATGCCTCGCAAGGACTATGAAAAGTTAGCCGAACTATGGCCTCGTTATGCAGATGAGCGTTATTTCTTGTCAAAGAGTCACAAGGATTTTGTAGACCGTAACCTTTTTATTACCATTCGTGATAAGGAAACGACCTGTATCAAGCCTTATCAGCAGGATTTGGATTTGCCACATGGTTTGGCCTTGGACGTTTTGCCTTTAGATTATTATCCTAAAAATCCAGCTGAGCGCAAGAAACAGGTTCGCTGGGCCTTGATCTATTCCCTTTTTTGTGCCCAAACTGTTCCAGAAAAGCATGGTGCAGTCATGAAATGGGGAAGTCGTATCTTACTCGGTTTGACTCCCAAATCTCTACGTTATCGCATTTGGAAAAAAGCTGAAAAAGAAATGACCAAGTATGGTCTGGCTGAGAGCGATGGAATCACGGAATTATGCTCAGGTCCTGGCTACATGCGAAACAAGTACCCAATCGCATCTTTTGAAGACAATCTTTTCTTGCCATTTGAAGGAACTGAGATGCCCATTCCAGTCGGCTATGATGCCTATCTCAGCACTGCTTTTGGGGATTATATGACACCGCCACCAGCGGACAAGCAAGTACCGCATCATGATGCAATAATAGCAGACATGGACAAGAGTTACACAGAGTACAAGGGAGAATATGGAGCATGATGGGAGAAAAAATAAGCGTTATCGTTCCGGTCTACAATGTAGAAACCTATCTGGAACGATGTGTGGAGTCAATTCTTCAACAGACTTATACCCATTTTGAGTTAATCCTAATCAATGATGGCTCTACCGATTCCAGCGGACAGATCTGTGATCACTTAGCATCTCAGTATGAAAATATCAAGGTTTATCATATCGAAAATGCAGGTGTTTCAAATGCTAGAAATATGGGAATTCAGCTAGCTACGGGTTCTTGGGTTACCTTTATTGATAGCGATGATTTCGTTACCCAGGATTACCTAGCTACTTTAGCAAGTGCAGTTGAAGGGTTGAATGTAGGCTTTGTAATTGCTCCTCTGCACCATATTAAAAATGGCATTGTAACAGACCTACCTCCACATTCTGGAAAAACAGAACTCTGGTCAACAGAAGAAACCATGAAGGAATTACTGATGACCACCAGAACGTCATTTTTTCCAGTCGCAAAACTGTTCAAGAGAGACTTGCTAGCAGATGAAAAGTTTAATACAAATTATCACCTAGCTGAAGACGCCTTATTTTTAACTGAATTGCTACTAAAGACAAGATGCAGTTGCGTATTTATTGACAAACCTGTTTATTATTATGATCATCGTGAGGGAAGTGCAACAACATCTGTTAATCGACATGTATTTGACACGATAGAAGTTTATCAGCAAATAATTGCTCAAGTTTCACAAGTCTTTCCTAATTTGAAATACGAATTAAAAAATAGAGAATGTTGGTCGTACATCACAGTTTACGATAAAATTATCTTTACTTCACGTGAAGAGTATCAAAAGGAGAAAGCCGAGCTGAGGACTTGGATTGTTCAGCATCGACGTGAAATATGGAAGGATGCTTATTTCACTACTTTTCGCAAGGTAGCGATCCTTTCACTTGTCATTTCTCCATGGCTATATAAGAAAATTGTTGGATTAAAAAACTAATATCATGAGAAGGAGTTGAAAATGAATTTTTCAAAATTGGATGAATACTTTGAAAAATCAAAACTATGGATTGCATATCTATTTGTTTTTATTTCGATTTTAAGTATGAGTTCACTGGTTTATAAGGTAGCAAATCCCCTCTATAAGGGATTGTCAGCGATTGTTGTACTTTATATTTGCTACACATTGTTGTTTAAGTGGAAACAGATTACAGTAGATCGAAAGTTTTTGGCCTTATATGGCTTGTTATCTGGGAGTCATCTGCTATCGGCAGTATTCAATCGCTCCGGACATTTGATTGGAAATGTGATTGAAATCCTCTTCATGGTAACCTATGTTTTATTATTTACCATGTTACAATCAGGACAACTTAAAAAATTATTTGACTGGATTGCCTATACGGTTCAAATTGTATCTTTTTCTTCAGCAATTTTTGCGTTTGGTTTATTGATAAGTAGAGTCCTTATCCTATTTAAAATTGGCGAGCAATCTTATTATTATGGTGTCATGAATGGACGTCTATGGGGAATTGTTAATCCTAATGCTAGTGCGATATTTTCATACATTAGCATTATTTTGGCCATGTATTTGATCCATAAAGGAAGTAAATATTCTGTTTATCTTAAACTGAACAATGTGATTCAATTAGTTTACTTCGCTACAATGCAAAGTCGGGGAGCCTTACTTTCTTTACTTCTCATGATTGGACTCTATAGTTTCTTTGCTACTAGAGGAAGTATCGTTAAACGATTCCTCACTTTTATAGTTGCTGGTTTGCTTATTACTGCAACCAACATTGGATTAAGCTATGCAACCTCAATCTATATCGCATCTGAAACTGCGACTGTTTTTGACTTAAACAAAGGACAGTCCTACGCTGAGACAGATTCGTCTGTTACCAAGAAGAACGGTGAACTCCATCTAATTGAAACAACACCAAGTGGTAGAACCTATATCTGGAAAAATGCCATCAAGATGGGAAGTGCCAAACCAATTTTTGGTTATGGTGTAAGGAATGTTCCAGATTACTATACAGAATATTTTAGTAAATTTGAGATTCAAAACTCCCTTATCGGTGGGAACTTCCACAACATTCTTGTGACTATATTTGTTAGCTCTGGAGTTCTAGGCTTAGTATCCTTCCTTCTTATATTGGGTTATGTCATCAAGCGCTTTTTAACGTATTTGATTGTGTCCAAGAAAAATACTGATAAATTGATTATGATCCTCTTCTTTGGTATTTTGTTTGGTCAGTTGTTTGAGAGTCAGATCATGTACTCTACCAACTTTATCAATATCATCTTTTGGTTGGCAATCGGTTATGGACTAGTGGTTTGTAAACGAGATGAAGGAGTTCGGTACCAAGAAGTAACAGAAGTCAATGAAATTCAACAGATGGAACTTGGAATCATGGAGTACATTCACGAGGTTTGTCAGAAAATTGGTGTCAAGTATTTCCTAGCATATGGAAGTCTAATTGGTGCTGTTCGCCATAAAGGTTTTATCCCTTGGGACGATGATATGGATATCTGCATGCTAAGAGAAGACTATGAGAAACTACAAGATTACCTCATCGCTCATCCTGATGAACGTTATGAAGTCATGTCTTATAAAAATAATCTTAACTATGTCTATCCCTTCATGAAAGTGCAGGATAACCATACCTACTTGCTCGAAGAAGATGTACGAATAGATTCCAATATGGGAATCTATGTAGACATTTTCCCTGTGGATGGTTACGAAGATGACGCGGATTTTAAAAACAAGATGACGAAACTCATAAAGAAACGCCAATTGAGTTGTTACACTTTTAAAGGAATTACCAACACGAAAAGTCTACTAAATTCTTTGATCCGTTATATCTCTGTTGTCATTTTCTATTTCACAAATACGAATAAGTATGTTGAGCAAATTGATGAGCTTGCTAAATCTAGAGCAGTTGCTGACTACGAGCAAGTTGACTATTTGATTTACAAGGATATGAATAAGCCAGTTTGGAAACGTGAGTGGTTGGAACAAGTGATTGTGGGAACATTTGAAGGCAAGGAATTTATGATTCCAAAACACTACCATGAAATTTTGACCTCTGACTATGGAGATTACATGCAATTGCCCCCTCTTGAACAGAGAGTATCTCACCATGATTTCAAACTGTGGAAAATCACTAAAAGTTCTAAGCAAGCAAATCGCAGTTAGAAATCGTTTAAAGAATTAGTCGAAATTAGGAGAATAGAACGTATGTCTGAGAGAGTTTTAAGTCTTGAAGAAATAAAACAAGTGGAGTTGGATATTTTAAAGTATCTACATGAATTATGTGAACAGCATCAGATTAAATATTTTATTGATTTTGGAACCTTACTAGGAGCTGTCCGCCATAAAGGATTTATCCCTTGGGATGATGATACAGATATTTCCTTAGCGCGAGATGAATTTGAAAAGCTTTATAAGGTTTTAAAAAATGAGAATCATCCCTACTACAAATTGATTTCATTTAGAGAAACAAAAGGCTATCCTTACAGTTATATGCGTGTCCACGATATTAGAACACGTAGAGACGCCAATCTTCTGGACCCGACAGTTGTATTAGGAACTTGCGTTGACATTTTTCCATACGATGGTGTCGTGACGGAGGAAAGTGATTGTAAGAAAATGAAGCTCTATAAACACTTTGTCCGCCTTTCTTCTTTGAATTTCAAAGGAATTAAATCAGAAAAAGGGGGGATAAAAAATCTGCCTCGTTATATTGGATCAGCTATTTTCCGTCTAAGCTCTCCACAAACTTGGAATCAAAAATTAGAGAACCTTGCTTTGAAATATAGTGTAAATCAAGCTACAGATCTTACCTGTACGATATTTGATCCAAGTTTTCCAGAGGGAATCAAAAAAGAATGGCTCTATGATCTGATTGATATGCCATACGAAAACATCGTAGTGAAGGCTCCGAGAAAATATCATGAAATTCTTGTCTACGAATTTGGAGCTGACTATATGACTCCACCACCTGTTGAACAGCAGGTTCCAGGAACTGATAAGAATTATTGGATTGATTAGTAAAAGATTGTTTTCATCGAGAAAGGAGTGTTCAAGATGAAGAATAAAAGATTAGTTAAATCAGTCAGTTATGGTTTACTTGCTTTCCTTTTTGTGTTGATTGGTTTATCACAACAAGTTAATGCAGACACCATTACTGCTGGTTCAGGCAATCGTATCCATTTCATAAATACTAAAGCAAAATCTGGGAGTGATGCTATCCTTCTGGAAAGCAATGGTCATTATGCCTTGATTGATATGGGGGAAGATTATGACTTTCCTGATGGGAGTGATCCACGCTATCCAAGTCGTTGGGGGATTTCCATGAGAAATTATCAAGTCTTGGAAGACCGTTTGATTCGCCATCTTGATCAGATTGGTGTTAAAAAACTGGATTTTATTATTGGAACCCATGTCCATAGTGACCATATTGGTGGAGCGGACGAAATACTCAATCGATATCAAGTCGGTAAGTTTTATTTGAAAAAATATTCAGATGAACGGATCACCTCACACTGGGGACTCTGGGATAATCTTTTTAATTACGATAATGCTTTGAGAGCCGCACAAAAACGAGGGGTTACTCTTATTCAGAATATTACAGACGAGGATAGTCACTTTAAATTAGGTGATATGGATATCCAACTCTATAATTATAAAAATGAATATGATGCTGAGGGGAATCTGAAAAAAGTTCTAGATGATAACTCCAACTCTATCGTTTCAGTGGTGACTGTGGCAGGAAAGAGAATCTACCTTGGTGGAGATTTGGATAATGCCGAAGGAGCGGAAGATAAGTTAGGTCCAGTTATCGGCAAGGTTGATATGATGAAATGGAATCATCATTATGATGCGACAATTTCAAATACGATTAATTTTCTTGAAAACCTATCTCCAAAGATGATTATTCAGACAACTGGCGGTGATATTAATGTTGCTTCAACCAGAGAATATCTCCAAAAGAAAAATATTCAAGTTCTCAGAGCTTCTAGTCAAACTCAAGACGCTACTGTTTTTGATATTAGTGATAGCGGATTTGCCAATGTTTCTAATCTCTTCCCTGACATCCCTGTAGTTGATGAAAAATGGTATCAAGAAGGTGGCTATTGGAAATATCGTTTAGCAGATGGGGAAATGGCTATCGGTTGGAAAGAGATTGGCGGAGCCACTTACTTCTTTAATGGAAAAGGACAAATGCAAGCAGGCCGCTGGCTTCACCTTAATGATGATTGGGGAGAAAATGCTAAGGGGAATGATTACTATCTCAACCAAAATGGTAAAATGCAAACTGGTGGTTGGTTCAAGTTGGATAGTCATTGGTATTATATCCAATCAAATGGTGCTAGACGATTTAGTGAGCTCTCTGAAATTGGAGGGAAGAAATATCTCTTTGCAGCAGATGGAAAGATGCTAACAGGACATCAAGTCTTTAATGGCAAGAAGATGTTCTTTACAGACAGTGGTGCACTCCAAACAGCAGGTAAGTCTTCAACTTGGCAAAAGATTGATTCAGATTGGTATTTCTATGATGAGGATGGGTTACGAACTGTCGGTAAAAAGAATATCAATGGAAGCACATATTACTTTAATCAAGAAGGTGTCATGCAAACTGGCTGGGCCTTTGTTGATGGTCACTGGAACTATTTTGCAAGTTCTGGAGCTATGAAAACTGGCTGGGTTAAGGATCAAGATACTTGGTATTATCTGGACAAAGATGGTATCATGCTCACTGGAAAACAAGATATAAATGGTGTTCGTTACTATTTGAACGCTAGTGGTGCCATGCAAACAGGCTGGAAATGGCTAGAGAACCATTGGTATTATTATGCGAACTCAGGAGCTATGAAAACAGGCTGGATTAAGGATAATGAGAAATGGTATTATCTAAATCAAGATGGTATTATGCAGACTGGAAAACAAGAAATCAATGGTACGCGTTACTATTTGAATACCAGCGGTGCCATGCAAACAGGCTGGCAGTGGCTTGATAAACACTGGCATTACTACGCTGACTCAGGAGCTATGAAAACTGGTTGGTTGAAGGATCAAGGAACATGGTATTATCTTGAAGATCAGGAAGGTATCATGCTGGTCGGTTTCCAACAAGTAGATGGTAAGCAGTATTACTTTAGTGCATCAGGAGCTATGCAAACAGGCTGGAAATGGTTTGATAATCATTATCGTTACTTTGAAGCAAATGGAGCTATGAAAACAGGTTGGATAAAGGATAAAGGAATCTGGTATTATCTCAATCCTGAAGATGGCATCATGTTGGTTGGCCTTCATAAAGTAAATGGTGATCATTATTACTTTGATGAATCAGGAGCTATGCAGACCGGTTGGAAACGAATTGACGGTAATTGGTACTATTTCCAAACAGATGGTTCCTTGTTGAAAAATGCCACCACACCGGATGGTTATAAGGTAAACGAGGAAGGCATTTGGAGACAGGCTGTTGCTGCTGTCAATGGCGATGCAGTCAAGCCAGAACAGAAACAAGAAGCTAATTCCTCTATTGCTGAACAGCCAAAACAAGATTCAAATCTAGAAGCCAACGCTTCGGAAAAGAAAGAAAAAGAATAAATAAGAAACACCCTACTGATAAACGAGCGTTTATCAGTAGGGTGTTCTTTTAGTTTCTTTTGATCTTAGCTAATACTAGGTTCAGTGCATAGTGAAGTGTTTTATCCTTAGCGAGAAAGAGTGTTAAGAGATAGTAGATTCCACAAGTAGCTATGGTAGAAAGAACCATGAGGATCATGTTGAGGTTCACTGTATAGGAACTGATTTGGAAAATCATCTTGAAAATATAGAAGATCGGGATAAATCCAAGGGATATGAGACCATAACGTGTTAAGGTCATAAAGATTTCTTTTAAATTGATTAGTTGGTGTTTCCTAATAAAATGAATTTCTAAGAGAACAACGATGGCTTCCGCAATAATGGTCGTAGCAATATAATACTCAGGGGCAAAAATATTATTGATATACAAGATACAGTTGAAGAGGAGATTTGCTCCACCACCAGCAAAGTAGAAAGCAGTCAAGCGGTTCTCGTGGTCATTGATAAAGATAATTTGCTTACCAAGAATCAATTCAACAGCCCAGATAATGGTTCGAAAGGCGAAGACGCTAGTCACGATACCTGCTTCAAGATACTTTTCAGAAGAGTAGATAACCGTTGCATACTTTCCTAAAATCATAATTCCGAAACTAGTTGGAATCATGAGCAAATAGAATAATGATGCCGCTTGATTTACAAGATAATTATAAGAATTGTAATCCTTTTTCCCGAGGTAGTAGCCGAGACGTGGAATGCTGACACTGATAGCTCCACTTAAGACACCAGCAATCAGCATGACGATGCTATAGGCAATTGTATAATAAGAAATATAGTTTTCATCTGGTCCCTTGGTGATAAACATTCTATCTAGCAAGGTGTAAAGCATATTGGCATTTGCCAAGAGAAGCATAGTAAAGAGTGGTTTAGAAGCCTTAGCTAACTCAATGAAACCAATTTTAACAAAGGAAACTTCTCTCTTGATCCAAAGAAAACTAAGGAGGTAGTTGAGGATAGTGGTCGCAGTCATGACGATAGCGTAGGGAACAATATCATCAGCAGTTTTGACAAAGGCAAAGATGGCGACCAGCATGGTAATCCGAATAATTAACGTTTTGTAGAGGATGAAGGCATAGTTTTCATAAGCCTCGTTCATCCATTCGATATTGAGGAATTGGAAGAGTGCTTGAGCTCCTAGGATGTAGTAGAGAACTTTCAGATTCTCAATGCTGGTGTCAAAGAAGATAAAGAGGAAGTAGATACCAGTCGTCAGGAGAGAAGTGAAAACCGAGATATAAAACAACTTAGAAAAGACATAGTTGATTTTATTCTTATCGTCCTTAACCTTACTGATAGCACGAATCCCGTAGTTGTAAATCCCAAAGGCAGCTAGTGGAATAACAAAACTTGCCCAGGTATTGGCGGTATTGAAATAACCGTAGTTGGATTTGCTGAGAATCCGCGTCAGATAAGGGTTGGTTATCAGTGGAAAAACGATATTGAGGATATTGACCAGCAAGCTAGCCAATGCATTAACTTTTATATTTTTCATTGAACTTTCTTTCTTAAATCTTAAATCATATCTAGTATTATATCACATTCCAGCTTCATTCTTTTGATAAAATCGTAAAAATCTAGTATAATAGATAGACTGAAAGTATGAGGTTACTAGATATGAAGATGAAACAAATTAGTGATACAACACTGAAAATCACGATGACTTTAGATGATTTGATGGATCGAGGAATGGAAATTGCAGACTTTCTCGTTCCTCAGGAAAAAACCGAAGAGTTTTTCTATGCTATTTTAGATGAGTTAGAGATGCCAGACAATTTCTTGGATAGTGGCATGCTGAGTTTCCGCGTGACGCCAAAACCTGATAAGGTGGACGTCTTTGTGACCAAGTCCAAGATTGACCAAAATCTGGATTTTGAAGATTTGGCGGATTTGCCAGATATGGAAGAATTGGCCCAAATGTCTCCAGATGAATTTCTTAAAACATTGGAAAAGAGTATCGCAGAAAAGACCAAGGACGATATTGAGGCCATCCAATCTCTAGAACAGGTAGAAGCTAAAGAAGAAGAGCAAGAGCAGGCGGACAAGGAAACTGAGAGCAAGAAGGAACCTTATATCTACTATATCTTGCGTTTCGTGAATCTTGCAGACCTAGTGGCTTTCGCTAAAACAGTGACTTTTGAGATGGAAACATCTGAACTCTATAAGATGAATGACCACTATTATTTGACAATCTTAGTCGATGTGGAAAATCATCCAAGTCCATATCCGGCTTGGCTCTTGGCTCGTATGCGTGAATTTGCAGATGATAGTGACATCAGTCGTTCAGTTTTGCAAGAGTATGGGCAAATCTTGATTAACCACGATGCAGTTCTAGGTCTGCAAAAGATTAATTCATAATTTTTAAAATCAATTTTCATTTATCAAGAAAGACGAATCATGGGATTCGTTTTTTCTTTTCTATCTATAAATAGTGGTTTTCTTGGATAGGAATTTTCACAAAATTCTGTTATAATGGCTATATCAGAAAATTTCGAGGAGATAAACATGACAGTTAAAATTGCTTTACTTGGATTTGGTACCGTTGCAAGTGGTGTGCCATTCCTACTAAAGGAAAATGGAGAAAAAATCGTTCAGTCAGCTCATTCGGAGATTGAAGTGGCCAAGGTATTGGTCAAGGATGAAGATGAAAAGAACCGCTTGCTTGCGGCAGGAAATGACTTTAACTTTGTAACCAATGTAGATGATATTTTATCAGACAAAGATGTTACCATTGTAGTGGAATTGATGGGTCGTATTGAGCCTGCTAAGACCTTTATCACTCGTGCCTTGGAAGCTGGAAAACACGTTGTGACAGCAAACAAGGACCTTTTGGCTGTCCATGGTGCAGAATTGCTAGAAATCGCTAAAGAGCATAATGTAGCACTTTACTACGAAGCAGCAGTAGCTGGTGGGATTCCAATTCTCCGTACTTTGGCAAATTCATTAGCTTCTGATAAAATCACGCGCGTTCTTGGTGTCGTTAACGGAACTTCTAACTTCATGATGACCAAAATGGTTGAAGAAGGCTGGTCTTACGATGACGCTCTTGCGGAAGCACAAAGATTAGGTTTTGCAGAAAGCGACCCTACAAATGACGTGGATGGGATTGACGCAGCCTACAAGATGGTGATTTTGAGTCAATTTGCTTTTGGTATGAAGGTTGCCTTTGACGATGTAGCCCATAAGGGGATCCGTACCATCACACCGGAAGACGTAGCTGTAGCCCAAAACCTTGGCTATGTAGTGAAATTGGTTGGTTCTATCGAGGAAACTCCTTCTGGTATTGCTGCGGAAGTAACTCCAACCTTCCTTCCTAAAGCACATCCACTTGCCAGTGTGAATGGAGTAATGAACGCTGTTTTTGTAGAATCTATCGGTATCGGTGAATCGATGTACTACGGACCAGGTGCGGGTCAAAAACCAACAGCAACAAGTGTTGTAGCAGATATTGTCCGTATCGTTCGTCGCTTGAATGATGGTACCATTGGTAAAGACTTCAACGAATATAGCCGTGACTTGGTTTTGGCAAATCCTGAAGATGTTAAAGCAAACTACTATTTCTCAATCTTGGCACCAGACTCAAAAGGTCAGGTTTTGAAACTTGCTGAAATCTTTAATGCTCAAGATATTTCCTTCAAGCAAATCCTCCAAGATGGCAAAGAGGGTGACAAGGCGCGTGTAGTGATTATCACTCATAAGATTAATAAAGCACAACTTGAGAATGTTTCAGCTGAGTTGGCCAAAGCTTCAGAATTTGACCTCTTGAATACCTTCAAGGTGTTAGGAGAATAGGATGAAGATTATTGTACCTGCAACCAGTGCCAATATCGGGCCAGGTTTTGATTCGGTCGGTGTAGCTGTAACCAAGTATCTTCAAATTGAGGTCTGTGAAGAACGAGATGAGTGGTTGATTGAACACCAGATTGGCAAATGGATTCCCCATGACGAGCGTAATCTCTTGCTTAAAATTGCCTTGCAAATTGCGCCTGACTTGCAACCGAGACGCTTGAAAATGACCAGTGATGTTCCCTTGGCGCGTGGTTTGGGTTCTTCTAGCTCGGTTATCGTTGCTGGGATTGAACTGGCCAACCAACTGGGCAATCTCAACTTATCTAACCATGAAAAATTGCAGTTAGCGACTAAGATTGAAGGACATCCTGACAATGTGGCTCCAGCAATTTACGGTAATCTCGTTATTGCAAGTTCTGTTGAAGGAAATGTTTCAGCGATTGTGGCTAACTTCCCAGAGTGTGATTTTCTAGCTTATATTCCCAACTATGAATTACGCACTCGAGACAGTCGTGGTGTCCTACCTAAAAAATTGTCCTACAAGGAAGCTGTTGCAGCTAGTTCCATTGCCAATGTGGCGGTTGCAGCCTTGTTGGCAGGAGACATGGTGACTGCTGGTCAAGCGATTGAGAGAGACCTCTTCCACGAGCGCTATCGTCAAAGTCTGGTCCGTGAATTTGCGACGATTAAGCAAGTAGCCAAAGAGAATGGTGCCTATGCAACCTATCTCTCTGGTGCTGGACCAACAGTTATGGTTCTGGCTTCTCATGATAAGATGCCGAAGATTAAGGCTGAATTGCAAAAGCAACCTTTCAAAGGAAAATTGCATGACCTGAAAGTTGATATCCAAGGTGTCCGTGTCGAAGCAAACTAAAGAATAGAAGATAGGATGGGGAAACTCTCGACTGGAGGGCTTCCTATCCTTTTTTTGAAAAGAAGTCTAGTTAAAAACTTGATAGAGGAGAAACGAAGATGGCAGAAATTTATCTAGCAGGTGGTTGTTTTTGGGGCCTAGAGGAGTATTTTTCCCGAATTTCTGGAGTACTAGCAACCAGTGTCGGCTACGCTAATGGGCAAGTCGAAACGACCAATTACCAGTTGCTCAAAGAAACAGACCATGCAGAAACGGTTCAAGTGATTTATGACGAGAAAACAGTGTCACTCAGAGAAATTTTGCTTTATTATTTCCGAGTCATCGATCCTTTATCGATTAATCAACAAGGAAATGACCGTGGTCGCCAATATCGAACGGGGATTTATTACCAAGATGAAGCAGACTTGCCAGCTATCTACACAGTGGTGCAGGAGCAGGAGCGCATGCTGGGTCGAAAGATTGCAGTAGAAGTGGAGAAACTTCGCCACTACATTTTGGCTGAAGACTATCACCAAGACTATCTTAAGAAAAATCCTTCAGGTTACTGTCATATCGATGTTACCGATGCTGAGAAACCATTGATTGACGCATCTAACTATGAAAAGCCGGGTCAAGAGGTGTTAAAGGAAAGTTTAACTGAAGAGTCTTACCGTGTTACACAAGAAGCTGCTACAGAGGCTCCCTTTACCAATGCCTATGACCAAACCTTTGAAGAGGGGCTTTATGTAGACATCACGACGGGGGAACCACTCTTTTTCGCCAAGGACAAGTTTGCTTCAGGTTGTGGTTGGCCAAGTTTTAGTCGTCCGATTTCTAAGGAATTGATTCATTATTACAAGGATTTGAGCCATGGGATGGAGCGAATCGAGGTTCGTTCTCGGTCAGGAAATGCTCACTTGGGTCATGTCTTCACAGATGGACCTCGGGAGTTCGGTGGTCTGCGTTACTGTATTAATTCTGCATCCTTGCGCTTTGTAGCCAAGGATGAGATGGAAAAAGCAGGATATGGCTATCTATTACCTTACTTAAACAAATAAAACTGAGGGTGGGGCTTCCCACTTTCTTCATTTCCAGAATAAGAATAGAAGGAACTTATGAAACACTTACTATCTTACTTCAAACCCTATATCAAAGAATCAATTTTGGCTCCCCTGTTCAAGCTGCTAGAAGCTGTTTTTGAGCTCTTGGTTCCCATGGTGATTGCTGGGATTGTTGACCAGTCCTTGCCCCAGAGAGATCAAGGGCATCTATGGATGCAGATTGGCCTACTCCTTGTCTTTGCATTGATTGGTGTTTTAGTGGCCTTGATAGCCCAGTTTTACTCAGCCAAGGCAGCGGTTGGGTTTGTCAAAGAACTGACAGACGACCTTTATCGTCATATTCTTTCCTTGCCCAAGGACAGCAGAGATCGTCTGACAACTTCTAGCTTGGTGACTCGCTTGACTTCGGATACCTACCAGATACAGACTGGGATCAATCAATTCCTGCGCCTCTTTTTACGAGCACCTATTATCGTTTTTGGGGCTATCTTTATGGCCTATCGCATCTCGGCTGGGCTGACTTTCTGGTTTTTAGTTATGGTTGTGATTTTGACGATTGTCATTGTCGGCCTCTCTCGATTGGTCAATCCTCTCTACAGTAGTCTCAGAAAGAAAACGGACCAGCTGGTTCAGGAAACACGCCAGCAATTACAAGGCATGCGAGTTATTCGTGCTTTTGGTCAGGAAAAACGAGAGTTACAGATTTTTCAAACCCTTAACCAAGTTTATGCCAGATTGCAAGAAAAGACAGGTTTCTGGTCTAGTTTGTTAACACCTCTGACCTATCTGATTGTTAATGGAACTCTTCTCATCATCATCTGGCAGGGCTATATTTCAATTCAAGGAGGTTTACTCAGTCAAGGTGCTCTTATTGCCCTTATCAACTATCTCTTACAGATTTTGGTGGAATTGGTCAAACTAGCTATGCTGATCAATTCTCTCAACCAGTCTTATATCTCAACTAAACGAATCGAGGAAGTCTTTGCTGAGACTCCAGAAGATATCCATTCGGAGTTAGAACAAAAACAAGCTACCAGTAATCAGGTTTTACAAGTCCAAGAATTAACCTTTACCTATCCTGATGCGGCCCAGCCTTCTCTGAGAAACATTTCCTTTGATATGAAGCAAGGGCAAATCCTTGGTATCATCGGGGGAACTGGTTCTGGTAAATCAAGTTTGGTGCAAGTCTTACTTGGACTTTATCCAGTAGACAAGGGGAGCATTGACCTTTATCGAAATGGACGTAGTCCTCGTAATCTTGAGCAGTGGCGGTCTTGGATTGCTTATGTTCCCCAAAAGGTCGAACTCTTTAAAGGAACCATTCGTTCTAACTTGACTCTAGGTTTCAATCGTGAAGTATCTGACCAGCAACTCTGGCAGGCCTTGGAGATTGCGCAAGCTAAGGATTTTGTCAGTGAAAAGGAAGGACTTTTGGATGCCCTAGTTGAGGCGGGAGGGAGAAATTTCTCAGGCGGACAAAAACAAAGGCTATCTATTGCCCGAGCAGTCTTGCGCCAAGCTCCATCTCTCATCCTAGATGATGCAACCTCGGCCCTCGACACCATTACCGAGTCCAAGCTCTTGAGAGCTATCCGAGAAAACCTGCCAAATACGAGCTTAATTTTGATTTCTCAAAGGACTTCGACACTACAGATAGCTGACCAGATTCTCCTCTTGGAAAAAGGTGAGTTACTAGCTATTGGCAAGCACGAGGATTTGATGAAGACTAGTCAAGTCTATCGCGAAATCAATGCATCTCAACATGGAAAGGAGGACTAGCATGAAACGACAAACTGCAAACCAGACGCTCACACGTTTGGCTAAAGACCTTGCAAGCCATCCCTTCCTCCTTTTCCTAGCCTTTCTAGGAACTATTGCCCAAGTTGGCTTATCGATTTACCTACCTATTCTGATTGGGCAGGTCATTGACCAAGTTCTAGTGGCTGGTTCTTCACCAGTTTTTTGGCAGATTTTCATCCAGATGATCTTGGTGGTCATAGGAAATACTCTGGTACAATGGGTCAATCCTCTTCTTTATAATCGTCTAATCTTCTCTTATACCAGAGACTTGCGAGAGCGAATCATTCATAAGCTCCATCGGTTACCGATTGCTTTTGTGGATCGGCAGGGCAGTGGAGAGATGGTCAGTCGTGTGACCACAGACATAGAACAGTTGGCAGCTGGTTTGACCATGATTTTCAATCAATTTTTCATTGGCGTCTTGATGATTTTGGTTAGTATTCTAGCTATGCTTCAAATCCACCTCCTCATGACCCTCTTGGTCTTGTTGTTGACACCACTGTCTATGGTGATTTCACGCTTTATTGCCAAACGCTCCTATCATCTCTTCCAGAAGCAAACAGAGACGAGGGGGATTCAGACTCAGTTGATTGAAGAGTCGCTTAGCCAACAGACCATTATCCAGTCCTTCAATGCTCAGGAAGAGTTTATCCAAAGACTGCGTGAGGCGAATGACAACTACGCAGGCTATTCTCAGTCAGCTATCTTTTATTCTTCAACGGTTAATCCTTCGACTCGCTTTGTTAATGCGCTCATCTATGCTCTTCTTGCTGGAGTGGGAGCTTATCGTATCATGATGGGGTCCACCTTGACCATCGGTCGTTTAGTGACTTTTTTGAATTACGTCCAACAGTACACTAAGCCTTTTAACGATATTTCTTCAGTTCTAGCCGAGTTGCAAAGTGCTCTCGCTTGCGCAGAGCGTGTCTATGCTGTCTTAGAAAGTCCTGATGTTGCTGAAACAGGTAAGGAAGTCTTGACCAGCGACCAAGTCAAGGGAGCTATTTCCTTTAAACATGTTTCTTTTGGCTACCATCCTGAAAAGATTTTGATTAAGGACTTATCCATCGATATCCCAGCTGGTAGCAAGGTAGCCATCGTTGGTCCGACAGGTGCTGGTAAGTCAACTCTTATCAATCTCCTCATGCGTTTTTATCCTATTAACTCGGGAGATATCTTGCTGGACGGTCGTTCCATTTACGACTATACCCGAGCATCATTGAGACAGCAGTTTGGGATGGTGCTCCAAGAAACCTGGCTCAAGCAAGGAACCATTCATGACAATATTGCCTTTGGAAATCCTGATGTCAGTCGGGAGCAAGTGATTGCTGCTGCCAAAGCGGCCAACGCAGACTTTTTCATCAAACAGTTGCCACAGGGATACGATACTAAGTTGGAAAATGCAGGAGAATCTCTCTCTGTCGGTCAAGCCCAGCTCTTGACCATCGCCCGAGTATTTCTAGTTATTCCAAAGATTCTTATCTTAGACGAGGCAACTTCCTCCATCGATACGCGGACAGAAGTGCTGGTACAGGATGCTTTTGCCAAACTGATGAAAGGGCGCACAAGCTTTATCATTGCTCACCGCTTGTCAACCATTCAGGATGCGGATTTGATTCTCGTCTTAGTAGATGGTGACATTGTGGAGCATGGCAATCATCAGACTCTCATGGCTCGAAAGGGCAAGTATTACCAAATGCAAAAAGCTGCGGCCTTTAGCTCTGAATAAGTCATTCCTACCCATTTAAATTCTTAATGATACTAAAAGTTGCCTTCGGGTGACTTTTTTGTTACAATAGCTAGAAAAAATCAGGGTCTTAGAAGGAGAAAAAATGAAAGTCTACCAGCATGTAAATATCGTGACTTGTGACCAAAATTTCCATGTCTATTTGGATGGTCTCTTTGCTGTTGAAGCATCTAAAATCGTCTATGTTGGTCAAGAAAAGCAAGAAATTTTAGAGCAAGCTGAGCAGATTATAGACTATCAGGGAGCCTGGATCATGCCTGGTTTGGTTAATTGCCATACCCATTCTGCTATGACAGGCTTGCGAGGGATCCGAGATGATAGCAATCTTCATGAATGGCTCAATGACTATATCTGGCCAGCAGAAGCAGGTTTTACTCCCGACATGACTACCAAGGCAGTCAAAGAAGCTCTGACGGAGATGCTCCAGTCAGGGACAACAATCTTCAACGATATGTATAATCCCAATGGTGTGGATATTGAGCAAATTTATCAGGCAGTCAAGGCATCTAAGATGCGTTGTTATTTCTCACCGACCCTCTTTTCTTCAGAGGCAGAAACAACTGCTGAGACCATAAGCAGAACACGTGCCATCATAGAGGAAATCTTAGGATATGAAAATCCAAATTTCAAGGTTATGGTAGCTCCACATTCTCCCTATAGCTGTAGTAGAGACTTGCTGGAAGCGAGCTTAGATATGGCAAAAGAGATGGACATTCCTATCCATATCCATGTAGCGGAGACCAAGGAGGAATCAGGAATTATCCTGAAACGATACGGCAAACGTCCCCTTGCCTTTCTAGAAGAACTAGGTTACTTAGATCATCCGTCTGTCTTTGCTCACGGGGTCGAACTAAACGAGCGAGAAATTGAACACTTGGCAACTTCTCATGTGGCTATCGCCCATAATCCTATTAGTAACCTCAAACTGGCCTCAGGGATTGCTCCCATCATCCAACTGCAAAAAGCAGGAGTAGCAGTGGGAATTGCGACAGACTCGGTTGCTTCTAATAACAACCTAGATATGTTTGAGGAAGGACGGACTGCAGCCCTCCTTCAGAAGATGAAGAGTGGAGATGCTAGCCAATTTCCTATCGAAACAGCCCTCAAGGCTCTGACGATTGAAGGAGCCAAGGTCCTCGGTATGCAAGAACTGATTGGAAGTCTGGAAGTTGGCAAGCAAGCAGATTTTCTGGTCATTCAACCACAAGGGAAAATCCATCTCCAACCTCAGGAAAATATGTTATCTCACCTCGTTTATGCGGTCAAATCCAGTGATGTTGATGATGTTTATATTGCAGGAGAACAAGTTGTCAAACAAGGCAAAGTTTTGACAGTAGAACTTTAAAAAAATTTCAAAAAAAGTTTGCAAAAATCTTGCATTCTTTTTTTGTCTATGCTATACTTATATACGGTTTGAAAAAACTGCCTAAGACAGTAGGGGAGCTCGACTCATAAAAATCCTACCGAGGACAAAACGTATCATGTAAAAAGAAGCGTATTGTACTTTCGTGTCTAGGTTTGGGCGCGTTTTTCTTTTGGGAAAATTCCCCAAGCAAAATAATTACGGAGGTGAACACACTAATGAGTGAAGCAATTATTGCTAAAAAAGCGGAACTAGTTGACGTAGTAGCTGAAAAAATGAAAGCTGCTGCATCTATCGTTGTTGTAGACGCTCGTGGTTTGACAGTTGAGCAAGATACAGTTCTTCGTCGTGAGCTTCGTGGAAGCGAAGTTGAGTATAAAGTCATTAAAAACTCAATCTTGCGTCGTGCAGCTGAAAAAGCTGGTCTTGAAGATCTTGCATCAGTATTTGTTGGACCATCTGCAGTAGCATTTTCTAACGAAGATGTTATCGCACCAGCGAAAATCTTGAACGACTTTGCTAAAAACGCTGAAGCACTTGAAATCAAAGGTGGTGCAATCGAAGGCGCTGTCGCATCTAAAGAAGAAATCATTGCTCTTGCAACTCTTCCAAACCGCGAAGGACTTCTTTCTATGCTCCTTTCTGTACTTCAAGCGCCAGTGCGCAACGTTGCTCTTGCAGTCAAAGCGGTTGCAGACAACAAAGAAGACGCAGCTTAATCTTAAGCTACGCAGCGTAGCTAGCTACGAAAAAACTATTATAAAATTAAAAACTTATTTGGAGGAAATAACAATGGCATTGAACATTGAAAACATTATTGCTGAAATTAAAGAAGCTTCAATCCTTGAATTGAACGACCTTGTAAAAGCTATCGAAGAAGAATTTGGTGTAACTGCAGCTGCTCCTGTAGCTGTTGCTGCAGCTGGTGCTGCTGACGCTGGTGCTGCTAAAGACTCATTTGACGTTGAGTTGACAGCTGCTGGTGACAAAAAAGTCGGCGTTATCAAAGTTGTACGTGAAATCACTGGTCTTGGTCTTAAAGAAGCTAAAGAACTTGTTGATGGTGCACCAGGTGTCATCAAAGAAGGCGTTCCAACTGCAGAAGCAGAAGAAATCAAAGCTAAATTGGAAGAAGCTGGAGCTTCAGTTACTCTTAAATAATAGAGAAACTACATTAGTAGCTTAAAAACATGATTAAACCGCTATTCTTAGGATTAGCGGTTTTTCTTTTTATATGCCAGGGGCAAAAAAGGGAAAGTAATCTTTAAAAGTGAGGAGAGTTAGATTGAAAGAATCATATTGGTAAATCGAAATGATGGATATTTGCATCATATCATAAATAGTTATCAAACGATAATATTGATTTTCTTACAAATTAAGAGTATAATTTATAAAAATGAGTGTTCACTCATTTTTTGTGAAATTAAGGAGTAAAGAAAATGGTTGTTGAAGCAATAGAGTACAGTCGTTTCGGTGATGAAGAAGTGTTAGATTTAGTGAACATTAAATCTGATGTTTTGAAAGAGAATCAAGTTAGGGTAGAAGTTCATGCTGTTGGTTTAAATCCTATTGATTATAAGACTTTTGAAGGTGCAAAGCCACTCCGATTTCTATCTTTTATGACAAAACTAAGGAAGCCAAGTCGTTGGTTTGAGTCAAAATCATCTCTTTTTCCAAGAGGTGTTGGTCGGGATTTTGCTGGAGTTATCACAGAAGTTGGTGAAGGAGTAAGTCGGTTTGCAGTAGGTGATAAGGTTTTTGGAACAATGATCAGTGACCCTGGATTGAGAACCAAGAGGGGAGCTTTGGCAACAGAAATTTGTGTCAATGAATCAGAAATTGTGTTGAAGCCAGAGATGATTGATATGAACCATGCAGCTACTATGGGTGTAGCTTCTCTAACTGTGGGTGGGGCTTTTAGAAGAATCGGTTTAAATTCAAGAGATACTGTTGTTATTTCAGCTGCAGCAGGAGGTATTGGAAGTATTGCAGTACAGTATGCAGTTGCTAAGGGGGCGACAGTGATCGGAATAGCAAGTAAGAAAAATGCAGATTATCTGAAGTCTTTAGGTGCCATACCAGTAAGTTACGAAGAGAATATCAAGAAGGCTCTTCTATCAGCTAGTACAACGCCTATTACAAAATTTTTGGATTGTTATGGATCTGATTATGTTAGATTGGCTTTTAGTTTAGGCTTGAAAGGGACAGCTATTGGGACATTAGTACCTTCACCCTATGTTATGATAAAAGGTGCTCAGTTTACTGGTCCGAGACATTCCACATACGATGATTTTAGAACTTTAGCTGAAATGGTCTCAGATGGGAAAGTTCGGCTGAATATTGATCAGGTTTATGATTTTTCTCTAAAGTCTGTTAGAGAGGCATATCGTAGTCTGAAGTCGGGACACACTCGAGGTAAGAAAGTTGTAAAAGTAAGAGAGTAGCAGAGAGGTGCCAGCAATGGAAAGTTTAGAACAAAAGTATGCTCAGACATTAGAAAATAGCAACTTGAGTTTAAAACAACGTCAAGTATTATTATCAAGTCTAAAGTTATTTTCAGAAATTGGCTTTGAAAATACAACAGCCAGCCTTATTGCTAAGGAGGCTGGAGTTTCAGAAGGGACCGTTTTTAGTTACTTTAAAACTAAGGAAGGCATCTTAGAAGCTATTCTGTCAACTTTTCTCGAACAGGTTATTCCAGATGTGATTGCTGATTTTTCTGAGAAGAAATTTACAGCAAACCAAGAGTCTTTTCCGCTATTTTTGAGAAGCATTGTTCGAGATAGACTAGTTTTCATTCAGAAGAATCAAATGCAAGTTAAAATTCTCTTGAGTCGTTCTTTTATTGATAAAACTATTTCTGACCAGTTAGGGGATGTCATTGTTCACTCTATCATTAAGCCAATTAGTTCAGTTCTGAATCAGTTTAAAGAAAAAGGTGTTATCCGAGATTGGTCTAATGAAAGAATCGTTCGCTATATTTTGGCTTTGAGTCTTTCTTATGCTCTTCCAATGATGTTGAATGATAATGAGGACCTAGACATAGATGAAACAGTAAATGAAATAGTTGAATGCCTGTCTTTTGCCTTAGTAGAGGTAAAATAGATCTTGATTTTAAGCTTACTATTAGAAATAGTGGGCTTTTTTAAAACTAATACAAAAATCCCCAATCAGAGCGATTGAGGATTGAACAAATGAATTTTAAACAATACCTTTACTATCATAGCCTAGGCTACATTTTTAAAAGTTGTTTTAGCTGTGTTGAGGGTGTTAGTACTGATGCCCTCAACTCGATCAGAGTATACTGCCATCTATTCATCTGATAAGAGGGATTTTATCATCCAGATATTCATAGCAGGGTGGCCGGCAGCGTTAGAAAGTGGTTGTTGTAGTGCTGTAAAACCATAGTGCCGATAGATGGCCACAGCCGTAGCCAGTTCAGTAGAGGTTTCTAGATAAAGCTGTTCATAACCTGCTAAGTGGGCTTCCTGGAATATCCGCTTTATCAACCTGCTGGAATAACCTTTGCCACGGCTATTTTTAGTGACATACAGTTTTTGTAATTCAGCAATCTTATCGGACACAGGTGCAAAGCCACCACAGCCAACCAGCTGACCTTCATCTTCCAGAATAAAGTAAGCTGCTCTCTCTTGCTGTTGATAGTAGTCGGCCAAATGATCTAGATGAGAATCAAAGTAGACAGTTCCAGGTTTGTCAAGCCCGAATTCTTCAAGACTAGCTCGAATGAGCTGCGCTACAGCTGGATTATCTCTTACTTCCATTGGCCGTAAGTTCATCATTTGTCCTCCGATAGGATGTATCGACTAATTAAACAATACCTTGTGCAATCATAGCGTTTGCTACGTTTTCGAAGGCAGCGATATTTGCTCCTGCAAGGTAGTCAGTACCAAGTCCGTATGTTTCAGCAGTTGTTTTAGCTGTGTTGAAGATGTTGGTCATGATGTCTTTGAGGCGTCCATCAACTTCTTCACGGGTCCATGAAAGGCGAAGGCTGTTTTGGCTCATTTCAAGCGCTGATACAGCTACACCACCAGCGTTAGCAGCTTTGGCAGGTCCG
Organism: bacterium; assembly: GCA_905221265.1. Taxonomy (GTDB): domain Bacteria; phylum Bacillota; class Bacilli; order Lactobacillales; family Streptococcaceae; genus Streptococcus. Next base: position 135,841 of record CAJNCQ010000001.1, on the reverse strand, counting down.
TAAAGGATTCCGTTTTCTTTGTAGACTTTAATCGCATCAAGGTCACTAGGCATGTTAGCACCTTCTGATACGCAGATAACTCCTTGAGCAACCAAACGTTTAGCTGCGTCGCCGTTGATTTCGTTTTGAGTCGCACATGGAAGAGCGATGTCGTAGTTTCCAGCGTAAGTCCATACAGAACCTTCATGGTAAGTAGCAGTTGCTTTCTCAGCTGCGTACTCAGTCAAACGAGCACGGCGTTTTTCTTTAACATCAACCAAAAGATCGAAGTCAATACCATTTTCGTCGATGACATAACCGTTTGAGTCAGATACAGAGATAACAGTAGCGCCGAGTTCAGTCGCTTTTTGAAGAGCATATTGAGCTACGTTACCAGAACCTGAAATAACCACTTTCTTACCAGCAAAACTGTTACCATTAGCTTTGAGCATTTCTTCAGTGTAGTAAACCAAACCATAACCAGTTGCTTCTGGACGAATCAAGCTACCACCAAATCCAAGAGGTTTACCAGTCAAGACACCCGCATCAAATTGGTTAAGACGTTTGTATTGTCCGTATAGGTAACCAATTTCACGTCCACCAACACCGATATCACCAGCAGGTACGTCAAGAGATGGTCCGATGTATTTTTGCAATTCTGTCATAAAGCTTTGGCAGAAGCGCATCACTTCAGCATCAGTCTTACCTTTAGGATCGAAGTCTGATCCCCCTTTACCTCCACCGATTGGAAGTCCAGTCAAGACGTTTTTAAAGATTTGTTCGAAACCGAGGAATTTCAAGATCCCTTGGTTTACAGTTGGGTGGAAACGAAGTCCGCCTTTATATGGTCCAACAGCTGAGTTGAATTGAACACGGTAACCACGGTTGACTTGGACTTTACCTTCACGGTCAACCCAAGGAACACGGAAAGAAATCACGCGCTCAGGCTCAGTGATGCGTGCCAAGATGTTTTCTTCGATATACTCAGGGTGTTTTTCAAATACAGGTTCCAAAGTGCTGAAGAATTCTTCAACCGCCTGGAGAAATTCAGCCTCATGCCCGTTACGAGCTTTCACAGTTGCAAACACACTTTGGATATAGTCTTTAGCAGATGTCATATCGTTCTCCTTTTTGTTGTTATATTTTATTACATGAGCCATTATAGCAGAAATTTTTTTGAGTGTAAAGAAAAAAACAGAAATTTTCTAAAAATTCTTTCAATTTACAAAAACGAACGTTTTATATAGAAATTAGTTTCTCAAAGAGAAAATCTTAAAGTATGGTATAATATTAGAAATAAAAGGAATCTGGAGGATCAGAATCATGGTATCAACGAAAACACAAATAGCTGGCTTTGAGTTTGACAATTGCTTGATGAATGCAGCGGGTGTGGCTTGTATGACGGTAGAGGAACTTGAAGGGGTCAAAAACTCAGCGGCGGGTACTTTTGTTACGAAGACTGCGACTTTGGACTTTCGGCAGGGAAATCCTGAACCACGTTATCAGGATGTTCCACTTGGTTCTATCAACTCCATGGGCTTACCAAATAATGGCTTAGACTACTATCTGGACTATCTTTTGGACTTACAGGAAAAAGAGCCAAACCGAACTTTCTTCCTATCTTTAGTTGGCATGTCTCCAGAAGAAACACATGCCATCTTGAAAAAAGTTCAAGAGAGTGAATTCAAAGGACTGACAGAGCTTAATCTCTCTTGTCCAAACGTTCCAGGAAAACCTCAGATTGCCTATGATTTTGAGACAACAGACCGTATCTTGTCAGAGGTATTTGCCTACTTTACCAAACCTCTAGGGATCAAATTGCCACCTTATTTTGATATTGTTCACTTTGACCAAGCGGCAGCTATTTTCAACAAATATCCGCTCAAGTTTGTCAATTGTGTTAATTCTATCGGGAATGGCCTTTATATCGAAGATGAGTCTGTCGTTATTCGCCCTAAAAATGGCTTCGGTGGGATTGGTGGAGAGTATATCAAACCAACAGCTCTTGCTAATGTCCACGCCTTTTATCAACGCCTCAATCCGCAAATCCAAATCATCGGAACGGGTGGTGTTCTAACGGGTCGTGATGCCTTTGAACACATCCTTTGCGGTGCTAGTATGGTGCAAGTAGGAACGACTCTCCACAAGGAAGGCGTTGGAGCTTTTGAGCGCATTACCAATGAATTGAAAGCTATTATGGTGGAAAAAGGGTATGAGAGCCTAGAAGATTTCCGTGGGAAATTGCGCTATATTGGTTAAAGTTACTAAAAAATCAGAAGAAAGGAGAGAAGATGCTAGCCATAGAAGACAGTCAGAAGTTGACTTTATCAAATTTATCTAGCTTGAACCTATTTACAGGGACAGACCAAGGTCAGTTTGAAGTTATGAAGAGTCAAGTGTTGAAACAGATTGGTTATGACCCAGCTGACCTCAACTTTGCTTACTTTGATATGAAAGAAGTAGCCTATAAAGACTTAGAGTTGGAGTTGGTCAGTCTCCCTTTCTTTGCGGATGAAAAAATCGTGATATTAGACCATTTTGTCGATATCACAACAGCCAAGAAACGCTTTTTAACAGATGATGAGCTCAAGTCGTTTGAGGCATACCTTGATAACCCTTCGCCAACAACCAAATTATTGATTTTTGCTGAAGGAAAGTTAGATAGTAAAAGACGGCTGGTCAAATTGCTCAAACGTGATGCGACTGTTTTTGATGCTATTGAACCTAAGGAACAAGAGATTCGTCAGTATTTCCAAAAGTGGAGTCAGACACAAGGTCTGCAGTTTGTGGGGCAATCCTTTGAAAATCTACTTATCAAATCTGGTTTTCAATTTAGTGAAATCCAGAAAAATCTCCTTTTTTTACAGTCCTATAAGTCAGACGGGGTGATTGAGGAGAAGGACATTGTCGAAGCTATACCAAAGACCTTGCAGGACAACATTTTTGATTTGACTCAGTTTATCTTGGGCAAAAAGATTGACCAGGCCCGTGATTTGGTTAGAGACTTGACCTTGCAAGGGGAGGATGAGATCAAGCTCATAGCTGTCATGTTAGGACAGTTTCGTACCTTTACCCAAGTGAAGATTTTATCAGAGGCTGGTCAGACGGAATCGCAGATTGCAAACACATTGGGAACTTACTTGGGGCGCAATCCTAATCCTTATCAAATCAAGTTTGCACTGAGAGATTCAAGAAGGATTTCCTTGGCCTTTCTCAAGCGAGCGATTTCTTATTTGATTGAAACAGACTACCAGATTAAGACAGGTGTCTATGAAAAAGGGTACCTGTTTGAAAAGGCACTTTTGCAGATCGCGGCAGAGGCAAATTGAGCAAAAAACTTGAAAAAAGAGGATGATTGCGTTATCATTTTCATATAGAAAGAAAAAGAGGTATTACAGATGGCTATTATCTTACCAGACCTTCCATACGCATACGACGCTTTGGAACCATACATTGATGCAGAAACAATGCACTTGCACCATGACAAACACCATCAAACTTATGTCAACAATGCCAATGCAGCTCTTGAAAAACACCCTGAAATTGGTGAAGACCTTGAAGCTTTGCTTGCTGATGTAGAATCTATTCCTGCTGATATCCGCCAAGCGCTTATCAACAATGGTGGTGGACACTTGAACCACGCTCTTTTCTGGGAATTGATGACTCCTGAAAAGACTGCTCCTTCAGCAGAACTTGCAGCAGCAATCGATGCAACATTTGGTTCATTCGAAGAGTTCCAAGCAGCCTTTACAGCAGCAGCTACAACTCGCTTTGGTTCTGGATGGGCTTGGTTGGTTGTCAACAAAGAAGGGAAGCTTGAAGTAACTTCAACAGCAAACCAAGATACACCAATCTCAGAAGGTAAAAAACCAATCTTGGGCTTGGACGTTTGGGAACATGCTTACTACTTGAAATACCGCAATGTACGTCCTGACTACATTAAAGCTTTCTTCTCAGTCATTAACTGGAACAAAGTAAATGAGCTTTACGCAGCAGCGAAATAATGAATAGGAAGGGAAGAGTCATTCTTCTCTTTTTGGTTTGTATGGCAGAAGTCTGACAAAATCGTCAGACTTTTTTCATTTTTATGAGAAACGTGCTAACTGCTAGAAATTATGGTAAAATAGAGTGTTAAGTAATCGTGGAAAAGGAAGACTATGCGTAAAGAAATTGCACCTGAATTATACAACTATAACAAGTTTCCTGGCCCAGAATTTCAAGTAAATGGGGAAAAGGTTGAGACTGAAGGAATCGCTTTTACCTTGGTTGAAAATATCAAGGATGCCTTCGATGTGACAGTCTTTAATCAACGCTTCTCAGAAGTGTTGACCAAATTTGATTATGTCGTGGGGGACTGGAGCAATGAACAGCTCCGTCTACGTGGCTTTTACAAAGACGACCGAACAGAGGAAAAAAATGAAAAGATTAGTCGGTTACAGGACTATCTTTTGGAGTACTGTAGTTATGGTTGTGCCTATTTTGTCCTAGAAAATCAAGCACCGAAGCGGGCTTCATTTGACAAAAAAATGCGTAAAAAGGATGAGGAAAACCTTCCTAGAAGAGGAAAGAAACCTTCGCAAAACAAGAGAAAACCAAATGCGGATAAGCGAAATAGACGTCGTCATAAGGACCAAAAGTCTCAGAAAGAGGACAAGGGACAGCGCCATTTTGTCATTCGTCAGAAATAGATAGAGAATAAGGAGAAGAGATGAAACCGTCTATTTATAGTTTAACACGTCAAACCATGCAAGAATGGGTATTAGAACAGGGAGAAAAGAAATTCCGAGCAGATCAAATCTGGGAATGGCTTTACCGTAAACGTGTCCAGTCATTTGAAGAAATGACCAACCTTTCTAAAGATTTGATTGCTAAGCTCAATGACCAGTTTGTGGTCAATCCATTGAAACAGCGGATCGTACAAGAGTCAGCTGACGGTACCGTTAAGTATCTTTTCGAGTTGCCAGATGGCATGTTGATTGAGACTGTGTTGATGCGTCAACACTACGGTTTGTCAGTCTGTGTGACCACTCAGGTTGGCTGTAATATTGGTTGTACCTTCTGTGCATCAGGCTTGATTAAGAAGCAACGTGACCTTAATAACGGTGAAATCGTAGCGCAGATTATGCTGGTTCAGAAATACTTTGATGAACGTGGTCAGGACGAGCGTGTTAGTCATATCGTTGTCATGGGAATTGGTGAACCATTTGATAACTACAACAATGTTTTGAATTTTGTCCGTACCATTAATGATGACAAGGGGATGGCAATCGGAGCTCGTCACATCACGGTTTCAACTTCAGGTTTGGCACACAAAATTCGTGACTTTGCTAATGAAGGAGTTCAGGTCAATCTCGCTGTTTCCCTTCACGCACCCAATAATGAATTGCGCTCAAGCATCATGAAGATTAACCGTGCCTTTCCGATTGAAAAGCTTTTCGCAGCTATTGAGTACTATATCGAAACAACTAATCGTCGTGTAACCTTTGAATATATCATGCTCAATGAAGTCAACGATGGTGTAGAACAAGCCTTGGAATTGGCTGAATTGCTCAAGAACATCAAGAAATTGTCTTATGTAAACTTGATTCCTTACAACCCAGTTAGTGAACATGACCAATATAGCCGTAGTCCCAAAGAGCGCGTGATGGCCTTCTACGATACCCTCAAGAAAAAAGGGGTCAACTGCGTTGTTCGTCAAGAGCATGGTACAGATATTGATGCAGCTTGTGGACAATTGCGCTCCAATACAATGAAACGTGATCGCCAGAAGGCAGTCGCAGCGGTAAATCCATAAAATGACTAGAAAAAGAGAATTAATCTTAAGATTGGGAGTGGCTATTTACAGCCTATGCGTTGTGTGTTTTTGTTTTACTCCCCAACCTCAACTTCCTACAGGAGTGGAAACTCCAGGTATTCAAACTTTTGGACGCCTGGTTTTTCTTTTAACTCCCTTAAATTCCTTTTGGAAACTGGGTGAAGTGACTAGTTTGGGACAAGTCCTTTGGATCTTTTTGCAGAACATTTTAAATGTCTTCTTGCTCTTCCCCTTGGTTTTTCAACTCATCTATCTCTGTCCAAACTTGCGACAAACGAAAAAAATCCTCCTTCTCAGCTTTCTACTTAGTCTAGGAATTGAGTGTACGCAACTGGCCTTAGACTTTTTCTTTGATTTTAATCGCGTCTTTGAGATTGATGATTTATGGACCAATACCTTGGGAGGCTATCTGGCTTGGCTCCTCTATAAAGGACTGCATAAAAACAAGATAAGGAATTAGAATGAGTATTTTAGAAGTTAAAAATTTGAGTCACGGTTTTGGTGACCGTGCAATTTTTGAAGATGTGTCCTTCCGTCTCCTCAAGGGAGAGCATATCGGTCTAGTTGGTGCCAATGGTGAAGGGAAATCAACCTTTATGAGCATTGTGACTGGTAAGATGTTACCTGACGAAGGGAAGGTGGAGTGGTCCAAATATGTGACTGCTGGCTATCTGGACCAGCACGCTGTGCTAAAGGAAGGTCAAACTGTACGTGATGTTCTCCGTACAGCCTTTGATGAGCTATTTAAAGCAGAAGTTCGTATCAATGACCTCTATATGGAAATGGCCGAAGACGGAGCGGATATCGACGCGCTGATGGAAGAAGTCGGGGAGCTCCAAGATCGTTTGGAGAGTCGAGATTTTTATACCTTGGATGCCAAGATAGATGAAGTAGCGCGTGCTCTCGGTGTCATGGACTATGGCATGGATACCGATGTAACAGCCTTATCAGGTGGCCAAAGAACCAAGGTCCTCTTGGCCAAACTCCTTCTTGAAAAACCAGATATCTTGTTACTGGACGAGCCAACCAACTACTTGGATGCTGAACACATTGACTGGCTCAAGCGTTATCTCCAAAACTATGAGAATGCCTTTGTCCTGATCTCGCATGATATTCCTTTCTTGAACGACGTGATCAATATCGTCTATCATGTTGAAAATCAACAGTTGACGCGTTACTCTGGTGACTACTACCAGTTCCAAGAAGTCTATGCCATGAAGAAATCTCAGCTAGAGGCGGCCTATGAACGTCAGCAGAAAGAGATAGCAGACCTCAAGGACTTTGTCGCTCGAAACAAAGCACGTGTCGCAACGCGTAATATGGCCATGTCCCGCCAGAAGAAATTGGATAAGATGGATATTATCGAGCTTCAAAGCGAGAAACCAAAGCCGTCCTTTGATTTTAAACCGGCTCGTACTCCTGGTCGCTTTATTTTCCAAGCCAAGGATTTGCAGATTGGTTACGACCGTCCTCTTACCAAACCATTAAACCTCACCTTTGAACGCAATCAAAAGGTTGCCATTATCGGAGCAAATGGTATTGGGAAAACAACTCTCTTGAAGAGTCTCTTAGGTATTATTCCACCAATCGCTGGAGAAGTTGAACGCGGTGATTACCTAGAACTTGGTTACTTTGAGCAAGAAGTAGAAGGTGGTAATCGCCAAACCCCACTAGAGGCTGTCTGGAATGCCTTTCCTGCCCTCAATCAGGCAGAAGTTCGTGCAGCCCTTGCTCGTTGTGGTTTGACGACCAAGCACATTGAAAGTCAGATTCAGGTCTTGTCAGGTGGGGAACAGGCCAAGGTGCGTTTCTGTCTCTTAATGAATCGTGAAAATAACGTCTTGGTGCTTGATGAGCCGACCAATCACCTAGATGTGGATGCCAAGGAAGAACTCAAGCGTGCGCTTAAAGAATACAAGGGAAGCATTCTAATGGTTTGCCATGAGCCAGACTTCTATGAAGGCTGGATGGACCAAATCTGGGACTTTAACAAGCTAACTTAAAAGCGCTAAAAAAGCCAAGTCGAAATGACTTGGCTTTTTTGACTAGTAATTTAAATAGCTTTCAACTTCAGATTTCTCAATTTCTTTACCGTAGTGGCAAATCGGACAAGAAACGAAGTAACTTTTACCATAAGGAAAAAGTGGAATCCAGTAAAGGGTGAACTTGCGCCCAGTTTCTACGATCTCCCAAGTGTCGACATTGTTACAATGACCACATTCGATCGCTGTTTGCGTATGTCCCAAATCTTTCTGATAACCTTTAGAACCCCAAAATAAAATCATGTCATCGTCTCCTTATCTGTTGATGGCTTATTTTTTGCTGAAGTCATAGTCTTTCACCACTTCGATACTATCAATGGTGATAGCAGACGTTGGTTTGTCTTTCTCATCTTTTTCAGCTTTGGCAATCTTGTCAACAACATCCATGCCATCGATGACTTGACCAAAGACTGGGTGTTTACCATCTAGACTAGGATTTCCACCTTCTTTATAAGCTTCGATGATTTTCTTTGGATATTTGCTTGTAGGGAGTTTAGCTGAAATATCTGTTGAATTTTGGTTGATGAAGAACTGGCTACCGTTAGTGTTTGGTTGACCAGTGTTAGCCATAGCAAGGGCTCCTCGGATATTGTATAGGTAAGGAGAGATTTCATTTTTGAAACCAGTTCCCTTGTCCTTTGTTTTATCCTTATCATGCCAGATGGATTGGCCACCTGTACCATCTCCCTTAGGATCTCCAGTTTGGACCATAAATCCATCTATGACACGGTGGAAGGTGATGCCTTTATAATAGCCTTCCTTAGCGTGAGTAAGGAAGTTTTCAACCGCAAGAGGTGCTAGTTTTGGAAAGAGTTTGATGCGGATATCGCCTTGATTTGTGTGTAAAATAACCTCGGCTTCATCTTCAGCAACTTCTTTAGAAAGTTGAGGGAAGTTAGCATTTTCATTGGTCAAAGCGTCATTCAAATCTTTGGCAGCCTGGGCAGCTGCTTTAGAGCTTTCTTCAGCAGAGATACTGGAGTCGACATAGTCATCACCACGGAGACCACGCTGGATACTAGTACATCCAGCAAGAGCTATAGTTGATAGTAAAAGAAGAGTTGCTAGTTTTTTCATTGTTTTCCTCTCAAAAATTCATTTCTACCATTGTACCTTAAAAGGGAGTTGATTTCAAATGTAAAAGATAAGGCAAGTTTTCAGAAAATAAATTTACAGACTACTTGATTAGAGATTTTTCTTTGGATGATGGTCGATAATTTCCTGATATTGTTCCAGTATCTGCTCTCCCTTTGGAGTCAATTTGTAGCCTCGAATTGCAAAGTAACTTGCTAATTCTTCTTCTGTAAAGTTGTCATGAAGGGCTTGGTCCAGATCTGCAGCCTTCATCTTAGAAAGTCCTGTAACTCCCTTACTTTTGAGGATATTCTTTTTCATTGTAGCATTCAGATGGTCGAGTGAATCGAAGGCAGTTTCGATAATAGTATAGCCTTTTTCTACCAGACTGCTTAGATGTTTTGGTGCATCAATGCCATAAGTGTACTCGAAATATTTAGGAAACCAGGTCTCGAAAAGAATTATGCTTCCTCTTTCTTTCTGAGTTCAAAGAGGTCTTCTACTTTAAGATTAAAAACTTGAGCAATTTTAAGAGCCATTTCCAGTGAAGGATTGTAACGGTTATTTTCCAAGTGCAGAATTGTCTCGCGTCGCATGCCGATGAGGGCGGCTAACTCCTGCTGGGTCATGCCTGTGGACTCACGAACAGATTTGAGATTAGTAATAATATTGCTTTCTTTGGACATACTTATCCTCTCCGTTCCAAGATAAGATAGACAACCGCAAAGATGAAAATCAAGGCAGCTATGCTAATAAATATCTGTCCCATGTAAAGAGTGAGAGACCCCATATACCCAATGATAACTGCTAGGATCATCAGTGCGCCTAGGATAAAAACAAACATCAAGCTAGCTGCCTTGGCTAAATTAGCATAAAAGCGTTCGTCCGGAGTTTCCTTGACATTTTTCAAAGAGAAAAAACCAAATACAATCACTTCAATAACGAGTCCAATTCCCAAAATCCATTCTTTAATACCAGAACTTTCGCTTGGGGTCGAAACCCAAATCCCTACTGTATAAAAAATGCTTGCTGCAAAGAAAAGTATCGTGTAAAGCTTAGCAGACAAGTCAAAAATAGTCTTCCCCTTACCTTTCTGAATCTTATGAGGCCGTGGTTTCATATGTAGCCAGCCCCAAATAGCTACAATCTGACCTAACACTGAAATACCAGCAATAACTAACTTGGGTCCCCAACTAAGATTAGAACCAAATAAAACAGTAAAATCAATAAAGAGAGCTACGGCAATCATTGCAATGAGGCCACGCATTTTTTGACTTTTTTTCATGATAGACTCCTTTTTTATGTTATAAATATATAACATTTAAATTTTATGTTATAAATATATCACATTTAAATTTAGAAAGCAAGAATTTATGTGTCAAGGTGGCAATTATTTGAAAAAATTTTTTAATAAAAGCCCTTGCTAGTTAAACAACTAAAGAATTCTTTGAAGCAATGCATCGGATTTGGTTTGAATAATTTCGTAAATAATATTTGATGATAAAGAATTTTTGGAAAATCTAGATACTGTATGAATCTCTACTTTTTTTAGACTGTTATAAAGTCTGTCAGAATAAGCATTGTAGGTGTAGAAGTTAATTTTTACAGAACTAAATTATTCCCCTATTTAGAATCTATTAATTCATATTTTATAAATTAATTAGTAGATATTGTTCTTAAAATCCTTGATATTTCGCTGTTTTTAGTCCAATTGAAATCTATACTTTTCAAACCAAGTCTTAAGAAAGCTCGCAAAGCTAGCCAATTCTCAAAACGTTAAGAACTTAGCTACAATACAGCATTTACAACACTTCATATATCACACCATTCAATTAAAAGTTATTCAAATTAGATGAAAATTTATTTTCTGAAAAATCGGGAAAACGTTGATTTTAAGTGAATTTTGAAATATATTCAAATTGGAGTTTTAAAAACCAGCTTTCGGTGGTAAAAGTACCAAAGTTGATTCTCCAGAGGAGGATAATATCACCTACCAGAAGATTGTCTTCTATTTCATTTTGGGACAGACTTGGGATTTAGTAGCCAAGTCTCGATATCACGATCAGGAGAGATGTAAGGCTTAACCTGATGGTCTTTGTAAATGTTCTCTAGACTAGTATTCATAAAGTTTCTCTTTCTAATTTATCCCTATTAATCTAATAAATTTCTAAAAAAAATAAAAATTTTAAACTCTGTCAAGTTTTTTTCTTGACACCTATCAGAAATCTGCTATAATAGAACATGTGCTAAATAGCTTAGCTATTTCACCGAAATAAAAAAATAAGAAAAGAGACATTAAAAAATGGCAGTTAAAATCCGTTTGACTCGTATGGGTTCTAAGAAAAAACCTTTCTACCGTATCAACGTAGCAGACTCACGTTCACCACGTGATGGACGTTTCATCGAAACAGTTGGTACTTACAACCCACTTGTTGCTGAAAACCAAGTAACTTTGAAAGAAGACCGCGTTCTTGCATGGTTGGCTGATGGAGCTCAACCTTCAGATACAGTTCGCAACATCCTTTCAAAAGAAGGCGTATTGAAAAAATTCCACGATTCTAAATTCTCAAAATAAGTTTAAAGTAGGTTGACAGATGGATACGATTGAAAATCTCATTATTGCGATTGTGAAACCTTTGATTTCACAACCTGATGCCTTAACTATCAAGATTGAAGACACACCAGAGTTTTTGGAGTATCACTTGGATCTTGATCAGAGCGATGTCGGTCGTGTTATCGGTCGTAAGGGTCGCACTATCTCAGCGATAAGAACGATTGTCTACTCTGTCCCAACTGAAGACAAAAAAGTAAGAATCGTTATCGATGAAAAATAAAAAAAGCGGGACAGATGTCTCGCTTTTTTGTGAGGAGGAGAAGATGAAGGATTTAACGTTTAGACAATTACAAGCATACTTACTCGAACATTACCAGCAATCTCGAACTGAGGAAGGCCTCTTTATCAAGCTAGTGGAGGAAGTCGGAGAAGTAGCTGAGGTCTTGAATGGGCGCTCTGGTCGAAAAGAGGGCGTTCAGGACTCAAACGAGGAACTAGCCAAAGAACTGGCTGATATCATTCACTATACTGTCGCAATTGCAGCTATTAATGACATCGACCTAACCAAAACAATCTTTGACAAAGATAAAAAAGCAGCCATTAAGTATCAGCATGAAAGAGATTTGGAAGGATTTTTGGATTACTTCAAAGAAAACTAGGAATAATCTCTTTTCACTGATATGAAAGATTTTCCTAGCATACGCTTGCTTTTATAGAGAAAGCAATGAAATAGGCAGTTTATGCTATCAAAGTAAGAAATCTCTAAGAGGCAGACAAGTTAGAACTTGTGAGAAAATAACGAGAAAAGCAGATCAGACTGGCTGAGTCCTTTTTAGGCAAGGAAAAAGAATTTATCACCTTGAAAGAGTGATAGTAGGCTAGGCATAAAATACCAATCCTAGAAATAGCATCTAGGATTTTACTATGCTAAAATGGATAGACAGTCTCAAAGAATTCTAGTCAATTAATCTTGAGAATAGCTATTTTTAAAGGGAGTAACAATCTATGAACGAGAAAACAAAAGCATACCTAGCGGCCTTATCCTTTTCAGTCATCATTGGTTTTTCTTTTTTATTTACTAAGATTGCTTTGGGCTATGCCAGTCCTCTCACAAACTTGGCACATCGCTATACAATCGCTGCTTTGGTATTGGTCATCCTTCATCAAACAAAACTTATCAATATGAGTTTAAGTAGAAAAGATATTCTTTCTATTCTGCCTATGAGTCTTTTCTATCCACTCCTCTTTTTTATTTTCCAATCCTTTGCTTTACAGTATATATCGTCTTCTGAAGCGGGAATTTTACAAGCACTTGTCCCGATTTTTACTCTCCTTTTGGCATCGGTCTTTCTCAAGGAAAAGACAAGTTTGCTGCAAAAGTTCTTTTTAATTTTATCCGTAGCAGGAGTAGTTTTCATCTTCCTTAGTAAAGGAGCAAACTTTAGCACGGAAACTGCTAGCTTGGGCTTTCTCTTGATGTTGGGATCTGTTCTCGCCAATGCGATAAACAATATCCTCAGCAAGGCTAAAGGAGGTCGCTATCGGGCCATGGATATGACAGCTGTTGTGATATTTGTTGGCTTCGTCACCTTTAATACGCTGAGTCTGATCTCGCACTATCTAGAGGGGAACATATTAGCTTACTTTGCGCCACTTGGACAGGTGTCCTATCTGCCTTCCATCCTCTATTTGGGAATTTTAGCCTCTATCGTTACTGGTAGTCTCTCTATCTATGCTATCGTTCGCCTCGGCGCATCAATCGTCAGTGTCTTTGGCAATCTTGGAACAGTTTTGACCATTCTAGCCGGGGCTCTTATCCTCCACGAACCAATTTATAGTTACCATGTGATTGGAGCTGCTCTGATTATTGCTGGAATCTTAGGCATGAATCTGATGAGAAGAAAGTAAAGATTGCTTAGCAGTCTTTTTCTTTATCTATATTGTACAGAAAATTCAAATTTTTTAATGAAATCAAGTTTGGAAAACGATGATTTTAATATAGCATGATAAAATAGATAAAAAGAATGATATTAGGATAAAGAGGAGCGAATGTAGAAATGAAGCAAAATGATATAGCTGAAGCTATTGCTTTTTATAACAGAAAACCCGAGACTTTGATACGCCACATTATACCAGTATTAGATTGTGATTTGGTTGTTTATCATCGTCCTGGAAACGCAAGTAAAGGGCATATTATTTTTTATCATGGAGCTTGTGGACGTAGTCAGATGTGGGCCCACCAGTATGACGCTTTTGATGGATTTGACCTTTACTTTGTCAATGTTAGAGGGCAGGGTGAATCACCTATGAAAGTTGGACTTCCCGACCTGGAAGGCGCTGTTCAAGATGTAGATGCTATTTTATCCTATTTCCAGCTAGATAAGGTGATATTGGTTGGTCATTCTTGGGGAGGAAATCCACTTCAAGAGTATACCTATCGCCATCCAGAAAGAGTCCTAGCTTTGGTCATGGTGGATAGTTGGGGACAGCACCGTTACTTGTCTGAGAAAGAAAGAGGTCGAATCAAATATAGTTCTCTTATGTACAAGACGATTCCTTGGAAGGTGATTGCTGATAAGAACTCAAAAATGTGTACTGATAATCCTGTCACAAGAGAATTGGTCAAGACGGCTATTATAGAAACTGGGCGAGATGTTTTCTTGAACCTTGGAATCACAGGTTTCTTGGCAGTCCATGAGATAGAAGGATATAAAGGAAATCCTCTCATGCTATTAGTAAGAGGCGAAAATGATTTTCCCAAACACCTAAAAATAATCTATGATGGTATCATTGCTCTCAATCCCAATGCGCGTCAAGTAACGATTTCAGATAGCAAACACCAACCGATGAATGACCATCCTAAAGAGTTTAATCAGATAGTTGGTGATTTTTTTGAAGAAGTAGTAGCCTTATAAGATAGGACCTATCCAACTTGTGAAAATCTCTGGAACGTGTTAAAATAAAGGATAGAACTAGAGTACAGGAGACAAGATGAACTACTTTAATGTTGGGAAAATCGTCAATACGCAGGGTCTACAGGGTGAGATGCGTGTCTTGTCTGTGACGGATTTTGCCGAGGAACGTTTTAAAAAGGGAGCAGAGTTGGCTTTATTTGATGATAAAGACCAGTTTGTCCAAACAGTGACCATCGCAAGTCACCGTAAGCATAAGAACTTTGACATTATCAAATTCAAAGACATGTACCATATCAATGCGATTGAAAAGTACAAGGGTTATAGTCTCAAGGTCGCTGAGGAAGATTTGAACGATTTAGATGATGGTGAATTCTACTATCATGAAATTATCGGTTTAGAAATCTATGAGGGAGATAACTTGATTGGAACCATCAAGGAAATCCTGCAACCAGGTGCCAATGATGTCTGGGTGGTTAAGCGAAAAGGTAAGCGTGATCTGCTTCTACCTTACATACCCCCAGTAGTTCTCAATGTTGACATCCCAAACAAGCGGGTCGAAGTGGAAATCTTAGAAGGACTAGATGATGAAGATTGATATTTTAACCCTCTTTCCTGAGATGTTTTCTCCGCTGGAGCACTCAATTGTTGGAAAGGCTCGAGAAAAGGGGCTCTTGGATATCCAGTACCATAATTTCAGAGAATATGCTGAAAAGGCCCGTCATGTTGACGATGAGCCCTACGGAGGCGGTCAGGGGATGTTGCTCCGTGCCCAACCTATTTTCGATGCCTTTGACGCAATTGAAAAGAAAAATCCCCGCGTCATTCTTCTCGATCCTGCTGGGAAACAGTTCGATCAAGCCTACGCTGAAGATTTGGCCAAAGAAGAGGAACTGATCTTTATCTGCGGTCACTATGAAGGGTATGACGAACGCATCAAGACCTTGGTAACTGATGAGATTTCTCTAGGAGACTATGTCTTGACTGGTGGTGAATTGGCGGCTATGACTATGATTGATGCGACCGTTCGCCTAATTCCGGAAGTGATTGGCAAGGAGTCTAGTCACCAGGATGATAGTTTTTCTTCGGGATTGCTCGAATATCCTCAATACACACGTCCTTATGACTATCGAGGCATGGTGGTTCCAGATGTGCTTATGAGTGGGCACCATGAGAAGATTCGTCAGTGGCGACTTTATGAGAGTTTAAAGAAAACCTATGAGCGCAGACCAGATTTGCTAGAAAACTATCAACTAACAGCAGAAGAAGAAAAAATGCTGGCTGAAATCAGAGAAAACAAAGAATAAAGGAGAACCTTATGCAAGTAATCAAACGTAATGGAGAAGTTGCAGACTTTGATCCAGATAAAATCTACCAAGCTGTTCTAAAAGCGGCTCAGACTGTTTATGTTTTGACAGATGACCTACGTCAAAACCTAGCTCAAGTCACTAAAAAAGTAGTCTTGGACTTGGAGGAAGCAAAAGTGGAACGTGCGACCATTAGTATGATCCAATCAATGGTTGAAAATCGTTTGTTGGGGGCAGGATATATCACCATCGCAGAACACTACATTTCTTACCGCTTACAACGCGATTTGGAGAGAAGTGGTTACGGAGACCATATCGCTGTCCACCTGCATTTTGAACAAATTCGTTAAGAAAAAGAGTGGGATGAAAAACATCTCACTCTTTCTTAAATCTATTTTTCTGAGCTCTCTGGACAGTAGATGGGACAAAGCGTAGCCTTTTGATGTCAGTGATTCGGATGATGCGTGTCACATTTTTTGTAAAATTTTTGACAACAATCTGTTGACGACTGGTATCATATTTGACAATATCACCAGTGAAGCTTGTTTCAGCTAGTATGACATGAACAGCAGTTTGTTTCTGGATGGCTTGTTCAATTGTAGCAATGAGGGAGTCGTTTTCAGAATAATCTCGTTCATCATGTCCACTGAGAAAGTCTTGTATCTTATCTAAGACATGCTTGAATGTATATCTCATAGGCTTCTCCCCTCTTATATAACCATATTATATAAAATTTTCCTAAAATCTACAAGATTTTACGAATAGACTAGAGAAAGCATATCACAAAAAGGAGTTAAAATGGCAGAATTTACATTTGAAATCGAAGAACACTTACTGACCTTGTCTGAAAATGAAAAAGGATGGACAAAAGAACTAAATCGAGTCAGCTTTAATGGCGCTCCAGCAAAGTTTGATATTCGAACTTGGAGCCCTGATCATACCAAGATGGGAAAAGGAATCACCCTTACAAACGAAGAATTTCAGGTAATGGTGGATGCTTTTAAAGGAAATCAATAAAAGGATATTGAGTTTTTGACTCAGTATCCTTTTTGGGTTAAATTGAGAAGTATGCTTGTCCCCTAAGTCGTTGTAATAGTGGACGACCAATGAAGCTAATCGCAATGATCTTACCAAGATCAGGGAGGATAAAGGGAAGGACACCGACAGCAAGTGCTTTGTCAAATTCCATACCAGCAAGGAAGTGGAGGCTGAGAATACCTCCTACAAAGACCAGAGAGTCACCCAAGAGATTGGCTAGGAAAATGCGGATATGGCCACTATTTTGATGGATGAGATAAGATGTAAGTCCTGCATAGACAAGGTCGAACCAAAGATAGCCTGAACTTGGACCGACTAAAACGTGAAATCCTGCACCACCCCCTGCAAAGACAGGTAAACCAATAGCACCCAGTAGGAGATAGAGGGCAACAGATAGAACGGCTTCTCTAGGTCTAAAAACGGTAGCAATCAGACCGATTGCAAAGTTTTGCAGAGTGAAAGGTACAGGACCGATAGGGAGACTGATTTGTGCCAATACGGCGATGAGAGCAGCACCGATAGCAGGGATAGCATAGATATGAGCTTTTTTCAAAACTGTTAACCTCTTTTTAAAATTATAGTAACTATTATACTAATTCAGGAAGAAAAGTCAACCTATTTTTAAAGCATAGGTAACAATTTTGTAACAGCCGATTTTGCAAGTAAAAAGAGACCTCTTGGGGTCTCTTGCGATAATTAGCGCATGGTTACAAATTCTTCTGAAGCGGTTGGGTGGATAGCTACTGTAGCATCAAAGTCCGCCTTGGTAGCCCCCATCTTGATGGCAACAGCGAATCCTTGAATCATCTCATCCACTCCGTAACCAAGTCCGTGAAGACCAACAACTTTTTCGTCAGCACCGGCGGTGATAAGTTTGAAGCGAGATTCTTGACGATGGCTTGTAACAGCAGAGTACATGGATGCAAAGCTTGACTTGTAGACTTTGATGTTATCTTGGCCGTATTCTTTGATAGCTTGCTCCTCGGTCAAACCAACGGTTCCGATTGCTGGGTGGGAGAAGACTACAGTAGGGATAGTCGTGTAGTCCATCTTGGCATTTGTTTTCCCGTTGAAGAGGCGTTCAGATAGGGTACGTCCTGCCTTGATGGCTACGGGGGTAAGTTCTTTCTCACCAGTAACATCTCCAAGGGCGTAGATACCATCTACAACTGTATTTTGATACTCATCCACTTGGATAAATCCACGTTGGTTGAGTGTAACGCCAGCCTTTTCTAACTCAAGACCGTCTACATTTGGACGGCGGCCGGTAGCCCAGATAACTTGGCTAGCGGTGTGACTAGAACCGTCTTCGAAATGAATGGTAATACCTTCCTCCGTTTCTTCGAGCTTGACTGGTACCTTATGCGTGTGCAAAGGTAGACCCGTTTTTTCCATTTCATTGACAAGACCTTCAACGATGTAGTTGTCAAAAGTGCGCAAGGGACGATCGCGACGCACAAACAAATCAGTTTTTACTCTAAGTGCGTGGAGAACACCAGCTAATTCAACAGCGATATAGCCAGCACCAAGAATCGCAACAGATTCAGGAAGTTGTTCCCAAGCAAAGACATCGTCTGAACTACCACCGAGTTCAGCTCCGGGAATAGTTGGGATGCTTGGACGAGCGCCAGTCGCAATCACGATATGTTTGGCACGAATCAATTCACCATTAACGCTGACTGTGTGGGAATCAACGAAATGAGCACGACCTTCAATTAAATCAACACCGTTGCGTTTGAAACTTCCATCATAAGATGAGCGAGCACGGTCGATGTAGGCTTCACGGTTTTGACGAAGTTTAGCAAAATCAAATTGAACATCTGAACTTGTAAAACCATAGTCAGGGCCGTAGTGGTGGAAGCTTTCAGCGATTTGCGCTCCATACCACATGATTTTCTTAGGAACACAGCCGACATTGACGCAGGTTCCACCTAATTTTTTCTCCTCGATAACAGCTGCTTTAGCACCGTGTTCGCCAGCGCGGTTCATAGTAGCAATGCCACCGCTCCCTCCGCCGATAGCGATGATATCATATTCTCTCATAGAAAACTCCTTATAGATTTGATAGTCATATTCTATCGTTTTTATTTTTTGAATGCAAAAATCTGCTACGCCCTAAAGAAATAGCAGAAATCACTTGCTAAATATAGAAATAAGGTGTATGATGTTACTAGTACAATTTCGCATAAATCAAATGGAAACAAAGCATGTTTCCTGAATTGTTCTCTTTTCTCTCTGAACAATCATTGTTTAGAGTAGGTAAATTTGCTATAATAGTCTTTGTATTGAAAATAAAATAGGAGTTTTGTGATGAAGGGGAATAAGAAAACTAAAAAATGGCAACTATACACAGCTATTGGTGCTGCAAGTATTATTATAACCAGTGCAGTGGGTATTTTGCTATTTAGACAGCCCTCTCAGGCTGCCGGTAAGGATGACACATCGCATCTCGTAGTCGCAAAGGAAGGAACAGTTGCCTCCTCTGTTCTTTTATCTGGTACCGTCACCGCAAAAAATGAACAATATGTTTATTTGGATGCAAGTAAGGGTGAGGTGGATGAAATCTTGGTTTCTGTTGGAGATAAGGTTGACAAAGGACAAGCGCTCGTAAAATACAACAGCACAGAAGCGCAGTCTGCTTATGATGCAGCTAACCGTGCCATAGCCAAGGCTGATCGTCGTATCAATGACTTGAAGGAATCACGAAACAACACTCTAGCTGATTCGGAAGAATATGATGATGGAGCACAGAGTTCTTCTGTCTCTTCCATTGATTCTCAGATTAGTGATGCTCGTGATAGTCGTGCTGATGCAGAGGCGCAACTTAAAAAGGCGCAAGCCCAATTGGACGCAACAAAGGTTCTGAGTACGCTAGAAGGTACAGTTGTAGAAGTTAATCGCAATGTATCAAAGTCCACAACTGCTGCAAATCAAGTGATGGTTCATGTAGTAAGTAACGACAATCTACAAGTCAAGGGAGAACTTTCCGAGTACAATCTTGCCAACCTTTCTGTTGGCCAAGAAGTGACCTTCTCTTCTAAAGTTTACCAAGATAAAACTTGGACAGGGAAGATCAGCTTTATTTCAGCTTACCCTAAAAATAGTGGAGAAGTAACGAATGCTATAGCTGGGGGGAATACTGGTTCTAAATATCCTTATACGATTGAAGTAACGAGTGAGATTGGTGATTTAAGACCAGGTTTCACCGTTAGTGTTGAGGTTAAAAGTGACAAGAAATCAATCCTCGTACCCTTAACCAGTGTCATTACTGAAGACGGGAAAAACTATGTTTGGGTGGTTGACGAAGAGAATAAGGCTAAGAAGGTTGAAGTTAGCCTAGGAAATGCTGACGCAGAAAACCAAGAGATCACATCTGGTTTGACAGACGGAACCAAAGTCATCAGTAATCCAACGACTTCCTTGGAAGAAGGAAAAGAGGTGAAGGCTGATGAAACAACTAATTAGTCTAAAAAACATCTGCCGGAGCTATCGAAATGGTGAACAGGAACTGCAGGTCTTGAAAAATATTAATTTGGAGATCGGCGAAGGGGAATTTGTTGCCATTATGGGACCATCTGGCTCGGGTAAATCTACTCTGATGAATACCATCGGAATGCTGGACACCCCAACCAGTGGCGAATACTATCTAGAAGGTCAAGAAGTGGCCCGTCTAGGTGAAAAGCAGTTGGCACAGGTACGTAACCAACAAATTGGTTTTGTCTTTCAACAGTTCTTTCTTTTGTCAAAGATGGATGCTGTTCAAAATGTTGAGTTGCCCTTGATTTATGCTGGAGTTCCAGCTGCCCAACGTCGCAAGTTGGCAGAGGAATATCTGAGTAAAGTAGAGTTGACTGATCGGATTCATCACCTTCCTTCGGAGTTGTCTGGTGGTCAAAAACAACGGGTGGCCATTGCGCGTGCTCTTGTTAATGATCCTTCAATCATCCTAGCTGATGAACCAACAGGTGCCTTGGATACGAAAACAGGAAGCCAAATCATGGAACTCTTGGTTGAGTTAAATGAAGAAGGCAAGACTATTATTATGGTAACGCACGAGCCCGAAATTGCAGCCTATGCAAAACGCCAAATTGTAATCCGTGATGGAGTTATTTCGTCTGATAGCGCTCGTTTGGAAGGAAAGGAGAACTAAGATGCAAAATCTGAAATTTGCCTTTTCATCTATTATGGCACACAAGATGCGCTCCTTTTTGACCATGATTGGTATTATCATTGGAGTTTCTTCAGTAGTTGTCATCATGGCTTTAGGGGACTCTATGTCTCGTCAGGTCAATAAAAATATGACAAAATCTCAGAAAAATATTCAGGTATTTTTCTCACCAATTAAAAGTAAGGACGGTTCCTTTACACAAAAGCAATCTGCACTGACACTATCTGGTAAAGAAGAAGATGTTCACGTAGAACCACCTAAAACACAGGAATCGTGGGTTAAGGAAGCTGCCAAACTAAAAGGCGTAGATGGCTATTATGTGACTAATAGTACAAATGTTACTTTGACCTATAAGGATAAAAAGGTAGAGAGAGCAAGTCTAACAGGTGGAAATATGACTTATATGTCTGCTGTAGAAAATAAAATTATTGCAGGTAGGGATCTGAGAGAACAAGATTACCGAGATTTTGCAAGTGTGATTTTGCTAGATGAAGAACTCGCTAAAAGTCTTTTTGACTCGCCTCAGGCAGCGCTCAATCAAATCATTTCAGCCAATGGATATAGCTATCGTGTGATTGGTGTTTACTCTAGTCCTGCTGTTAAAAGTGCTAAGATGTTTGGTGTAGGTGGTTTACCGATTACAACCAATGCTTCTGTAGCAGCTAATTTTAATGTAGAGGAAATTTCTAATATTGTCTTTCGTGTGAATGATACGAGTCTAACTCCGACTTTGGGGCCAGAACTCGCACGCAAGATGACAGAAATTGCAGGAGTACAGCAGGGAGAATATCAGGTTGTAGACGAAACCGCCGCTTTTGCAGAGGTTCAGCAAATCTTTGGTTTTATGACCGCTATTATCAGTGCTATCGCAGGGATCTCTCTCTTTGTGGGAGGGACTGGGGTTATGAATATCATGCTGGTTTCTGTAACGGAGCGTACTCGTGAGATTGGTCTTCGTAAAGCATTGGGAGCTACACGGGCTAATATCTTGGTACAGTTTTTGATTGAGTCCATGATTTTGACCTTATTAGGTGGTCTTATCGGACTTGTTAGTGCAGCAGGCTTGACCGCACTAGCAGGGGCCTTGCTAAAAAATATGATGGAAGGAATAGAAATTGGTGTCTCGCTACCGATTGCTCTCTTTAGCTTGGCTGTTTCGGCCAGCGTTGGTATGATCTTTGGGGTCTTACCAGCCAATAAAGCGTCTAAGCTTGATCCAATTGAAGCCCTTCGCTATGAATAAGATAAGCAAGATGGACACTTGTCTATCTTGTTTTTGTATGGATTTTCCTATCGAAAATCACTAAAAATATGATATAATGAAGTGTTAGAAAAACAGGTTTCATTTGCCTGGAAAGGAAAAATTATGTCTGAAAAGAATTTTTATATTACAACACCGATTTACTATCCATCTGGTAAACTTCATATCGGTTCTGCTTACACAACCATCGCCTGTGATGTCCTAGCACGTTACAAACGCCTTATGGGCTACGATGTCTTTTATCTGACAGGTCTTGACGAGCATGGTCAAAAGATCCAACAGAAAGCGGAAGAAGCTGGTATTACACCACAAGCTTATGTTGATGGCATGGCGGTTGGTGTCAAAGAACTCTGGAAATTACTCGATATCTCATACGATAAATTCATCCGTACAACTGATGATTACCATGAAAAAGTAGTGGCTCAGGTCTTTGAACGCTTGCTTGCTCAAGATGATATCTACTTGGGTGAATACTCTGGCTGGTATTCAGTCTCAGATGAAGAATTCTTTACAGAAAGCCAGCTGGCAGAAGTTTTCCGTGACGAAGCTGGAAATGTGACAGGCGGTATCGCTCCATCTGGTCACGAGGTTGAATGGGTTTCAGAAGAGTCTTACTTCCTTCGTCTAAGTAAATACCAAGATCGCTTGGTTGAATTTTTCAAATCTCACCCTGACTTCATCACTCCAGATGGTCGTCTTAATGAAATGCTACGTAACTTCATCGAACCAGGTTTGGAAGACTTGGCCGTATCTCGGACAACCTTTACTTGGGGCGTGCCAGTACCATCAAATTCTAAACACGTTGTCTATGTTTGGATTGATGCCCTTCTCAACTATGCGACTGCTCTTGGTTACGGTCAAGACGATCATGCTAACTATGATAAATTCTGGAATGGAACAGTCTTCCACATGGTCGGAAAAGACATTCTTCGTTTCCACTCAATCTACTGGCCAATTCTTCTCATGATGTTGGATATGAAGTTGCCTGAACGTTTGATTGCCCATGGTTGGTTCGTCATGAAAGACGGCAAGATGTCTAAATCTAAGGGGAATGTTGTTTATCCTGAAATGTTAGTAGAGCGCTATGGACTGGATCCACTTCGTTACTACCTCATGCGTAGCCTTCCAGTTGGTTCAGACGGAACCTTCACTCCTGAGGACTATGTAGGCCGTATCAATTATGAATTGGCCAATGACCTTGGAAATCTCCTAAACCGTACGGTTTCTATGATTAACAAGTACTTTGATGGGCAAATCCCTGCCTATGTAGAAGGTGTGATAGAATATGACCATGCTCTTGCTGACGTTGCAGAACAATCAATCGCTGATTACCATACACACATGGATGCAGTTGACTACCCACGTGCTTTAGAAGCAGTCTGGATGCTTATCTCTCGTACTAACAAATACATTGATGAGACAGCCCCATGGGTCTTGGCTAAGGATGAAGCCCTTCGCGACCAATTGGCAAGTGTTATGAGCCACTTGGCAGCTAGCCTCCGTGTCGTAGCACACTTGATTGAGCCATTTATGATGGAAACCAGTCGCGCGGTCTTGACTCAACTTGGCTTGGAAGAAGTGGCGAGTCTTGAAAACTTGAGCTTGGCAGACTTCCCTGCTGGTGTGACTGTTGTTGCCAAAGGAACACCAATCTTCCCACGTTTGGATATGGAAGAAGAAATCGCCTATATCAAGGAACAAATGGAAGGAAACAAACCAGCAGTCGAAAAAGAATGGAATCCAGACGAAGTTGAAATCCAGCTCAACAAGGATGAAATCAAGTTTGAAGATTTTGATAAGGTTGAAATCCGTGTCGCAGAAGTTAAAGAAGTTTCTAAAGTGGAAGGATCTGATAAGTTGCTTCAATTCCGCCTAGATGCAGGTGATGGTGAAGATCGTCAAATCCTATCAGGAATTGCAAAATACTATCCAAACGAACAAGAATTGGTCGGCAAGAAAGTCCAAATCGTTGCCAACCTCAAACCACGTAAAATGATGAAAAAATATGTCAGCCAAGGGATGATCCTCTCAGCTGAACATGATGGCAAATTAACCCTTCTCACAGTTGATCCAGCTGTACCAAACGGAAGTGTGATTGGATAAAAGCAAAAAACCAACGTTAGGTACGTTGGTTTTTCTTGTTATGCGCGAGATTTTCTAAGAAGTAGTCCATCTCCTTTTGCGACCTGAGAACAATTACTTTCTCTGGATAGCTTTCTTGAATCTGCTGATAACGTTCCTTAGCGGATTTGCTCCGTCCATCCCAGAGAATCCATCTGATAAAGTCCCAGTCAAATCGTTCAGGACAGCCTGCAGCCATACTTTCTCTGACCTTGCCGCGATATGTGAGATAACGTTTGAAGGCTCGAAAGAGACAAGACAATGGGGAAAAGTTGAGAAAGATGATTTGGTCAGCTTCCTGCATTCTCTCTTCATAGCAACACCAAGAGTAGTTGCCATCGATGACCCAGTCTGAGTGACTAGTGAGGAAGTTTTTCATCTCAGTTTCCATCCAATCGCGGTCGCTGTCTTGCCAACCAGGTTGAAATTGAAGTGTATCTACATGCAGTTTTGGGATAGAGTAGTAGTTTGACAACTTTTCAGCTAGAGTTGACTTACCAGCTCCAGAATATCCTATGATTGCTATTTTCATTTTTTACCTTTTCTTATTAGAGGACAAAAAAACAGCCTCTATGGACTGTTTCTTATTTAGCAAGTTTAGCTGAAAGACGAGCTTTATCGCGGCTTGCTTTGTTTTTATGAATCAAACCTTTAGTTTCTGCTTTGTCGATAGCTGAGCTAGCAGCACGGAAAAGTTCTTCAGAAGGGTTTGCTTCGAAAGCTTTGATAGCAGTACGCATAGCTGATTTTTGAGCTGAGTTTTTTTCGTTTTGTTTAACGTTCAATTCAGCGCGTTTGATAGCTGATTTAATGTTTGCCAATGTTCTTACCTCCATATTTACTAACTATACCATTATATCTGAAAACTCAGGTTTTGACAAGGGGAAATTATTTTTTTAGGTAAATTTCATCGATTTCATGGTTTTTAGCCTTGTGGAGAATGATCTCGGCACGATTCCTTGTCGGTTCGATATAGTTTTGTAGATTTATTAGATTAATGCTGGTCCAGATCTGATGAGCGAAGGCTTCGACCTCTCCAATCGGCATTTGCGTAAAGCGGTGGTAGTAGCTGTTGGGATCATTTTGGGCAAAGCTGAGGAGTTTTAAGAAACGATCCAGATACCAACCTTCAATGTCTTCGACAGCAGCATCCACATAGATGGAGAAATCAAAGAAATCAGTGATGTAAAGGCGCTCATTTTGAGGGTTTTGAAAGACATTGATTCCCTCGACAATGACAAAGTCAGCGGCTTTGACCCGTTGTTTTTCCCCAGGAACGATGTCATACACTTCATGAGAATAGACAGGAATATCAACATCCTGCCCATTCTTTAGGCGGTCAAGAAAATTCAGCAAGGCTTCCATGTCATAACTCTCTGGAAAACCTTTGCGATTTAAGATACCTTGCTCAATTAAAGTTTGGTTGGGATAGAGAAAACCGTCAGTTGTCACCAATTCTACAGTAGCATCCGGGAGAGTACGTGATAGAAGAATCTGAAGTAAGCGACTAGTGGTCGATTTCCCCACAGCAACACTACCCGAAACCCCAATAATAAAAGGTTGGGGCTTGCTATCTCTTTGAAGAAAGATTTCTTTTGAGAAAGACAAATCTTCTTTGGCTTTTTTATAGATATGGATAAGGTGAACCAGTGGCAGATAGATGTCGGTCACATCTTGTAGGCTGATTTGGTCATTAAAACTCTTGATGGAGTCTAGTTCTTCTTCCGTCAAGGGAGGGGTTGTCTTGCGATGCAAGGACTGCCAGGTTTGGCGACTGATTTTCTCAAAATGTAAAAATTCGTTGGTCATAATTTTTCCTCGTTCGATATCTTAGTATATCATATTTCTCATCTAAAGAGAGAGTGAAATTAACTATTTATCATTCTGATTCTTGAAAGTTGCTATAAGTTGCCTCTAACAGGGGAAAAAATAGAGTGAAAAATACAAAAATCCTTTAATTATTATTATAACAGATTTAGTTTATTTGTTGAATTTCAGCCTTGTAAACGATTTAACATTTCACTAAAATATGGTAAAATAGTTTTATGAGTAAAATGTATTATGCAGAAAATCCTGATGCTGCTCACGACATTCATGAGTTGAGAGTGGAGTTGTTGGGAGAAAACATGACCTTTTTGACGGATGCGGGTGTTTTTAGCAAGAAAATGGTTGACTTTGGGAGTCAGCTCTTGCTCAAGTGCCTAGAGGTCAATGAAGGAGAGACAGTCCTTGATGTGGGTTGTGGTTATGGGCCATTGGGTTTGTCATTGGTCAAGGCTTATGGAGTTCAGGTGACCATGGTTGATATCAATAATCGTGCCTTGGACTTAGCGCGACAAAATGCTGAACGAAATAAAGTAGAAGTAACGATTTTCCAATCCAATATCTATGAACAAGTTGAAGGGAAGTTTGACCATGTTATTTCCAATCCGCCGATCCGTGCGGGCAAGCAAGTTGTTCATGAGATTATCGAAAAGAGCAGAGAATTTTTGAAAGACGGAGGAGATTTAACCATCGTCATTCAGAAAAAGCAAGGAGCTCCAAGTGCTAAAAGTAAGATGGAAGATGTGTTTGGCAATTGTGAAATCGTAAAGAAAGATAAGGGATACTATATCCTTAGAAGTGTGAAAGAATGAGAGCAGTTGATTTAATCCAAAAGAAACGAGATGGTCAAGAACTGACTGCAGCTGAAATCAAATGGTTGGTAGAAGGCTATGTGGCTGGAACTGTTCCAGATTATCAAATGTCTGCTTTTGCTATGGCTGTTTATTTTAAAGAAATGACCACACGTGAGATTTCTGACCTGACGATGAATATGGTCAAGACAGGTCAGGAGTTTGATTTGTCAGCTATTGATGGGATTAAAGTGGATAAACATTCTACTGGTGGGGTTGGCGATAAAGTAACCTTGATTTTGGCTCCCCTTGTTGCTAGCTTTGGTGTGCCTGTGGCTAAAATGAGTGGTCGTGGTCTCGGCCATACTGGTGGGACAATTGATAAATTGGAGTCCATTAAGGGCTATCAAGTTGAGCGAAGCCAAGAAGATTTCATTCGTCAGGTGCAAGATATTGGAGTATCTGTCATTGGGCAGTCAGATCAGCTGGTTAAAGCAGACAAGCTTCTCTATGCCCTCCGTGATGTGACTGCAACTGTCGACACGATACCTTTGATTGCTAGTTCGGTGATGAGCAAGAAAATTGCTGCAGGAGCGGATGCCATTTTGCTAGACGTAACGGTCGGTGAGGGTGCCTTCATGAAGACAGTTGATGAGGCGCGTGAATTGGCTCAAACCATGGTGGATCTTGGTAAGGCTGTTGGTCGAAAGACGGTAGCAGTCATTACCGATATGAGCCAACCCTTGGGAAGAGCCATTGGCAATCGTCTCGAAATCCTTGAGGCAATCGAGATTCTTCAAGGAAAAGGCCGAGAAGATATCAGTCACTTTATCTGTGAACTTGCTCAGATTATGCTTAGTTTAGCAGATGTTGAGAAGACAGTAGAAGAGGTGCGTCAACACCTTGAGAATGGACAAGCTCTGGCCAAGTTTGAAGAAATGGTAGCAGCACAAGGCGGTGATTTAGAAGACCTCTATCGCCCAGTCAAGGTTGCTCATGTGGTGGAAATTCCAGCTCAAGATACAGGTGTTATTTCAGCTCTTCCAGCAATGGAATTTGGGCTCTATGCCATGAGACTAGGTGCTGGTCGTGCAGTCAAGTCTGATGGCTTGGACTATGAAACAGGGATTGTTTTTGAAAAGAAAGTTGGAGACTCCGTTCAAAAAGGAGAAATTGTTGCAAAAGTTTATACAAATGGAAAAATTTCTTCTGAACTAGTTACAGAATTTCAAAAATATGTTAAAATAAATGATGGAGTGCAAAGTTTACGAGAAATTATAGAAATTATCTCATAAAACCAGGGAGAATCCGAATATGAAGTTGAATAAATATATCGATCATACGCTTTTAAAGCAAGATGCGAGTCAAGAACAAATTGATCGTTTGCTATCTGAAGCGCGTGAGTATGACTTTGCCAGCGTTTGTGTCAATCCCAGCTGGGTCGCTCATTCAAAGGCAGGATTTGATGGTTCAGATGTAAAGGTTTGTACAGTAGTAGGTTTTCCTTTGGGAGCAACAACTTCAGCTGTGAAAGCTTTTGAAACAAAAGAAGCTGTTCAAAACGGTGCAGATGAGATTGATATGGTTATCAATGTTGGTGCCCTTAAATCAGGCAATCTTGATTTAGTTGAATCGGACATCCGTGCTGTCGTAGAAGCAAGTGGTGACAAGTTAGTTAAGGTCATTATTGAAGCCTGCTTGTTGACAGACGATGAAAAGGTTGTGGCCTGCCAATTATCCCAGAAAGCAGGCGCTGACTTTGTTAAAACATCTACTGGCTTTTCAATTGGTGGTGCTACGGTAGCAGATGTTAAATTAATGCGTGAAACAGTCGGACCAGATATGGGAGTTAAGGCAGCTGGTGGAGCTCGTTCATATGCAGATGCTGTCGCTTTTGTGGAGGCAGGTGCTACCCGCATCGGAACATCTGCTGGCGTTGCGATTTTAAAAGGAGAATTGGCAGATGGCGACTACTGAGTTAATTGAACTAGCAATTGAAACCAGCAAGAAAGCCTATGTACCCTATTCTCACTTTCCCATCGGAGCTGTTTTAGTAGCCAAGGATGGTAGTATTTATACGGGTGTGAATATCGAGAATGCTAGCTATCCCTTGACTAATTGTGGAGAACGTACTGCTATTTTTAAAGCAGTTTCGGAGGGGCAACGGGAGTTTTCAGAATTGATTGTCTACGGACAAACTGAAAAACCTATCTCGCCATGTGGTGCTTGCCGCCAGGTCATGGTTGAATTTTTTGAACAAGATCTAAAAGTGACTTTAGTCGCTAAAGATAAATCGACGGTCGAGATGACGGTCGGGGAGTTACTTCCATACTCATTTACAGACTTAAATTAGTCTGAGCTACTCTTCGAGTGGCTGTGGTCTACGTGACCAAACGATCTATACTTGCAACATCGTTGCACATCTTATTTAGGAGGTTCAGTAATGAACAAGAAACAATGGCTAGGCCTTGGTCTAGTTGCAGTGGCAGCAGTTGGACTTGCTGCATGTGGTAACCGCTCTTCTCGTAACGCAGCTTCATCTTCATCTGAAATGAAGACGAAAGCAGCGATCGTAACAGATACTGGTGGTGTTGATGATAAATCATTTAACCAATCAGCTTGGGAAGGTTTGCAAGACTGGGGTAAAGAACACAATCTTTCTAAAGATAAAGGTTACACTTACTTCCAATCAACAAGCGAAGCTGACTACGCTAACAACTTGCAACAAGCGGCTGGAAGTTACAACCTGATCTTCGGTGTTGGTTTTGCACTTCACAATGCAGTTGAAGAGGCAGCAAAAGACCACTCTGACTTAAACTATGTCTTGATTGATGATGTGATCAAAGATCAAAAGAATGTTGCAAGCGTAACATTTGCTGATAACGAAGCAGCTTACCTTGCTGGTGTTGCAGCAGCTAAAACAACTAAAACAAAACAAGTTGGTTTTGTAGGTGGTATCGAATCTGAAGTTATTTCACGTTTCGCTGCTGGATTTAAGGCTGGTGTTGCCTCAGTAGACCCTTCTATTAAGGTACAAGTTGACTACGCTGGTTCATTTGGTGATGCTGCTAAAGGTAAAACAATTGCAGCAGCTCAATACGCTGCAGGTGCAGACGTTGTCTACCAAGCAGCTGGTGGTACAGGTGCTGGTGTCTTTGCTGAAGCAAAATCTTTGAACGAGAGCAAAAATGAAAACGAAAAAGTTTGGGTTATTGGTGTAGACCGTGACCAAGCAGCAGAAGGTAAATACACTTCTAAAGATGGTAAAGAATCAAACTTCGTTCTTGTATCTACATTGAAACAAGTTGGTACAACTGTAAAAGATATTGCCAACAAAACAGAAAAAGGTGAATTCCCTGGTGGACAAGTTATCGTCTACTCATTGAAAGATAAAGGGGTTGACTTGGCAGTAACAAACCTTTCAGAAGAAGGTAAAAAGGCTGTCGAAGATGCAAAAGCTAAAATCCTTGACGGAAGTGTAAAAGTTCCTGAAAAATAATGGATAAAAGTCATTTCTTAGGAAGCGGCCATCGGTCGCTTCTTTAAGAATTGAGGCAAATTTTGTCTCAATAGAGCTTGTTAATGTGATTAGCAGGTTTTATTGAAATAAAATAAACCTCTGAAAGGAAGAGCATATGGCACACGAAAATGTCATTGAGATGCGGGATATTACCAAGGTGTTTGGTGAATTTGTAGCAAACGACAAGATCAATTTGCAACTGCGAAAAGGTGAAATCCATGCACTTTTAGGAGAAAATGGAGCGGGTAAATCCACTCTGATGAATATGCTGGCAGGACTTCTTGAGCCAACTAGTGGTGAAATTGCGGTGAATGGTCAAGTTGTCAAACTAGATTCACCTTCTAAAGCTGCTAGTCTAGGAATTGGGATGGTTCACCAACATTTTATGTTGGTTGAAGCTTTTACAGTAGCTGAAAATATCATTTTGGGGAGTGAAATCACTAAAAATGGTGTGCTAGATATAGCTGAAGCTACTAAAGAAATCAAGGCTCTTTCTGAACGTTATGGTTTGGCAGTGGATCCTGCTGCTAAGGTGGCAGACATTTCCGTTGGTGCCCAACAACGTGTAGAAATCTTGAAAACACTTTACCGTGGTGCTGATATCCTTATCTTTGACGAACCTACAGCTGTATTGACTCCTTCAGAGATTGACGAGTTGATGGCCATCATGAAAAACCTTGTCAAAGAAGGGAAGTCTATTATTTTGATTACCCACAAGTTAGATGAGATTCGTGCGGTATCGAATCGAGTGACGGTTATCCGTCGTGGTAAATCAATCCAGACGGTTGAGATTGCTGGAGCTACCAATGCCGATTTGGCAGAAATGATGGTAGGGCGCTCTGTCTCCTTCAAAACGGAGAAACAGGCACCACAACCAAAAGAAGTGGTCTTGTCTATCAAGGACTTGGTTGTTAATGAAAATCGCGGTGTACCAGCTGTGAAGAATCTTTCTTTGGATGTTCGAGCTGGTGAGATTGTCGGTATTGCAGGTATTGACGGTAATGGTCAATCTGAACTCATTCAAGCCATTACAGGTCTTCGTAAGGTTGAGTCTGGTAGTATTGAATTAAAAGGCAAATCAATCGTGGGAATGCACCCACGACAAATTACGGAACTCAGTGTGGGGCATGTTCCTGAAGACCGTCACCGTGATGGATTGATTTTGGAGATGATGATTTCAGAAAATATCGCTCTTCAAACCTACTATAAAGAACCACTTAGTAAGAATGGTATCTTGAACTATGCGAATATCACTTCACATGCTAAGAAATTGATGGAAGAATTTGACGTTCGTGCGGCAAGCGAATTTGTTCCAGCAGCAGCTCTTTCAGGAGGAAATCAACAAAAAGCGATTATTGCTCGTGAGATTGATCGTGATCCTGAACTCCTTATCGTCAGCCAGCCAACTCGTGGTTTGGACGTTGGTGCCATTGAGTACATTCACAAACGCTTGATTGAGGAACGTGATAATGGCAAGGCTGTTCTCGTTGTCAGTTTTGAATTGGATGAGATTTTAAATGTCTCAGACCGTATTGCTGTTATCCACGATGGGAAGATTCAAGGTATTGTATCGCCAGAAACGACTAACAAACAAGAACTTGGTGTCTTGATGGCTGGTGGAGACTTGGGAAAGGAGAAGAGTGATGTCTAAAAAATTACAACAAATTTCGGTTCCCTTGATTTCCGTATTCTTAGGAATCTTGCTCGGAGCCATTGTCATGTGGATTTTCGGCTACGATGCTATCTGGGGGTATGAGGAGTTGTTTTATACAGCTTTCGGTAGCCTCCGTGGAATTGGTGAAATTTTCCGTGCCATGGGTCCTCTTGTCTTGATTGGTCTTGGTTTTGCTGTTGCTAGTCGGGCAGGTTTCTTTAACGTTGGTTTGCCAGGTCAAGCTCTAGCAGGATGGATTCTCAGCGGTTGGTTTGCCTTGTCGCATCCAGACATGCCACGTCCAATGTTGATTTTAGCGACTGTGGTGATTGCTCTGATCGCAGGTGGAATTGTTGGTGCGATTCCAGGTATTCTCAGAGCTTATCTCGGTACGTCAGAGGTTATCGTAACCATCATGATGAACTACATTGTATTGTATGTAGGGAACGCCTTTATTCATGCCTTTCCTAAAGATATTATGCAAAGTACAGATTCAACGATTCGTGTTAGTGCCAATGCTACATACCAGACACCATGGTTATCTGAGTTGACTGGCAATTCTCGTATGAATATCGGTATCTTCTTTGCCATCATTGCTGTTGGCGTGATTTGGTTCTTGCTCAAGAAAACGACTCTCGGTTTTGAAATTCGTGCAGTTGGTCTTAATCCCCATGCTTCAGAGTACGCTGGTATTTCAGCAAAACGTACAATCATTCTATCAATGATTATCTCTGGTGCATTAGCTGGTCTTGGTGGAGCGGTCGAAGGTCTAGGAACCTTCCAAAACGTTTACGTTCAAGGTTCATCATTAGCTATCGGATTTAACGGGATGGCAGTTAGTTTGCTTGCTGGAAACTCACCAATTGGAATTCTCTTTGCATCCTTCTTATTTGGAGTTTTGCAAGTTGGTGCGCCGGGTATGAACGCTGCGCAAGTTCCGTCTGAGCTTGTCAGCATTGTAACAGCGTCTATTATCTTCTTTGTCAGTGTTCACTATATTATTGAACGCTTTGTCAAACCGAAAAAACAAGTTAAAGGAGGTAAGTAAGGATGTCTATTACAACATTACTCACCCTCTTGGTCTCTTCTATGCTGATTTACTCAGCACCACTTATTTTTACGAGTATCGGAGGAGTTTTCTCTGAACGTGGTGGTGTCGTTAACGTCGGTCTTGAAGGAATTATGGTTATGGGTGCCTTTTCTGGGGTTGTCTTTAACCTTGAGTTTGCAGAACAACTTGGAGCAGCGACCCCTTGGATTTCCTTGTTAGTTGCTGGTATCGTGGGAGCTATTTTCTCCCTCATCCATGCAGTCGCTACAGTTCATTTCCGTGCGGACCATGTTGTCAGTGGTACAGTATTGAACTTGATGGCTCCTGCCCTAGCAGTTTTCTTAGTTAAAGTTCTTTATAACAAAGGGCAAACGGATAACTTAAGCCAGACTTTTGGACGTTTTGATTTCCCAGTTTTGGCTGATATCCCAGTGATTGGAGATATCTTCTTCAAGTCAACAAGTTTGCTAGGTTATATCGCGATTTCCTTCTCATTCTTTGCATGGTTTATTCTCTTTAAGACACGTTTTGGTCTTCGCCTTCGCTCTGTCGGTGAACACCCTCAAGCAGCGGATACCTTGGGGATCAATGTCTACAAGATGCGATATCTTGGGGTTGTTATTTCAGGTTTCCTTGGTGGAATTGGGGGAGCGATTTATGCTCAATCCATTTCTGTCAACTTCTCAGTGACAACTATTGTCGGTCCTGGATTTATCGCTCTTGCTGCAATGATCTTTGGTAAATGGAACCCAATCGGTGCTATGCTTTCTAGTCTTTTCTTTGGACTTTCACAAAGTTTGGCAGTTATCGGTTCTCAATTGCCTTTCCTACAAGGAGTACCTGCGGTCTACCTACAAATTGCGCCTTATGTTTTGACAGTCATTGTCTTGGCAGCCTTTTTTGGAAAAGCTGTTGCACCAAAGGCAGATGGTATCAACTATATCAAATCAAAATAAGCATACAAAAAAACGTCAGTTCAAACTGGCGTTTTATTTTTTAGGATTTTGATGGGTTAGGTTCAATCCCCAAGGGACAAGATTTTCAGTTTTATTTCTGATACGTGTGATATTATCCTTGTGACGAATGATAATCAAGCTAGCGAGTGCTAGGATAATCACGGTAAAAAGAAGGTCATAACTGTTTAGGATAAAACCAAATAGTGGAAATAGGAGAACTCCGATAACGGCTGCGATAGAAGCAGTAACGCTAGACAGTGAAATCATACTGCCTAGATAGAGGGTTCCAAAGAATATGACTGCTAGGTAGAGGCAGAAAACAGGCGCAAATCCGAAAATTACTCCAGCACTGGTTGCGACAGCCTTGCCACCTTTAAAGCCAGCAAAAATAGGAAAGGTGTGCCCAATGACAGCCAAAAGACCAAAGACGAGAGGTGATACACCTTGAAGGTGGAAAAGAATTGGAAGTAGAGTGGACAAGGTCCCTTTAAAGAAGTCAATCACAAAGGTTGCCATACCAGCTTTCTTACCTAAAATGCGAAAGGTATTAGTCGTTCCAGTATTACCAGAACCATGCTCGCGCAGATTTGTTTGAAAGAAGATTTGTCCAATCCAAAGACCAGACGGAATCGAACCTAGCAGATAAGCTAAAATTAATAATACAAATGTCATCATAGACCTATTATACCATGAAATGCTTTCGAAAGTCAGAGAATATCCTGTAAAATTGTGACGGCTGAATGGGAAAAATTTTGCAAAATCCCTAGAAAACCTGTAAAATAGAAAAGATGAACGAATAGGAGGTTCCTTGTGTCAAAAAAGGAAATCAATATTAATAACTACAATGATGACGCCATTCAGGTGCTAGAAGGGTTGGATGCAGTCCGTAAACGTCCGGGGATGTATATCGGATCGACTGACGGTGCTGGTCTCCATCACCTAGTCTGGGAAATTGTGGACAATGCAGTCGATGAGGCCTTGTCTGGCTTCGGTGATCGCATTGATGTGACTATCAATAAAGACGGAAGTTTAACAGTAGAAGACCAAGGTCGTGGGATGCCGACTGGTATGCACGCCATGGGAATTCCAACTGTCGAGGTTATCTTTACCATTCTTCACGCCGGAGGGAAATTCGGTCAAGGAGGTTATAAGACATCTGGAGGTCTCCACGGGGTGGGGTCTTCTGTTGTTAATGCCCTATCAAGCTGGTTGGAAGTTGAAATCACCCGTGATGGTGCAGTCTATAGACAGCGTTTTGAAAATGGTGGGAAACCCGTCACAACCTTGAAGAAAATCGGTACAGCGCCCAAGTCTAAAACAGGTACCAAGGTCACCTTCATGCCTGATGCGACGATTTTTTCTACGACAGACTTCAAGTACAATACCATTTCAGAACGACTCAATGAGTCAGCCTTTCTCTTAAAAAATGTTACCTTGTCTTTGACAGATAAGCGAACAGATGAAGCAATCGAATTCCATTATGAGAACGGGGTACAAGACTTTGTTTCTTACCTCAATGAAGAC
Source organism: bacterium (assembly GCA_905221265.1). Lineage (GTDB taxonomy): Bacteria > Bacillota > Bacilli > Lactobacillales > Streptococcaceae > Streptococcus. The sequence goes on along the minus strand of CAJNCQ010000001.1, from coordinate 100,250 downwards.
AAGGAAACCTTGACGCCAGTCCTATACTTTGAAGGTGAAGACAATGGTTTCCAAGTGGAAGTTGCCCTCCAGTACAATGATGGATTTTCAGATAATATCTTGTCCTTTGTCAATAACGTTCGCACCAAGGATGGGGGGACGCATGAGACAGGGCTCAAGTCTGCCATTACCAAGGTCATGAATGACTACGCTCGTAAGACAGGTCTTCTCAAGGAAAAAGATAAAAACCTAGAAGGTTCAGACTATCGTGAGGGACTTGCAGCCGTTCTTTCTATTCTGGTTCCGGAAGAACACCTCCAGTTTGAAGGCCAGACCAAGGATAAACTTGGAAGTCCACTAGCTCGCCCAATTGTGGATGGAATTGTGGCTGACAAGTTGACTTTCTTCCTCATGGAAAATGGTGAGTTGGCTTCGAATCTCATCCGCAAAGCTATCAAGGCTCGTGATGCTCGTGAAGCAGCGCGTAAAGCGCGTGATGAGAGCCGAAATGGCAAGAAAAATAAAAAAGACAAGGGCTTGTTGTCTGGGAAATTAACCCCAGCACAGTCTAAAAACCCAGCTAAGAACGAACTCTATCTAGTCGAGGGTGACTCTGCCGGTGGTTCGGCTAAACAAGGTCGTGACCGTAAATTCCAGGCTATCCTACCTCTTCGTGGTAAGGTTATCAATACAGCCAAGGCCAAGATGGCAGATATCCTCAAAAATGAGGAAATCAACACTATGATTTATACCATCGGTGCGGGTGTCGGCGCTGACTTCTCTCTTGAAGATGCCAATTATGACAAGATCATCATCATGACCGATGCGGATACCGACGGTGCCCACATTCAGACCTTGCTCTTAACCTTTTTCTACCGCTATATGCGTCCCCTAGTAGAAGCAGGACATGTCTATATCGCCCTTCCGCCTCTTTACAAGATGTCCAAAGGCAAAGGCAAGAAAGAAGAAGTGGCCTATGCTTGGACAGACGGAGAGCTAGAAGAACTCCGCAAGCAGTTTGGCAAAGGCGCAACACTCCAACGATATAAAGGTCTTGGTGAGATGAACGCGGACCAACTCTGGGAAACAACCATGAATCCAGAAACGCGTACCCTCATTCGTGTCACAATCGAAGATCTAGCACGCGCTGAACGCCGTGTCAATGTCCTCATGGGAGATAAGGTCGAACCACGCCGTAAATGGATTGAGGATAATGTCAAGTTTACCTTGGAGGAGAGTACTGTTTTCTGATGGTTAGAAAAAATTATTTTGAAATCTTAGATGGTATGAATTTTAACCCGAGCACGGAATTTGATAATCTCTATATTTTGTTATCGAATAGATTGTTAGAGGAACTAAATCATAAATTTCTTAATTATCAAAATCGCAGAACTTTTATAGATTTTGATGAGTTCTTAAAGTTTTGCTTATCTCAAGCGGATAATGAATTAGAAAAACTTTTTATTTTTGCTGAGCTTTTAAATGATATGTTGTCGATTATAAACCCGAATCATCCCTTATTAAGGGATGATGTGTATGCTGTTAGAGAAAATATCAACAGAGTTCTAGATTTATCGAATCATGAGTTTCTTACTTTAGAAAGTGGTCGTCAAATCATCGTTGAAAAGAATGTTTATGCCTCAGAAGTTTCTCAGATTGTATCTGAAACGAGTATTCAAGATGCGATAAAGGTTTTAGAATATAATCATTTTGCAAATAAAGGAGATGTTCAGCGTAAGAAAGAAATACTTATTGCTTTAGCGAACTACCTTGAACCGTTTAGGAGAGAATTAAATAATTCTGAAGAATTAAAAGATATTTTGAAAGTTAACAATCAAAAGGTTATCGCGTTTGAAAAACTTTTTGAAATGTATAATAATTTTGGTTTAAGGCACAATAATTCAAATCAATATCATCTTGATTTGGCTGATGATGAACTGGAACAATGGTACGATGACATCTATACTTCGACTTTATTTGTTATTTTAAGCATGGATGAATCTAGAATTTTGTCGAAATTAAAAACTTTGAGAGAAGGATAGCTAAATCTGTTATAATTGATTAACTAATTTAACTTGAGAAATAGTATGCTAATAGACAGTAATATCAAATAAAGAACAGGTGTTAATATGAGAACTGAATCCGAAATGCTTGGTTTAATTTTTCAAACCGCAAAAGTGCTCCAAGTCGAGGCTGTCGCCATGTCTGGTTCACGGACAAATCCAAAGGCTCCAAAAGACGAGTTTCAAGACTATGATGTTGTTTATGTCGTGGACGACTTAGATAATTTGACGAGTGACCTTGCTTGGTTGGACCGGTTTGGAACACGTATCATTGAGCAACGTAATGTCCTAGGCAACCGTCATCTCTATCTCATGCTCTTTGAAGATGGCAATCGAATTGATTTGACTCTATGTCCTAAAGTGCATATCAAGGAGTGGGTAGAAAGCGAAGCGGATTTTACGGTGCTAGAGGATCCTAAGGGCTTGTTTGTTCCCTATTTCCCAAGTCCTCAACGTTACTGGACAAGCTCAGCTAGTGCGATAGAGTTTGACAAAGCCTGCAATGAATTTTGGTGGGTGTCAGCCTACGTAGTCAAGGGCATTCATCGGAACCACCTTGTCTATGCGACGGATCATCTATATGGAATCTGTCAGCAAGAATTGCTCAAGCTTTTAGCTTGGCAAGTGGCAGCAGATAAGGGAACGGTCGATGTTGGCAAGAACTACAAGTACCTCTTTCAGTATTTGCCTGCTGAGAAAGAGAAAGAATTTTCTGTTCTGCTTGATTTTTCAAGTAAAGAGAAAATCACTCAGTCTTTGTTTGCTACGATGGACCTTTTCCACAGAGAAGCGCAGGCCTTCTCTCTTAAAACCGACTTCCACTATGACAAAGTAACCGCAGAGAGGATGATCGAGTATGCTGAGGAGAGACTCGAAACAAATGAAACATTTACAAAATAATGAGATAACAAAATTTTTACTGATTAGTTTTCTCATTTCTTGGGGATTTGGTTGGGGATTGCTCGCTTTTCTGACGCAAATGAGCCTCTTAAGTCTAACAAGTCCACTAGGAGTTTTTCTCCATTTACTAGGAGGTTTCGGTCCAAACATTGCAGCCATTTCTTGTTTGTCTCAAAAATCCATTAAAAACATAGTCTCTTTTATCTTAGGGGACTCAAAGAAATATATTTTGTTATTTCTTTTACTAATTTTCGTGCAGACAGGTGTCATTGCTTTCTCATCTAAGGAGCTTAATCCAGCTTTTCCACTAGGAAATTTGTTTGTTGTTTTTTTGAGTGCAGTCTGTGTTTATGGTGGCGAAGAAGAATTGGGATGGCGAGGCATCTTGCAACCAACTTTGGAAACTAGATTCTCCTTTTGGATTTCCGGTTTGATAACAGGTTGTATTTGGGCAATATGGCATGTACCTTTATGGTTTGTGATTGGAAGTTCCCAAAGTAGGATGCCTTTTATATTATTCAGTATATTTGCAATTTATCTCAGTATTCTTCTAGCAGCTGTTTTCAAAAAGACTAAGTCGATTCTTTATTGCACTATTTTTCACGGTCTAATTAATACCCTACTTAGCTTATTTGTTATTAAAATTAATTTTTCAATCATCGCAGGACTAGTAATATTACTTGTTTGGGCGTATTTTCTATAAAAATCATTGATAGAAAGAGAATTTTAAAAATAAAATTATAAAAAGAAGGAAGTAACAAAATGAGAGTTAGTAATATCAAAATCGTTAATTTTAGAAGTTTGGATAATCTAGAATTTTCTATAAATGAATATTCTGTTATTTTAGGAAAAAATAATGAAGGGAAATCCAATGTATTACGAGCAATTAAACGTTTTCATGATTTAATTGATTATTTTGTAGATAGGGAATCTAAATACACTAAATCTGCTAAATTAAAGTATGATATATTTGATAGGGTAATAGATTCTAATGATATTCCAGTTTCTTTAAAGAAATTATCAAAAACAAGTAAAAAAACTGAAATATCTTTAACTTTTAGCTTGGACGAAGATGAACAGGTAAAATTGAATAGTAATATTAATAGTGGTCCTCAAACAACTGGATATTTGGAAGTTGGTTTTTCTTATACAAGAGATATGGTTTTAGATGTTTATGTAAAATTGAAAAAAGATGTTAAATCTGTTAGATCTGTTAAAAAAGTATTTGAAATTCTAAAGTTCATCAAAGAAAAATTTCAAATAGTCTATATTGAAGCTATACGTACTGAAGATAGAGCTACGGGGATAATTGAAGATCTTATTTCAGAGAGATTAGCAGAACTTTCTAAATTAGAAAAATATCAAGAGGCTTTAAATACTATTCAAGAAGAGCAAGATAAAGTTTTACAGGATATTGCTGACGAGATACTTCCTGATTTATCTAAATACATTTCAGATATAAACAAAATTAACATTAATTCTCGTGGGAGACTTAATAGAGTTATTTCTCGAAATTTTGAAATAATGATAGATGATGGGAGAAATACTAATCTTTCTGATAAAGGTGATGGTATAAAGAGTTTAGTAGTTTTATCTTTATTGTCGAATTCTCAAGATAATTGTAACTTAGTTTTAATTGATGAACCGGAAGCTCATCTTCATTCTAAAGCTATTAGCGAGTTGAAAAACAAAATAAAAGAAGAATCTTCTTCGTATCAAATATTGATTTCAACACATCATCAAATCTTTGTGGACCGGAGTAATTTGAATAATAATTTGATATTATCTAGAGGGAAAATACATCGTAGTCCAGATATAAGAAAAATACGGGAAGAGTTGGGAGTTTCTATTAGTGAGAATTTGTTAAACTCTGAATTAATTTTAATGGTGGAGGGAGAGACAGATAAAAAAATTCTTGAAAGCTACATTAGCAATAATTACCCTGTATTATCAAAATATATTAGAGAAGATAAATTTGTAATAGATTCTTTACAAGGAGTTAAAAATTTACAATCAAAACTATCCTTTTATAAATCGGCCTTGTGCAATTCGTATGTAATTTTGGATAATGATAAAATTGTTAATTCTACACTTAGAGGTATTGAGCATTCGAATATATATAAAACTCCTAAATATGGGAAGGATGAAACGGAGTTTGAAAATTTACTAGAAAGTAATTTTATTTATTCGATCGTAGATGAATTTTTTGCTATCAATAAAAGTATTGAAAGATCTGGTATGAATCAAAACAAAAAATTCACTGATCAACTCCATTCTATACTAGATTCGTTTGGAAAAGAAATGACAGCTGAATTAGAACAACAATTTAAATGGGAAGTAGTGAAAAAAGTCCAAAATTCTCCATCAAATGTTTATGAGACTCAAGAGTTAAGGGATTTTTTAAATCCTATACTTGACCAAATTTTGAGTCATTTCACTATGGAGTAGTCCATTTGATTTAATGTTGAAATCAAATAAATAAGAATCTGTTTTACTGAGATTAAATATATTTTATTTTTTAAAGTTGATATTTGCTATTCTAATTACATTTGATTATTCCCTTTTCCATAAAACCTACTCTATATTCTTTGAAAGGAGTTGAACACGCCCTAAATGCTGTGTGAAAAAGATAAATTCTCTTGTGAGTTTGCTTTCTTCAAGAATTTTCTATTTTCACTTGGTGTTTTACGGGCTCTGTATCCTATATGAGTAACATTCAAAACATGTCCCTTGAAGACATCATGGGAGAGCGCTTTGGTCGCTACTCCAAGTACATCATTCAAGACCGAGCTTTGCCAGACATTCGGGATGGATTGAAGCCGGTTCAGCGTCGTATTCTTTATTCTATGAATAAGGATGGCAATACCTTTGATAAGAGCTACCGTAAGTCTGCTAAGTCTGTCGGGAACATCATGGGGAATTTTCACCCACACGGGGATTCTTCTATCTATGATGCTATGGTTCGTATGTCTCAGGACTGGAAAAACCGTGAGATTCTAGTTGAAATGCACGGTAATAACGGTTCTATGGACGGAGATCCGCCTGCGGCTATGCGTTATACCGAGGCTCGTTTGTCTGAGATTGCTGGTTATCTTCTTCAAGATATCGAGAAAAAGACAGTTCCCTTTGCTTGGAACTTTGACGATACCGAGAAAGAGCCGACGGTTTTGCCAGCAGCTTTTCCAAACCTCTTGGTCAATGGTTCGACTGGGATTTCGGCTGGTTATGCTACAGATATTCCTCCGCATAATTTAGCTGAGGTCATTGATGCGACAGTTTACATGATTGACCACCCAACAGCCAAGGTGGACAAGCTCATGGAATTCTTACCTGGGCCAGATTTTCCGACAGGAGGAATTATCCAAGGCCGTGACGAAATCAAAAAGGCCTATGAAACTGGGAAAGGGCGCGTGGTCGTTCGCTCTAAGACGGAGATTGAAAAGCTAAAAGGTGGTAAGGAACAAATCGTTATCACTGAGATTCCTTATGAAATCAATAAGGCCAATTTGGTCAAGAAAATCGATGATGTTCGTGTCAATAACAAGGTGGCTGGAATTGCTGAAGTTCGTGACGAGTCTGACCGTGATGGTCTTCGCATTGCTATCGAACTCAAGAAAGACGCGAATACCGAGCTGGTTCTTAACTATCTCTTCAAATACACTGACCTGCAAATCAACTACAACTTTAACATGGTGGCGATTGACAATTTCACACCTCGTCAGGTCGGGATTGTCCCAATCTTGTCTAGCTATATCGCCCACCGTCGTGAAGTGATTTTGGCTCGTTCCCGCTTTGACAAGGAAAAGGCTGAGAAACGTCTTCACATCGTTGAAGGTTTAATTCGCGTGATTTCGATTTTGGACGAAGTCATTGCCCTTATCCGTGCTTCTGAGAACAAGGCTGACGCCAAGGAAAACCTCAAGGTCAGCTATGAGTTTACAGAAGAGCAAGCCGAAGCTATCGTTACCTTGCAACTTTACCGTTTGACCAATACAGACGTGGTTGTTTTGCAGGAAGAAGAAGCAGAATTGCGTGAAAAGATTGCCATGCTTGCGGCGATTATCGGTGATGAACGTACCATGTACAATCTCATGAAGAAAGAACTTCGTGAGGTCAAAAAGAAATTTGCGACTCCACGTTTGAGTACTTTGGAAGATACTGCGAAAGCAATCGAGATTGATACAGCTAGTTTGATTGCCGAGGAAGATACCTATGTCAGCGTGACTAAGGCAGGTTATATCAAACGTACTAGTCCACGTTCCTTTGCGGCATCCACTCTGGAAGAAATTGGCAAGCGTGATGATGATCGTCTGATCTTTGTACAAGTTGCCAAGACTACTCAGCACCTCTTGATGTTCACTACTCTTGGAAATGTCATTTATCGACCAATCCATGAATTGGCAGACATTCGCTGGAAGGACATCGGTGAGCATCTGAGCCAGACCATTACAAACTTTGAAACTAACGAAGAAATCCTCTATGTGGAAGTCGTGGATCAGTTTGATGATGCGACTACCTACTTTGCAGCAACTCGTCTCGGTCAAATCAAGCGTGTAGAACGCAAAGAATTCTCCCCATGGCGGACCTACAAGTCGAAGTCTGTTAAGTATGCTAAGCTCAAAGACGAGACAGACCAAATTGTAGCAGTGGCTCCGATTAAACTAGATGATGTACTCTTGATTAGTCAAAACGGTTACGCCCTTCGTTTCAATATCGAAGAGGTTCCAGTTGTTGGTGCCAAGGCTGCGGGCGTCAAGGCTATGAACCTGAAAGCAGATGATGCGCTTCAGGCTGCCTTTATCTGTAACACCTCATCCTTCTACCTCCTAACCCAACGTGGAAGCTTGAAACGCGTTTCCATTGAGGAAATTCCAGCGACCAGCCGTGCCAAACGAGGTCTACAAGTCTTGCGTGAGTTGAAAAACAAACCGCACCGTGTCTTCTTAGCAGGAGCAGTTGCAGAGCAAGGTTTCGTTGGTGATCTCTTCAGTACAGAAGTAGAAGAAAACGACCAAACGCTGCTTGTCTCATCTAATAAGGGAACAATCTATGAGAGCCGATTGCAAGATTTGAACTTGTCTGAACGCACTAGCAATGGAAGCTTTATATCAGACACCATTTCAGATGAGGAAGTTTTCGATGCTTACCTCAAAGAAGTCTTTAAAGAGGACAAAACAAATTCGTAAAAAGAATCAGTCCAGAGGGCTGATTTCTTTATGTTGAAAAAATTTTCAGAAAATTACAAATAATACTTGAAATTTTACTAGAAAAGTGTAGAATAGAACACATAGTTTGAATAGTATAAAGGAGAAACACATGACAGTTGCAATTGATTGGGAAAACCTTGGATTTGCTTATATGAAATTACCTTACCGTTATATCGCTCACTACAAAAATGGTCAATGGGATCAAGGAGAATTGACAGAGGATGCAACCTTGCATATTTCAGAGTCTTCTCCAAGCCTCCATTATGGACAGCAAGCATTTGAGGGATTGAAAGCCTACCGTACCAAGGACGGCAGTGTTCAATTGTTCCGTCCCGACGAAAATGCCAAGCGTCTGCAACGTACCTGCGACCGCCTCTTGATGCCACAAGTTCCGACAGAAATGTTTGTAGAAGCTTGTAAAGCAGTTGTGCGCGCAAATGAAGAATACGTCCCACCATATGGAACCGGTGGAACCCTTTATCTCCGTCCACTCTTGATTGGTGTTGGAGATATCATTGGGGTAAAACCAGCAGAAGAGTATATTTTTACTATCTTTGCTATGCCAGTTGGAAATTACTTTAAAGGCGGTTTAGTTCCAACCAACTTTTTGATCCAGGATGAATACGACCGTGCAGCTCCAAATGGTACGGGAGCGGCCAAGGTAGGTGGAAACTATGCTGCTAGTCTCCTTCCAGGTAAAATAGCAAAGTCTCGCAACTTTTCTGACGTTATCTACCTAGACCCATCTACACATACAAAGATTGAAGAAGTCGGATCAGCCAACTTCTTTGGAATCACGGCAGACAATGAATTTGTTACGCCACTGAGTCCATCCATCTTGCCATCTATTACCAAGTACTCTTTGCTTTACTTGGCAGAACACCGCTTGGGCTTGACTCCGATTGAAGGCGATGTCCCAATCGATAATTTGGATCGTTTTGTAGAGGCAGGTGCTTGTGGAACAGCAGCGGTTATTTCGCCAATTGGAGGCATCCAACACGGCGATGATTTCCATGTTTTCTATAGTGAAACAGAAGTAGGTCCTGTTACACGTAAACTCTACGATGAATTGACTGGTATCCAATTTGGTGATGTGGAAGCACCAGAGGGATGGATTGTCAAAGTGGACTAAAAGACACGAAGTAAAGAAGAACTCCATAGCAGTTGTAATGGCTGAAATGGAGTTTTTTCTTGCTAGTTTGAGCTTTTTCTTGTACAATAGAAAAAGTGAAAAGAGGTAAAGTATGAGTAAAAAAGATAAGAAAATTGAAATCCAATTAACTGATGCAAAAGTGACTGTTGGGAAAGACAGCTATGAAGGTTACGTTTTGACGATTGGAAAAAAGGTCATTGGTGAAATTGCCGAATTAGATAGTCAATTTGCCATCATAAAGAATGGAAATGTCGATAGTTTTTATAAAAAACTTGAAAAAGCTGTGGAAATTTTGATTGAAAACTATAATTTGACAAAATAATACTTGTTTTATTGAAAATTTCATGATATAATAGTTCTCGTTAAACATTGGAGAGATAGCGAAGAGGCTAAACGCGGCGGACTGTAAATCCGCTCCTTCGGGTTCGGGGGTTCGAATCCCTCTCTCTCCATCTCATCATTGGGGTATAGCCAAGCGGTAAGGCAAGGGACTTTGACTCCCTCATGCGTTGGTTCGAATCCAGCTACCCCAGTTCTTAGGTAATAAATTCAAGATAAAAAGAAAAATATCTTAGGGTATTTTATTTTTATATTGAAAGACGTGAACAATACGAACATGTTCTTGTGGGTGCTTAGGAAAAAAATTATAAGTATGTCAAGTTTTGGAAAAGACTTGATTGTTGGAGGATTTTTTAGATGAACGAATTTGAAGATTTGCTAAATAGCGTTAGCCAAGTTGAGCCTGGTGATGTTGTTAGTGCTGAAGTATTGACAGTTGATGCGACTCAAGCTAACGTTGCAATCTCTGGGACTGGTGTTGAAGGTGTCTTGACTCTTCGCGAATTGACAAACGATCGCGATGCAGATATCAATGACTTTGTGAAAGTAGGAGAAGTATTGGATGTTCTTGTACTTCGTCAAGTAGTTGGTAAAGATACTGATACAGTTACATACCTTGTATCTAAAAAACGCCTTGAAGCTCGCAAAGCATGGGACAAACTTGTTGGACGCGAAGAAGAAGTTGTTACTGTTAAAGGAACTCGTGCCGTTAAAGGTGGACTTTCAGTAGAATTTGAAGGTGTTCGTGGATTCATCCCAGCTTCAATGTTGGATACTCGTTTCGTACGTAACACTGAGCGTTTCGTAGGTCAAGAATTTGATGCTAAAATCAAGGAAGTTGATCCTAAAGAAAACCGCTTCATCCTTTCACGTCGTGAAGTTGTTGAAGCAGCTACTGCAGCAGCTCGTGCTGAAGTGTTCGGTAAATTGGCTGTTGGTGATGTAGTAACTGGTAAAGTTGCTCGTATCACTAGCTTTGGTGCTTTCATCGACCTTGGTGGTGTTGACGGATTGGTTCACTTGACTGAATTGTCACACGAACGTAACGTATCACCTAAATCAGTTGTAACTGTTGGTGAAGAAATTGAAGTGAAAATCCTTGATCTTAATGAAGAAGAAGGACGCGTATCACTTTCACTTAAAGCAACAACACCTGGACCATGGGATGGCGTTGAGCAAAAATTGGCTAAAGGTGATGTAGTAGAAGGAACAGTTAAACGTTTGACTGACTTCGGTGCATTTGTTGAAGTGTTGCCAGGTATCGATGGACTTGTTCACGTATCACAAATTTCACATAAACGTATCGAAAATCCAAAAGAAGCTCTTACTGTTGGTCAAGAAGTTACTGTTAAAGTCCTTGATGTTAACGCTGACGCAGAACGTGTATCACTTTCTATCAAAGCTCTTGAAGAACGTCCAGCTCAAGAAGAAGGACAAAAAGAAGAAAAACGTGCTGCTCGTCCACGTCGTCCAAAACGTCAAGAAAAACGTGATTTCGAACTTCCAGAAACACAAACAGGATTCTCAATGGCTGACTTGTTCGGTGATATCGAACTTTAATCAAATTGATAATCACAAAATCCTTTGTTTAAAACAAGGGATTTTTCTTTTGTCTCTTTCTCATTTTTGATATAATAGTTCTATGTTAGATTCAGAAAAACAATCACAATATCAATTGTTAAATGAGGAACTCTCTTATTTACTTGAAGGTGAGAGCAATGTTCTTGCCAATCTTTCGAATGCTAGTGCCCTCCTAAAATCTCGCTTTCCGAATACTGTATTTGCAGGATTTTATCTGTTTGATGGTAGCGAGTTGGTTTTAGGGCCTTTTCAGGGTGGTGTTTCTTGCATTCGCATCCCACTTGGGAAAGGCGTGTGTGGAGAAGTTGCTGAGTTTCAAGAGACTGTTTTAGTTGGCGATGTGAGCACCTATCCAAACTACATTTCTTGTGATAGTATGGCCAAGAGTGAAATCGTGGTTCCCATGCTCAAGAATGGTCAATTGCTGGGTGTCTTAGACCTGGATTCTTCACTTATTGATGATTACAATGCCGTTGACCGTGATTACTTGGAACAATTTGTCGCTATTTTGCTTGAGAAGACAGAATGGGACTTTACGATGTTTGAGGAGAAAGCCTAATGTATCAAGCACTTTATCGAAAATATAGAAGCCAGACTTTTTCACAATTGGTCGGACAAGAGGTTGTGGCTAAAACCCTAAAACAAGCAGTTGAGCAGGAAAAGATTAGTCATGCTTATCTTTTCTCGGGTCCTCGTGGAACTGGGAAAACCAGTGTAGCCAAGATTTTTGCCAAGGCTATGAACTGCCCAAATCAAGTGGATGGAGAACCATGTAATCACTGCTATATCTGTCAGGCAGTGACAGAAGGTAGCCTAGAAGATGTTATCGAAATGGATGCCGCTTCGAATAACGGAGTCGATGAAATCCGTGAAATTCGTGATAAATCCACCTATGCTCCTAGTTTGGCACGTTATAAGGTCTATATCATAGACGAGGTTCATATGCTGTCTACAGGAGCCTTTAATGCGCTTTTGAAAACCCTAGAAGAGCCAACTCAAAATGTTGTCTTTATCTTGGCGACAACTGAATTGCACAAGATTCCAGCAACCATTTTATCACGTGTTCAACGTTTTGAGTTTAAATCGATTAGAACGCAAGATATTAAAGAGCATATCCAAACAATTTTGCAAAAAGAGAATATCAGTTCTGAACCAGAGGCTGTGGAAATTATCGCTAGACGGGCTGAAGGTGGGATGCGGGATGCCTTGTCTATTCTGGATCAAGCCTTGAGTTTGACGCAAGGGAATGAGCTCACGACTGCCATCTCTGAGGAGATTACAGGTACTATTAGTTTATCAGCACTTGATGATTATGTAGCTGCCTTGTCCCAGCAGGATGTTCCAAAAGCGCTTGATTCTTTGAATCTTTTGTTTGAAAATGGCAAGAGCATGACTCGTTTTGTGACGGATCTCTTGCAGTATTTGCGTGATCTACTGGTTGTTCAGACAGGTGGCGAAAATACTCATCATAGTTCAGTTTTTATGGACAATCTAGCTCTTTCCCAGGAAAGTCTCTTTGAAATGATTCGCATAGCGACTGTGAGCTTGGCGGATATGAAAGCTAGCCTGCAACCTAAGATTTATGCTGAGATGATGACCATTCGTTTAGCTGAGATTAAGCCTGAACCAGTGCTTTCAGAAGCTGTCGAGAGTGAAATTTCTACACTAAGACAGGAAGTCGCTCGTCTCAAACAAGAACTTGCCAATGTTGGAACGATGCCTAAACAAGTAGCGCCAGTCCCTAGCCGTCCAGCCACTTCTAAGACTGTCTATCGAGTAGACCGTAATAAAGTTCAGGCTATCCTACAAGAAGCTGTTGAACATCCTGAATTGGCACGGCAAAACTTGATTCGCCTCCAGAATGCATGGGGAGAAGTAATCGAAAGCTTAGCTGGTCCTGATAAGGCTCTGCTTGTTGGTTCTCAACCAGTTGCAGCCAACGAACACCATGCTATTTTAGCCTTTGAGTCTAATTTCAATGCTGGACAAACCATGAAACGGGACAACCTCAATACCATGTTTGGCAATATTCTTAGCCAAGCGGCTGGATTTTCACCTGAAATCCTGGCAATTTCCCTAGAGGAATGGAAAGAGGTTCGTGCAGCATTTTCAGCTAAAAACAAGTCTTCTCAAGCAGATCAAGAGGTAGAAGAAGAGAGCCTGATTCCAGAGGGATTTGAATTTCTGGCTGATAAAGTCATGGTCGAAGAAGACTAAAAGTGGATTTCATGGTACAATAATCCTATGACTAGACAACAATTTATCGTGATAGCACTATTTACTGCTGCTGAGACTTATTTTTTCAATGAAGCTTGGATGACGGGTCGCTATTTCATGGCAGCCTTTTGGGCCATTCTACTTTTTCGAAACTTTAGGTTAAGTTATGTAATGGGGAAAATAGTAGATGCCATTGATCAGCACCTAAACCGCAAGGATTAGTCACTAGCTTCTAAACAAAATTAAAGCCTTTTAGGCTTTTTTTTGTTATACTAGTAGAGTATATTTATGGACCTTTTCTTGTATTTTTTAGAGAAATGTAAGTGATTTCGCTAAGGATAAAGGAAGTAGGCCAGAAAAAGAAAGGAACTATCATGTCAGTATTAGAGATTAAAGATCTTCACGTTGAGATTGAAGGAAAAGAAATTTTGAAAGGGGTCAATCTGACTCTGAAAACAGGAGAAATCGCTGCTATCATGGGACCAAATGGTACTGGTAAATCGACTCTTTCTGCCGCTATCATGGGGAACCCTAACTATGAAGTTACCAAAGGTGAGGTCTTGTTTGATGGCGTGAACATCCTTGAGTTGGAAGTGGACGAGCGTGCGCGTATGGGACTTTTCCTTGCTATGCAATACCCATCAGAAATTCCAGGAATTACCAATGCTGAGTTTCTTCGTGCAGCTATGAATGCTGGTAAAGAAGATGACGAGAAGATTTCAGTTCGTGAGTTTATCACTAAACTAGACGAGAAAATGGAATTGCTCAACATGAAAGAAGAAATGGCAGAGCGTTACCTCAACGAAGGTTTCTCTGGTGGTGAGAAAAAACGTAATGAAATTCTTCAACTCTTGATGTTGGAACCAACATTTGCCCTTTTGGATGAGATTGACTCAGGTCTTGATATTGACGCCCTTAAAGTTGTATCGAAAGGTGTCAATGCTATGCGTGGCGAAGGTTTTGGTGCTATGATCATCACACACTACCAACGTCTTTTGAACTACATCACACCAGACGTGGTACACGTGATGATGGAAGGTCGTGTGGTCCTTTCTGGTGGTCCAGAATTGGCTGCTCGTTTGGAACGTGAAGGATACGCAAAATTAGCTGAAGAACTTGGCTACGACTACAAGGAAGAATTGTAATTCCCTCGTATCTTTTAGGAGAAGTAAATGACTAAAGAGAATATTAAACTTTTTTCAGAAATGCACGCTGAACCAAGCTGGTTGGCTGACCTCCGTCAAAAGGCTTTTGATAAGATTGAGAGTTTGGAATTACCAGTTATTGAGCGTGTCAAATTTCACCGTTGGAATCTGGGAGATGGAACCATCACAGAAAGTGAACCTTCAGCAAATGTTCCTGACTTCACGGCTCTAGATAATCACTTGAAGTTGGTGCAAGTAGGAACACAGACTGTTTTTGAACAAACTCCAGTTGAGTTAGCTGAACAAGGTGTTGTCTTTACAGACTTCCACTCAGCTTTAGAAGAAATTCCAGAGCTTATTGAGGAATTCTTCATGTCATCTGTTAAGTATGACGATGACAAGTTGGCAGCCTACCATACAGCTTACTTTAACAGTGGTGCTGTTCTCTACATTCCTGATAATGTTGAGATTACAGAGCCAATTGAAGGAATTTTCTACCAAGACAGTGATAGCGATGTGCCATTTAACAAGCATATTATGATTATCGCTGGTAAAAATTCTAAGATTAGTTATCTTGAACGTCTAGAGTCACGAGGTGAAGGTAGTGCCAAGGCAACTGCTAATATCACGGTTGAAGTGATTGCTCGTTCAGGTGCGCAAGTGAAATTTGCGGCTATTGACCGTTTAGGTGAAAATGTCACTGCCTACATTAGCCGCCGTGGTAAACTAGGCAACGATGCAAGCATTGACTGGGCAATCGGTGTCATGAACGAAGGAAATGTCGTTGCGGACTTTGATAGCGATTTGATTGGTAACGGTAGCCATGCTGACCTTAAAGTCGTAGCTCTTTCAAGTGGTCGTCAGGTACAAGGGATTGATACTCGAGTGACTAACTATGGTTGCAACTCAATCGGAAATATCCTACAACATGGGGTTATCCTTGAAAAAGCAACCTTGACCTTCAATGGTATTGGCCACATTATCAAGGGTGCCAAGGGAGCAGATGCGCAACAAGAAAGTCGTGTTCTCATGCTTTCAGACCAAGCGCGTTCAGATGCCAACCCAATTCTTTTGATTGATGAAAATGACGTAACTGCTGGTCACGCGGCCTCTATTGGTCAGGTGGATCCAGAAGATATGTACTACCTCATGAGCCGTGGTTTGGATAAGGCAACTGCAGAGCGCTTGGTTGTTCGTGGTTTCCTTGGTTCCGTTATTGTTGAGATTCCAGTCAAAGAAGTTCGTGATGAAATGATTGCAACTATCGAAGAAAAATTGTCAAAACGCTAAGGGGAAGTCTATGTTAGATGTAGAAACGATTCGCAAGGATTTTCCAATTTTAGACCAGATTGTCAACGATGAACCTCTGATCTATCTGGACAATGCTGCGACGACACAAAAACCACTAGCAGTTCTGGAAACAATCAACCGCTACTATGAGCAGGACAATGCCAATGTTCACCGTGGTGTTCATACCTTGGCAGAGCGTGCGACAGCATCCTATGAAGCTGCTCGTGAAACCATTCGTAAGTTTATCAATGCAGGCTCTACAAAGGAAGTTCTCTTCACCAGAGGAACGACAACCAGTCTTAACTGGGTAGCTCGCTTTGCTGAGGAAGTTCTGACTGAGGGTGACCAAGTCTTGATTTCTGTCATGGAACACCATTCCAATATTATTCCATGGCAGGAAGCTTGTCGAAAGACTGGGGCAGAGCTTGTTTATGTCTATCTCAAGAACGGAGCTCTGGATATGGATGACTTGCGAGCTAAATTGACGGACAAGGTTAAATTTGTTTCGCTTGCCCATGCCTCAAATGTTCTTGGTGTGGTCAATCCGATCAAGGAAATTACTCAATTAGCCCACCAAGTTGGAGCTATCATGGTAGTGGATGGTGCTCAATCTACACCCCATATGAAGATTGATGTCCAGGACTTGGATGTGGACTTCTTTGCCTTTTCAGGTCACAAGATGGCTGGTCCTACTGGTATCGGTGTTCTTTATGGCAAAGAGAAGTATCTGGAACAAATGTCACCAGTAGAATTTGGCGGCGAGATGATTGATTTCGTCTATGAGCAATCTGCTAGTTGGAAGGAATTGCCTTGGAAATTTGAGGCTGGAACGCCAAATATGGCAGGTGCTATCGGACTTGCAGCAGCAGTGGATTATCTGGAAAAGATTGGTATGGATGCCATTGAAGCTCATGAGCAGGAATTGATTGCATACGTCTATCCAAAACTGCAAGCTATTGAAGGATTGACCATTTATGGTTCGCATGACTTGGCTCAACGTTCAGGTGTCATTGCCTTTAACCTAGGCAACCTTCATCCTCACGACCTTGCGACTGCTTTGGATTATGAAGGCGTGGCTGTTCGTGCAGGTCACCACTGTGCGCAACCTTTGCTCCAGTATTTGGAAGTCCCAGCAACAGCTCGCGCAAGTTTTTATATCTACAATACCAAGGCAGATTGCGACAAACTAGTCGATGCCCTACAAAAGACAAAGGAGTTTTTCAATGGCACTTTCTAAACTAGATAGCCTATATATGGCAGTGGTAGCAGACCATTCGAAAAATCCACATCACCAAGGAAAGTTGGAAGATGCTGAGCAAATTAGTCTCAATAATCCGACCTGTGGTGATGTCATCAACCTCTCTGTCAAGTTTGACGCAGAGGACCGTTTGGAAGATATTGCTTTTTTAAATTCAGGATGCACGATTTCAACTGCCTCCGCTAGTATGATGACAGATGCCGTTTTGGGTAAGACCAAGCAAGAAATTTTAGAACTTGCAACCATCTTTTCTGAAATGGTTCAAGGTCAAAAGGATGACCGCCAAGACCAACTCGGGGATGGTGCCTTCTTGTCAGGTGTTGCCAAATTCCCACAACGAATCAAGTGTGCAACCCTAGCTTGGAATGCCCTTAAGAAAACAATTGAAGATAAAGAAAAACAGTAAGACAAATTTCTTTTGTCTTACGAATCAGTAGAAATGAAGAATGAAAGAAAGGATATTATGGCTGAAGAAAGAGTAGAACCAAAACCAATTGATCTTGGTGAATATAAATTTGGTTTCCATGATGATGTAGAGCCTGTCCTATCGACAGGAAAAGGACTCAACGAAGGTGTTATTCGTGAATTATCTGCTGCCAAGGGTGAGCCAGAGTGGATGTTGGAATTCCGTTTGAAATCTTATGAAACCTTCAAGAAAATGCCTATGCAAACTTGGGGAGCGGACTTGTCAGAGATTGACTTTGATGACTTGATCTATTACCAAAAACCATCTGACAAACCAGCCCGTTCTTGGGATGATGTACCTGAAAAGATTAAAGAAACCTTTGAACGTATCGGTATTCCAGAAGCTGAACGTGCTTATCTAGCAGGAGCCTCTGCTCAGTACGAGTCAGAAGTGGTTTACCATAACATGAAGGAAGAATTTGAGAAGTTAGGCATTATCTTTACAGATACGGATTCTGCCCTCAAGGAATACCCAGACTTGTTTAAACAATACTTTGCGAAGTTGGTACCGCCGACTGATAACAAGTTGGCAGCCCTTAACTCAGCAGTATGGTCAGGTGGAACTTTTATCTACGTACCAAAAGGTGTGAAAGTGGATATTCCACTTCAAACTTACTTCCGTATCAACAACGAAAATACAGGTCAGTTCGAACGTACCTTGATTATCGTTGACGAGGGAGCAAGTGTCCATTACGTAGAAGGATGTACAGCACCAACATATTCAAGCAACAGCTTGCACGCTGCCATCGTAGAAATCTTTGCCTTGGACGGAGCTTATATGCGTTATACGACTATTCAAAACTGGTCTGATAACGTCTATAACCTAGTAACAAAACGTGCCAAAGCTTTGAAAGATGCGACAGTTGAGTGGATTGATGGAAACTTGGGTGCCAAAACAACCATGAAATACCCATCTGTTTATCTAGATGGAGAAGGAGCGCGTGGTACCATGCTTTCGATCGCCTTTGCCAATGCTGGGCAACACCAAGATACGGGTGCCAAGATGATCCACAACGCTCCACATACAAGCTCCTCTATCGTGTCTAAATCCATCGCTAAAGGCGGAGGAAAGGTTGACTACCGTGGACAAGTGACCTTTAACAAGAACTCTAAGAAATCTGTTTCTCACATCGAGTGTGATACCATTATCATGGATGACTTATCAGCGTCAGATACTATTCCATTTAATGAAATTCACAACTCGCAAGTTGCTTTGGAACACGAAGCCAAGGTTTCTAAGATTTCAGAAGAACAACTCTATTACCTCATGAGCCGTGGTTTGTCAGAATCTGAGGCAACTGAGATGATCGTCATGGGATTTGTAGAGCCCTTCACCAAAGAGCTTCCAATGGAATACGCAGTTGAGCTGAACCGCTTGATTAGCTATGAAATGGAAGGGTCTGTTGGGTAAGAATATGCAAAATCTGAACAGGAATCCTTCCTGTTCAGATTTTTTTCAAAAAAGAACCTAATAAATATTCACAAAAGTGCTTTTATATGGTAAAATAAAACAATTACATTTAGTGGAGATGAAGTATGAATATTTTTAGAACCAAGGATGTTAGTCTGGGACGAACGGAAATGCGTCGCCATTTGAAATTGTGGGATTTGATTCTTCTAGGGATTGGTGCCATGGTAGGGACGGGGATTTTCACCATTACAGGAACAGCGGCAGCTACACTAGCTGGTCCGTCACTAGTGGTTTCCATTGTGATTTCTGCCCTGTGTGTTTCTTTATCAGCTCTCTTTTTCGCAGAATTTGCCTCTCGTGTGCCTGCAACTGGTGGCGCTTATAGTTACCTCTATGCAATTCTTGGAGAATTGCCAGCCTGGATTGCTGGTTGGTTGACCATCATGGAATTCATGACAGCTGTTTCAGGTGTGGCGTCCGGTTGGGCAGCTTACTTTAAGGGATTGCTCAGTAATTATGGTATTTCCATGCCCCAAGCCTTGAATGGCACCTTTAACCCTGAACAAGGTACCTATATCGATTTTTTACCTATTCTAGTACTTACCTTGGTAACGGGATTGGTTTTATTAAATTCCAAGGCAGCATTGCGATTTAATTCGCTTTTAGTGGTCTTGAAATTCTCAGCTCTCGCCTTATTTATCCTAGTTGGTATTTGGTATATCAAACCTGAAAATTGGTCGAATTTTGCTCCTTTTGGTTTTGGTCAGTTTTATGGAGGAAGTACTGGGATTATGGCAGGAGCCTCTTTGATGTTCTTCGGTTTTCTCGGTTTTGAGTCGATTTCCATGGCAGTTGATGAAATTCAAAGTCCGCAAAAAAATATTCCTCGCGGAATTGTGCTTTCTCTGACAATTGTCACTATTCTCTATGCCTTGGTAACAATAGTATTGACTGGGATTGTTCACTATAGCAAACTCAATGTGGACGATGCAGTGGCCTTTTCATTGCGTAGTATCGGAATTGGCTGGGCAGCCAACTATGTTTCACTGGTAGCCATTCTAACCCTGATAACCGTATGTATTTCCATGACCTACGCTCTGTCTCGGATGATTTATAGCTTAGCACGTGATGGACTTTTACCTCAAAGCTTCAAACAATTAAGCAAGACCAGTCGCGTTCCTAAAAATGCGACCATCTTAACAGGAGTTGCTTCAGCCATTGCAGCAGGAGTCTTTCCGCTAGCCAGTATCGCTGCCTTTTTAAATATCTGTACGCTAGCTTATCTCATTTTGCTTGCCTACGGTATTATCAAGCTCAGAAAGGATAAGGGCATGCCAAAAGAAGGAGAATTCAAAACTCCTTTAGTGCCGCTTTTGCCAATCCTTTCCATTCTTATCTGTCTTTCCTTTATGCTTCAGTATACCAAGGAAACATGGATTGCCTTTGGACTTGCTTTGTTGGTTGGACTAGTGATTTACTTTACTTATGGCTATCGTCACTCTACACTTTCTGAAGAAGAATAAAAGCTGGGAATTCCCAGCTTTTTTAATCTTTTACATAAGTAAATCCTTCCCCCAGAATTTCATGAGCCTCTGTGATGGTGATAAATGCTTGAGGATCGACTTGGTGAATCACATCCTTCATTTTAACGATTTCATTTCGACCGACGATACAGTAGATAATTTTTAAATCCTTTTTGCTGTAGTAACCTTGACCAGATATAAAGGTTACGCCGCGTCCGAGTTCATCGTTAATTTTTTCGGCTAACCGATCTGGAAATTGAGTTATAATCATAAATCCTTTACCAGCATAACCTCCTTCACCGATCAAGTCGATAACACGAGCGATGATAAAGTCAAATAAGAGGGTATAAGTCACTAGGCGCAAATCTTGGAAGATAATCAAAATCAACATTAGAATAATGAAATCAAGCGAGAAAAGCAATTTTCCAATTGAAATATTGGTGTATTTGTTGAGGATGCGAGCAACAATATCTGATCCACCTGTTGTACCACCAGCATTAAAGATAATTCCTAAACCAACTCCCAGTAAAACACCAGAAACTAAAGAGACAATAATGAGATCACCTTGCAAGTCAAATTGTAAAGGAATTCGTTCAAAGACAGCAAGCCAGATCGAGAGGGAAATGGTTCCCAAAAGGCTAGAGTAGAGCGTTTTAGGACCAAAAATCTTCCAGGCCAAGATAAAGAGAGGGATGTTAATCAAGAGATTCATCACTGAGACAGGAATTTTAAAGAGATAGAAGGTAATCAATGTGATACCAGTTGCTCCGCCTTCAAACAAATGATGAGGAACTACAAAATAGGTAAGACCAAAGGCATAAATAGCTGCCCCAAGTATGATAGTGACAATAGGCTGAACTTTTCGGATCATGATTCTCCCTCGCTTTTCTATAGATAGATTATACCAAAATTCCAAGCTTTTTCATTGGATTCATTATGATTTTTTAACAATTTTTTGATATAATAAAGGTGATAAATCCCTATCTTATTGAGAAGAATAGAAAGATTGAAGATATGACACAAGTAAAAATTGTAACGGATTCCTCTGTTACTATTGAACCAGAAGTGGTTAAAGAATTAAATATCACCGTTGTTCCTTTATCTGTGATGATTGATGGTATCCTTTATTCTGATGCAGATTTGAAAGAGGGGGAATTCCTTCATCTCATGCAACAAAGTAAAAACCTACCCAAAACCAGTCAGCCTCCAGTGGGAGTATTTGCTGAAGTTTTTGAAGAGCTAGGTAAAGATGGTAGCCAGATTCTCGCTATTCACATGTCCCATGCACTATCTGGTACTGTTGAAGCTGCTCGCCAAGGAGCAAGCCTCTCTAGCGCTGATGTGACCGTTATTGATAGTTCTTTTACAGACCAGGCGATGAAGTTTCAAGTTGTTGAAGCGGCTAAACTTGCTCAAGAAGGAAAAGATTTAGAAACTATCTTAGCACGTGTGGAAGATGTGAAAAATCATACTGAACTCTATATCGGTGTTTCAACATTAGAAAACCTAGTCAAGGGTGGTCGTATTGGGCGTGTGACAGGCTTGATCAGTTCTCTGTTAAATATTCGTGTCGTCATGCAAATGAAGGAGCATGAACTGCAACCTATTGTAAAGGGGCGCGGTGCTAAGACATTTAAAAAATGGCTTGACGAGTTGGCCGAGACCCTTTCTCATAAATCGGTTGCAGAGATTGGAATTTCCTACGCTGGTACCAATGAATGGGCAAATGAGATGAAGAATGTTTTACAAACTTATGTTGAAAAACCGATATCAGTACTGGAAACAGGCTCTATCATTCAGACACATACAGGCGAAAATGCATGGGCTATCTTAGTTCGATATCATTCCTAAAAAAATAGAGAAAAATCGTTAGAAATAGCGTTTTTGACTTGACCTGTGGGCAATTTTAGGATATGATTATATTTGTTAATTAGAAATTATTTGGAGGAATTATTAACATGGCAAACAAACAAGATTTGATCGCTAAAGTAGCAGAAGCTACAGAATTGACTAAGAAAGATTCAGCAGCAGCAGTTGATGCTGTATTTGCAGCAGTAACTGAATACCTTGCAGCTGGTGAAAAAGTTCAATTGATCGGTTTTGGTAACTTTGAAGTTCGTGAGCGTGCTGCACGTAAAGGGCGCAACCCACAAACTGGTAAAGAAATCAAAATCGCAGCTTCTAAAGTTCCAGCATTCAAAGCTGGTAAAGCTCTTAAAGACGCTGTTAAATAATGAATTTAGAAAAAGCCTATTGTATCAAGCTTTCTAGCTTGGTCAACAGGCTTTTTGTTTTGGAAAATATGATTTTATCGTTCTGTGCAAAAAGAAAAAGGCTCCCATGAAATGAGAACCTTCTTTTAATTAGTTTTTAGAAGCTGCTTGGAATTCAGGGTTTTTCCATGCTTCATCAATGATTGCTTGCAATTCTTTAGCAGATGCTTGCATTTTTTGAGTTTCCGCATCGTTCAATGGGATGTTTACTGGACGAACGATACCATGTGCACCAACAACTGCTGGTTGACCGATAAAGACGTTTTCAACTCCGTATTGACCTTCTTGGAAGACTGAAAGTGGAAGTACTGCATTTTCGTCATCAAGGATTGCTTTTGTGATACGAGCAAGCGCTACGGCGATACCATAGTATGTAGCTCCTTTTTTGTTGATGATTGTGTAAGCAGCATCACGAACACCTTCGAACAATTCAATCAATTCAGCTTCTTGAACGTTTTGAGTGTCTTTAAGGAATTCTTCAAGGTTTACACCAGCGATGTTGGCGTGTGACCAAACGGCAAATTCAGAATCTCCGTGTTCACCCATGATGTAGGCGTGAACTGAACGAGCATCAACATCCAATTTTTCAGCAAGTGCTTGACGGAAACGTGCTGAGTCAAGTGAAGTACCTGAACCGATAACGCGTTCTTTAGGGAATCCAGAGAATTTCCAAGTTGAGTAAGTCAAAACGTCAACTGGGTTAGCCGCAACAAGGAAGATACCATCAAAACCTGATTCAACAACTTGTGTTACGATTGATTTGTTGATAGCCAAGTTTTTACCTACAAGGTCAAGGCGAGTTTCACCTGGTTTTTGAGGAGCACCTGCAGTGATAACAACAAGGTCAGCGTCTGCACAGTCAGAGTATTGAGCAGCGTAGATTTTTTTAGGTGAAGTGAAGGCAAGGGCGTGGCTAAGGTCAAGCGCATCACCAACAGCTTTTTCGTGTAATTGTGGAATTTCGATAATTCCAAGCTCTTGTGCAATTCCTTGGTTAACAAGTGCGAAAGCGTAAGATGAACCCACGGCACCGTCACCAACAAGGATCACTTTTTTGTGTTGTTTAGTTGAAGTCATTATCTAAACATCTCCTTCATTTTTTTTAGGGGAATCCCCAGACACTTTCATTCTATCACTTTTAAAAAGCTTTGTCACGAATATTCTATTCGGTTATTGATGTAAACGTTTTAGTAATTTCAGAAGCCTGAAATAAAGGACATTTTATGGTATAATATATCTAATTACTAATAGTGAAATGAGGCATTTATTAATGCAGGATAAAAATTTAGTGAATGTCAATCTGACAAAGGAGATGAAGACCAGCTTTATCGATTACGCCATGAGTGTTATCGTAGCGCGTGCTCTTCCTGATGTTCGAGATGGCTTAAAACCTGTTCACCGCCGTATTCTTTACGGAATGAATGAATTAGGTGTTACTCCAGACAAACCTCATAAAAAATCAGCCCGTATTACAGGGGATGTTATGGGTAAATACCACCCGCACGGAGATTCCTCAATTTACGAAGCCATGGTCCGTATGGCTCAGTGGTGGAGCTATCGTTACATGCTTGTCGATGGGCATGGGAACTTTGGTTCTATGGATGGAGACGGTGCTGCCGCGCAGCGGTATACTGAGGCACGCATGAGCAAGATTGCTCTTGAAATGCTTCGTGATATCAATAAAAACACAGTTGATTTCGTAGACAACTACGATGCTAACGAACGTGAGCCCTTGGTCTTGCCAGCTCGTTTTCCAAACCTTTTGGTCAATGGGGCAACTGGTATCGCTGTTGGGATGGCAACCAATATTCCACCTCACAACTTGGGTGAAACCATTGATGCAGTGAAGTTGGTTATGGATAATCCTGAAGTGACGACTAAGGACTTGATGGAAGTCTTGCCTGGTCCAGATTTTCCGACTGGTGCTCTTGTCATGGGGAAATCAGGGATTCATAAGGCTTATGAGACTGGTAAAGGTTCCATTGTCCTTCGTTCTCGTACAGAGATTGAAACCACTAAGACGGGTCGTGAGCGCATCGTTGTAACAGAATTCCCTTATATGGTTAATAAAACCAAGGTACATGAACATATTGTTCGTTTGGTTCAGGAAAAACGTCTTGAGGGCATTACAGCAGTACGTGATGAGTCCAACCGTGAAGGGGTTCGCTTTGTGATTGAGGTCAAACGCGACGCGTCTGCCAACGTTATCCTTAACAATCTTTTCAAGATGACCCAGATGCAAACCAACTTTGGTTTCAACATGTTGGCGATTCAAAATGGTGTACCGAAGATCTTGTCCCTTCGTCAAATTTTGGATGCTTATATCGAGCACCAAAAAGAAGTGGTGGTTCGCCGTACCCGTTTTGACAAGGAAAAGGCAGAGGCGCGTGCACACATTTTAGAAGGTCTTTTAATTGCACTTGATCATATCGACGAAGTGATTCGTATTATCCGTGCTAGTGAAACAGATGCGGAAGCGCAAGCTGAGTTGATGAGCAAGTTCAAGCTTTCTGAACGTCAAAGTCAAGCTATCCTTGATATGCGTCTTCGTCGTTTGACAGGATTGGAACGTGATAAGATTCAGTCTGAATATGATGAATTGATTGCCTTAATTGCAGACTTGGCCGATATTCTTGCCAAACCAGAGCGCGTGGCGCAAATCATCAAAGAGGAATTGGATGAAGTCAAACGCAAGTTTGGTGATAAGCGTCGTACGGAGTTGATGATTGGAGAAGTCTTAACTCTTGAAGATGAGGACTTGATTGAAGAGACGGATGTCTTGATTACCCTCTCCAACAAGGGCTACATCAAACGTTTGGACCAAGGTGAGTTCACAGCTCAAAAACGAGGTGGGCGTGGAGTCCAAGGTACGGGAGTTAAGGATGATGACTTTGTGCGTGAGTTGGTTTCAACCAGCACCCATGATCATTTGCTCTTCTTTACCAATAAAGGACGCGTCTATCGCCTTAAAGGTTATGAAATCCCAGAATATGGTCGTACAGCTAAGGGATTGCCAGTTGTCAATCTTTTGAAGTTGGACGAAGGTGAGAGCATTCAGACCATCATCAACGTTGATTCTGAGCGTAGTGATGATGCTTATCTTTTCTTCACAACTCGTCACGGTGTTGTGAAGAGAACCAGTGTCAAAGAATTTGCAAATATTCGTCAAAATGGACTTAAGGCTTTGAATCTCAAGGATGAGGATGAATTGATTAATGTTCTATTGACAGAAGAAGACACAGATATTATCATTGGTACCAAGTTTGGTTATGCTGTTCGCTTCAATCAATCAGCTGTTCGTGGCATGAGCCGTATCGCGACAGGTGTTCGAGGAGTCAATCTTCGTGAGGGTGACACAGTAGTTGGTGCTAGCGTGATTACAAATCAGGACGAAGTCCTTATCATCACTGAAAAAGGTTATGGTAAGCGTACCCTTGCTACTGAATATCCAACTAAAGGCCGTGGTGGTAAAGGGATGAAAACAGCCAATGTTGCTGAGAAAAATGGTCCTCTTGCAGGTCTCCTCACTGTTAAGGGGGATGAAGACTTGATGATTATCACGGATACAGGTGTCATGATCCGTACAAATGTTGCCAATATTTCACAAACAGGACGCTCAACTATGGGAGTGAAGGTGATGCGTCTAGACCAGGATGCTAAGATTGTGACCTTCACAACGGTTGCTGCAGCAGAAAAAGAAGAGGTAGCAACAGAAGAGAGAACAGAGGGTGAAGCATAATGTCTCACAGAAAAATGAAGAAGAATAACCGTAAAAATATACTAATCAATATTTTAGCTGGATTTTTAATTCTTCTATCCCTTGCCTTGATTTTTAATGCTCAAATTCGTGACATCTTTATGGTTTGGAATACCAATAAATACCAAGTCAGTCAGGTGACTAAGGAAAAGATTGAGGAAAATAAAGAGACAGAAGGAAATTTCGATTTTGATTCTGTCAAATCCATCTCATCGGAAGCGGTGTTAGCTGCCCAGTGGGATGCTCAGCAACTTCCAGTTATCGGAGGGATTGCCATTCCTGAAGTAGAGATTAACCTGCCTATTTTTAAAGGTTTGGATAATGTAAACTTGTTCTACGGAGCAGGAACCATGAAAGCAAATCAGAAAATGGGGGAAGGCAACTATTCACTAGCCAGCCACCATATCTTTACTGCTGAAAATGCAAGCCAAATGCTCTTTTCACCTTTGGTCAATGCCAAGGCAGGGATGAAAATCTATCTGACTGATAAAGATAAAGTGTACACCTATGAGATTCGTGAGGTGAAGCACGTAACGCCTGATCGCGTTGATGAAATTGAAGACCGTGATGGTATCAAAGAAATCACATTGGTGACCTGTGTCGACTATGATGCGACAGAGCGAATTATTGTTAAAGGTGATTTTAAAGAAGTTAAAGCATATTCAGAAACATCTGATGATATCCTAAACGCCTTTAATCAGCCATATAAACAACGTTATTAACCTCAAAAACCAGTGAATTGTATTTTTCGCTGGTTTTTTGTCAAATTGACTCATCAGCCAAAGGAGAATAATACATGTTCGAATATTTTTGGATTGAAATGAAAATGATGTGGGAAGGTCCTGTCTTTAGTTTTGCCTTTTACTTATTAACCTCTATTCTTTTACTAATCTTTTGGCGACGTTTTATAATTGTCCGTCGTAGTGGTGGTAATTTTTTTGCCCCGTTTCACATTGCCAATGAGAGAATTTATATTCACAGTGCTTTCGTATTTGTGAAGCGAATCATTCCGCTGAATAACATCAAAAGGATTGAAGTCAAATATATCCGAAGTGTCAAACTGAATGGGGTAAGGTATCATTTGTGTATCGAAAGAAAAGATGGAAAAGCTGTAAGTTTTTTCTTCGGACAAACAAAACAGAATGATTTGCTTGACAAGAATTTAAAGAATGAAACTAAAAACTACCATATTAGAATTGTAATTGATGGATAAGTTGAAAGATTTATCGTAAGTAACCGAAGGATGCCTGACATAAAAAAGGATAGATAATGAGTCAGTTAAGAGAAAAGTCTTTAGTTACGCTCAAAGAAGACATAACAAGTAGTTTTCCATTTGACAAGGATCTTCCTGTGATATTCTTGGGAGAAATTGCCAATATCGCTGGACATGGGATCTTCATAGGAAAATCGGGGAAGTCTTATTTTGGATATCATATTTCACATTTTAGAGAACTAAGTGAAGATGAGATATAGGACTTTCGCAGTAGGAAAAATAGATGAGGAGTTGAGAATGAATAATCAGATTGACTTGGTACTTCCGAACCTATACGCAGAATTCTTGAGTAAAATTGACAAAGTAGGAGAGTTGATAATAGAGAATACAGGCATCACCTTATATTCGAGGTTAGATTTGCTAGAAAGAAACTCCACCTACCAAATAGAAGGGTGGGAACCTGATTTTTTCCTGATTGGGCAAGATGGGGATGTCGCTTTTTTTATAAAGAAAGATTCTGACGACACTATTTATATGAATGATTTGGGGGCCTTAGGTTCACTGGAAATGAAACCCATATCTTTGAATATTTTCGAGTTTGTGCAACAAGCGAGTGAACATTATGATGATATCTTCTAATCATTGCAAGTGTTGTTATTTTGTCGTACGCGTGTGTGGAAGACATTTTTATGAAATCATTTGAACATTTTGATTAATGTTACTAAATTTTTAGTAAATGATAATGATTTGGAGAGTGAACAATGAATTTTGATGAGAGTTTACAGCGATACACTTATGAGCATGAGGGAGTGACCTTTGTTTGGGACGAAGAGCCTGATTGTGACTTTATAGATAAAGTTGAACTGTTATCAAAAAATTATCAGGAAAATCTCAATAGAATTATCAACTTCATGCTAGCTGATCTTAAGGAAATGTATGGAGCAGTCAGCGAGGAAGATGTGAAGAACAAGCTGGGGAAACCTATCATTGACTACAATCAAGGAACAGTTAGTTATTGTGAGCAAACCTTCGATGACTGGCACCTATTTGAGTTTGAATTTTGGGATGATCAATTTGAAACATTGAAATGTTTTTCTGTTAATGGGTAAAGAAGAGATTTATGGAATTCCCCCAATGCCTTGATTTTCTTTGTAGAAAACGTATACAAGAAAGGCTTTTCAAAATGCGTACTTTGTGTTATAATATTCACAAATAAAAGTTTTAGGAGTTTTATATGGTCTCTTCAGAATTTATCTCAAAGATTGAATTTGCTTGCAAGAAGAAAGAAAGTCTTTATAGCCAAAGTAAGTTTAAGTATGCGATTCGTTCCATGTTTGCAGGTGCTTTTATGACATTTAGTACGGCTGCGGGCGCAGTTGGGGCTGACTTGATAAATAAGATCGCACCAGGTAGTGGACGTTTTCTCTTCCCATTTGTTTTTGCTTGGGGATTGGCCTACATTGTTTTCTTAAATGCTGAGCTGGTAACTTCAAATATGATGTTTTTGACAGCTGGTAGTTTCTTGAAAAAAATTTCTTGGAGAAAAACAGCTGAGATTTTACTTTACTGTACCTTGTTCAACCTCATCGGAGCTTTGATAGCAGGTTGGGGCTTTGCTCATTCGGCAGCCTATGCAAATCTAACACATGATAGCTTCATTTCAGGGGTTGTAGAGATGAAGTTAGGTCGTTCCAATGAGTTAGTCTTACTTGAAGGTATTTTAGCCAATATCTTTGTAAACATTGCCATTCTTTCATTCGTTTTGGTGAAAGACGGTGGCGCCAAACTTTGGCTTGTCTTATCAGCAATTTACATGTTTGTATTCTTAACAAACGAACACATTGCTGCGAACTTTGCTTCTTTTGCGATTGTTAAGTTCAGTGTTGCAGCAGATTCAATTGCTAACTTTGACATACCTAATATTCTTCGTCACTGGGGTGTAACCTTTGTCGGAAACTTTATCGGAGGAGGTCTCTTGATGGGCTTGCCATACGCCTTCCTCAACAAAAATGAAGATACTTATGTCGATTAAAGAAATGAGCACGAGTGAATCGTGCTTTTTTGTTTGATGTGTAAGACTAGTCATAGTTGTTCCTTATATCAAAATATAGAAAAACGGTATTGGAAAAGACTAGCCCAAGATGATACAATATCCCTAATGAAGCTATTTGGAGGTCGTCATATGACTCGTGATTTTAAATTTGAAACCCTACAATTACATGCTGGGCAAGTAGTTGATCCAGCAACTAAGTCTCGTGCAGTACCGATTTATCAAACAACATCCTTCGTTTTTGATGACACGCAAGAAGGTGCCGATTTGTTTGCCTTGAGAAAACCAGGGAACATTTATACTCGTATCACAAACCCTACAACAGCAGCCTTTGAGGAAAGAATTGCAGCTCTTGAAGGTGGTGTTGGAGCGCTAGCGACAGCATCAGGTATGGCTGCTGTAACCTACACTATTTTGGCGCTTGCTCACGCAGGTGACCATGTGGTGGCTGCGTCGACTATTTACGGTGGGACCTTCAACCTCTTGAAGGAAACCCTTCCTCGTTATGGGATCACAACAACCTTTGTGGATGTGGATAATTTGGAAGAAGTGGAAGCAGCTATCAATGACAATACAAAGCTTGTCTTGATTGAAACCTTGGGGAATCCCTTGATTAACATTCCTGACTTGGAAAAATTGGCTGGTATTGCGCATAAACATCAGATTCCTCTCGTTTCGGACAACACCTTTGCCACACCATATTTGATTAACGTCTTCTCTCACGGTGTAGATATTGCCATTCACTCAGCAACTAAGTTTATCGGTGGGCATGGTACGACTATTGGTGGAGTGATTGTCGATAGTGGTCGTTTTGACTGGGAGGCTTCAGGGAAGTTCCCTCAATTTGTTGAGGAAGACCCAAGCTACCATAACTTGAGCTATACTCGTGATGTGGGTGCAGCAGCCTTTATTATCGCTGTTCGTGTTCAATTGCTTCGTGATACAGGTGCTGCCTTGTCGCCATTTAATGCCTTTCTCTTGCTCCAAGGGCTTGAAACTCTTTCACTTCGTGTTGAACGCCATGTGCAAAATGCAGAGAAAATTGTTGATTTCCTTGTCAACCATCCTAAGGTAGAAAAAGTCAACTATCCAAAACTAGCAGACAGTCCTTATCATGCCTTGGCTGAGAAATATTTGCCAAAAGGTGTGGGTTCAATCTTTACCTTCCATGTCAAAGGTGGAGAGGAAGAAGCACGCAAGGTGATTGATAATTTGGAAATCTTCTCTGACCTTGCAAACGTAGCAGATGCCAAATCTCTTGTTGTCCATCCTGCGACAACCACCCACGGTCAGTTGTCAGAAAAAGATCTAGAAGCAGCAGGTGTCACACCAAACCAAATCCGCTTGTCGATCGGTCTTGAAAATGTAGAGGATTTGATTGAAGATTTGCGTTTGGCCTTGGAAAAAATTTAAAGAAAAATAAGATAAACAGTGGGTTTCGACTCGCTGTTTTTGATTTTCCCTCAGGCATGATATAATGGTTACAGAAGTCTAGAAAGAGGAAAGTTATGAACGAAATTAAATGTCCCAACTGTGGGGAAGTCTTTACAGTAAATGAGAGTCAGTATGCCGAACTTTTATCCCAAGTGAGAACGGCTGAGTTTGATAAGGAATTACACGATCGGATGAAGCAGGAGCTGGCCTTGGCTGAGCAAAAGGCTATGAATGAACAACAGACTAAACTGGCTCAAAAAGATCAAGAAATTGCGCAATTGCAGAGTCAAATCCAAAACTTTGATACAGAGAAGGAATTGGCCAAGAAAGAGGTTGAACAGACAAGCCATGAGGCTTTATTGGCTAAGGACAAGGAAGTTCAGGCCTTGGAAAACCAATTGGCTACCTTACGTTTGGAGTATGAAAATCAACTGCAAAAAACCCTTTCTGACCTTGAAAAAGAACGGGATCAGGTCAAACATCAGCTCCTATTGCAAGAAAAGGAAAATGAGTTGTCTCTGGCTTCAGTCAAACAAAATTACGAAGCCCAGCTCAAGGCGGCTAATGAACAAGTCGAATTTTACAAGAACTTTAAAGCTCAACAATCCACAAAAGCTATCGGGGAAAGTTTGGAACAGTATGCAGAGAGTGAGTTTAACAAGGTCCGCAGTTTTGCTTTTCCAAATGCCTACTTTGAGAAGGATAATAAGGTCTCTGCGCGTGGGTCTAAGGGGGACTTTATCTTCCGTGAGTGTGATGAAAATGGTGTCGAAATCATTTCCATCATGTTTGAGATGAAAAATGAAGCGGATGGAACAGAGAAGAAGCATAAGAATGCGGATTTTTACAAGGAATTGGACAAGGATCGTCGGGAGAAGAACTGTGAATATGCGGTTCTGGTGACCATGCTAGAAGCAGATAACGATTACTTTAATACAGGAATTGTTGACGTCAGCCACGAATATGAGAAAATGTACGTCGTCCGTCCCCAGTTCTTTATCCAGTTGATTGGACTCTTGCGCAACGCTGCCCTTAATTCTTTGAAATATAAGCAAGAGTTGGCCTTGGTTCGGGAGCAGAATATCGATATCACGCATTTTGAGGAAGATTTGGATGCCTTTAAACTAGCCTTTGCTAAGAACTACAACTCAGCTTCGACCAACTTTGGTAAAGCAATCGATGAAATCGACAAGGCCATCAAACGCATGGAAGAGGTCAAGAAGTTCCTTACTACATCTGAAAACCAACTTCGCCTCGCTAATAACAAATTGGAAGATGTTTCAGTTAAAAAATTGACCCGAAAAAATCCAACTATGAAAGCGAAGTTTGAAGCACTGAAGGGGGAGTAGTATTACCTTAGAAACAGGAATTTATATGAAAAGAGCTATAGAAATTATTAGAATATGGTCAGCTGATAAAATAGAATTAATTTTTCTTAAAATTATATTTAAATATTTGCTGTATTTTGTAGTGTTTTCAACAGTAATGGTTTATGTCTATATTTTTAACCATTCATCGACCACTTACACAAAGGTATTAACAATATTTCTTGTCCTTCTTATATTGTTTATTCTTCTATCTAAACTATTACTTGATAAGGCTTTAATTGATATTTTATTTGAAGATATCAATTTAACAAAGTATCAAGAAATAGTTGCTAGAGCTGAGAAAAATTCTTTATATAGGAATGTTCAGATTCTTCCAAAATATTTGGCAAATGCAAGAGTATCCTTTTATAGAGGACACTTCCAAGATAGTTTAGAATTGCTGAATAAAATAAAAAATAGTAATCTAAAAAAATCCAAAAATCTGTACTATGTATTTAATATCAAGTATTATAGCATTCTAAACTCGGTTCATTTGAATGATTGTTTAGAATTGAGAGAATTGATGATAGAAATTGAAGTACTAACAAGCAATGTTCAATCGCAAATTTTAAAATATCAGGAAGAAATTTTGAGTTTAAAGGCTATTGTTGATATCTATTGCAATAAAATATCAAACGACTACTTCGACACCACTGAGCCAGAAAGTAAGCTAGCTCGAATCCTGTTTTCTTATTACGGGGCTCTCAATGCTCAGCTAAAAGGAGATGAAGCTCTTGCACGTAGTTTGTTTGAAAGCATTGCCCATGAAAATCCAGAGCTCTTTTGTGTTCAGGAAGCGAAGAAATATTTAGAAAAAACTGATATAA
Source organism: bacterium (assembly GCA_905221265.1). Lineage (GTDB taxonomy): Bacteria > Bacillota > Bacilli > Lactobacillales > Streptococcaceae > Streptococcus. Next base: position 66,798 of record CAJNCQ010000001.1, on the reverse strand, counting down.
GTTCGTAACTTGCGTTACTTATGTTGAAGTACACAAACAGGATAATAAGACTATTCAACAGTTAAAACTACTAATGAGACGGGATTGTGGAAGGTATATCATGGAGAACAGGTATTAAAATCGGAGAAAGAAGTTGTTGCTACCGCTTTTGGCTTTGGAGTCTTGATAGCGATTCTAGTAATTGTGAGCGCCTTCTTATATTCAAGTTCTACAATGGAGGATAATGGTGAAAGAAATATTAAATAACTACTCGTTGAAAATATCTAGATTTGAAATTCCAAAATTATATAATTTGACAAAAATAGTATACACTTGTTTATTTCCTATAGTTTTTCTAGCATTTATAGGCATGGTTGTTGAATTATTTAAAGGTGGGGAAATGAATTTTACGAAATTCATTTCTTATACGGTAGTATGTTTTGGGTTTGAGACATTGCTTTCATTAAACAATAAACTGGTTAAATTAGCTGTAGATAATATCTTTTTGACAGATATTAATTTCGACAAGCACATAAGTTATTATCGTTATGTGGCTGAACACTCAGTTAAGTCTCAGCAACTTTTTAATAAAGCAAATTGTTTACTAGCTATTGCCCAATCGTTATACTACCAAGGAAAGTTTGAAGAATCGCTTGATAATTTGGAACGAATAAATTTTGAGGATAAAAATTTTAATAAGAAATTTGAGATCCAATTGTTCACAGTTTACTTTAAGATTCTTTCATTTATCCATGCTGATAAGACAGAGGAAATTTCGCACCAAATCGATATGTTAGCTACATTAAAAGTTCGAACAAATTCTCAGGTTGCTAGGAAGACGAATGTAATAAACATAATAAAAGCTATAGAGGATCTTGTTTTAAATAAAAAATCAAACGACTACTTCAACACCACCAAACCAGAAAATAAGCTAGCTCGAATCATGTTCTCTTATTACGGCGCTCTTAATGCTCAGCTAAAAGGAGATGAAGCTCGTGTTCGTAGTTTGTTTGAAAGTATCGCCCATGAAAATCCAGAGCTTTTCTATGTTAAGGAAGCGAAGAAATATTTAGAATTAGTGAAATGAGAGTAATTTATGAAATTGATTGAAAAAATAGTTAGTAGGGCGACAGAGAATATTCTTCTACAAATTGAGACTATTAGTCAAATTAGCTCAATTATTGGACTTGTTTTGGATGTGTTGGCTGTGTTTTTAATTTTCCAAAGTGATACCAAAAAGTGGGGAGTAATATTATTATTAGTAGTAGTACTAATTGCTAGTCTAGTTTTATACCTACGTTTTGTCCTAAACAAAGTTATTTATCTAGTGTTAAACGATTCTATTAATCTTAAGCTATATGAAGACATGTTTAGGGTTCAGTCCGAGAAATCCATTAAGATTTTTAGGGCAACATATCGTGAGTATTGCCAATTTATCCAAGGTCAAGTGGCTTATCTGAAAGGAGATTTTCAATTTGCCAAGGAAAATATGTCCAAGTATAATTTGAAAAAAATTTGGGGTAGATTAAGAGACTATACATTTTTAATATCAACCTATGAGCTATTAAAAGTTTCCATCCATCTTCAAGATGCGCAAGATATTGCTTTCTTTGAGGAACAATTGTCCAAGGCGCCAGATTTTAAAGGAGGCAAAGCTAAACTAGTCGCCCAAACTCAAGCCATAAAAGATATTGTGTTTAATAAAGAAGCGAACGACTACTTCGACACCACTGAGCCAGAAAGTAAGTTAGCTCGAATCATGTTCTCTTATTACGGAGCTCTCAATGCCCAATTAAAAGGAGATGAAGCTCGTGCCCGTAGTTTGTTTGAAAGCATAGCTCATGAAAATTCAGAACTCTTTTATGTTCAGGAAGCTAAGAACTATTTAGGAGTAGAGAAATAAGAGAGTAATATATGAAATTAGTAAAAAAAATAGTTAGTTCAGCGACGGAGGATGTCTTACTTCAAATAGAAACTATTAGTCAGCTTAGTTCGGTCTTAGGAATATCTTTGGGAGTGATAGCAGTGATTCTAGAATCTAAAGGTAATGAAAAATTATGGTCGTTGATATTTATATTATTTATGTTGGGATTCCTTATTCTTGTTTTATATTTACGAGTTGTGTCCAATAAGGTTATCTATCTAATGTTACACGATTCTATAGATTTAGAGAGATATGAAGCTATGTTTAAGGTTCAAGCTGAGAAATCTATTAAACCCTATAGGTCAACCTATGAGGAAAATTTTCATTTTATTAAGGGACAAATCAGTTTCCTGCAAGGTGATTTTCAAGCTGCTAAGGAAAATTTTGCAAAAATTAATTTAAAAAAAGTTTGGAAGAGATTTAGTACAGACATATTCCTAAGATTAACTTATGGTCAATTGTTGGTTTCCATTCATCTTCAAGATGAACCAGCTATCACTTTCTTTGAGGAACAATTGTCCAAGGCACCAGATTCGAAAGGTGGTAAGGCTAAACTCGTTGCTCAAGCCCAAGCCATAAAAGATATTGTGTTTAATCAAGAAGCGAATGACTACTTCGACACCACTGAACCAGAAAGTAATCTAGCTCGAATCATGTTTTCTTATTACGGCGCTCTCAATGCCCAGCTAAAAGGAGATGAAGCTCGTGCTCGTAGTTTGTTTGAAAGCATAGCCCATGAAAATCCAGAGCTTTTCTATGTACAGGAAGCGCAGAAATATTTAGGAGTCGAGAAATAAGAGAGTAACATATGAAATTAGTAAAAAAAATAGTAAGTAGGGCGACAGAAAACACTCTTTTACAAATAGAGACTGTTATTCTAATTAGTTCAGCTGTAGCACTAGCTATTGGAGCAGTAGGAGTTTTTTTAGAACATCAACCTGAAACAAAAAGGTGGGGGTTAATACTTGCTTTACTGATGTTGTTTGTAGCTATCTGGAGTTTATATCTACGTTTTGTCCTAAACAAAGTTATTTATCTAATGTTAAACGATGCTATTAATCTTAAACTCTATGAAGACATGTTCAGGGTTCAATCAGAAAAATCTATTAAGCCCTTTAGGGCAACATATCGTGAGTATTATCAATTTATCCAAGGTCAAGTAGCTTATCTAAAAGGAGATTTTCAATCTGCCAAGGAAAATATGTCCAAGTATAATTTGAAAAAAATTTGGGGTAGATTAAGAGACTATACATTTTTAATATCAACCTATGAACTATTAAAAGTTTCCATCCATCTTCAAGATGAGCGAGACATTGCTTTCTTTGAGGAACAATTGTCCAAGGCACCAGATTCTAAAGGTGGGAAAGCTAAACTAATCGCCCAAACTCAAGCCATAAAAGATATTGTGTTTAATCAAGAAGTAAACGACTACTTCGACACTGCGGAACCAGAAAATCGATTAGCTCGAATCATGTTTTCTTATTACGGAGCCCTCAACGCTCAATTAAAAGGAGATGAAGAACGTGCCCGTAGTTTGTTTGAAAGCATCGCCCATGAAAATCCAGAACTCTTTTATGTTCAGGAAGCTAGGAAGTATTTAGAAAAATGAGCTGATATAGTTTTAAAATCTGTCTAAGATAGAATATGTTGATGTAAAGTGAAAAGGGAATTAGAAAGCAAAAATGAACGGTATTATCAACTTAAAAAAAGAAGCGGGGATGACCTCGCATGATGCGGTTTTTAGACTGAGAAAGATTTTGGGAACCAAGAAGATTGGTCATGGTGGGACCTTGGATCCAGATGTGGTCGGGGTTTTGCCGATTGCGGTTGGCAAGGCGACCCGCATGGTCGAGTTTATGCAGGATGAGGGCAAGGTCTATGAGGGGGAAATCACTCTTGGTTATTCCACAACGACCGAGGATGCTAGTGGGGAAGTGGTCGCAGAGACACCCGTTTTGTCTCCCTTGGATGAAACCATTGTCGATGAAGCCATTGCGAGTCTGACTGGGCCTATTACTCAGATTCCACCTATGTATTCGGCTGTCAAGGTCAATGGTCGCAAGCTCTATGAGTATGCGCGTGCAGGTCAGGAAGTGGAGCGTCCAGAACGTCAGGTGACTATTTATCAATTTGAACGGACAAGTCCGATTTCTTATGAGGATTACCTCGCACGTTTCACTTTTCGTGTGAAATGTAGTAAGGGGACTTATATCCGTACCTTGTCTGTTGACTTGGGAGAGAAGCTGGGTTATGAGGCCCATATGTCCCATTTGACTCGGACTAGTGCAGCAGGTTTACAGTTAGAAGATGCTCTTACCTTGGACGAAATTGCTGAAAAAGTGGAGGCTGGTCAACTGGACTTTCTCCATCCTCTAGAGATTGGAACAGGTGACCTTGTCAAAGTTTTCCTAAGTCCAGAAGAGGCTACAGAAGTGCGCTTTGGTCGTTTTATTGAGTTAGACCAAACGGACAAAGAATTGGCTGCCTTTGAAGGAGATAAATTGCTAGCTATTCTAGAAAAAAGGGACAATTTCTACAAACCAAGGAAGGTTTTTGGCTAGTCTAACCGGGTGTAAGTATTAGAATTGTGTCACCCATAATCTATCCAAAATCAGACTATAAATTTTGCAAAAAATGTGATAGAATAGACGACGGATAAAAAAACGGAGGATAGCATGCAAAATAGACCAATCATTATCGGAGTGACAGGTGGTTCTGGTGGTGGTAAGACCAGTGTTTCAAGAGCCATTTTATCGCACTTCCCTGATGAAAAGATTTCCATGATTGAGCATGATTCATACTACAAGGATCAGTCTCACTTGACCTTTGAAGAGCGTGTCAAAACCAACTATGACCATCCATTTGCCTTTGATACAGATTTGATGATCGAGCAGATTAAGGAATTGTTGGCAGGGCGTCCGGTGGACATTCCAACTTATGACTATACAGAGCATACACGGAGCAACAAGACCTATCGTCAGGAGCCTCAAGATGTCTTTATCGTTGAGGGAATTTTGGTCTTGGAGGACAAGCGTCTGCGCGATTTGATGGATATCAAGATTTTTGTGGATACAGATGATGATGTGCGCATTATTCGTCGTATCAAGCGTGATATGGAAGAGCGCGGCCGTAGTCTAGATAGCGTTATTGATCAGTATTTGGGTGTGGTCAAACCCATGTATCATCAGTTTATTGAGCCGACCAAGCGGTATGCCGATATCGTCATTCCTGAAGGAGTCAGCAATACCGTTGCTATCGACCTTTTGACCACCAAGATTGCAAAGATTTTGGAAGAAGCTCGTAACAGCAAATAATCAGATGAGGAGGCCTAGCCTCCTTTTTCTATTTTTCCTTTAGTTTCAGTAGGAAAAAGGTGATTTTTAAGCATGTTTTTGGTATAATAATACCCAAGGAAAAGCAAGAAAATGAATAGTAGGTGGAGATGGAAAAGTATTTATCGGTAACAACTTTGACCAAGTATCTGAAAATGAAATTTGATAAAGACCCTTACTTGGAACGGGTCTATTTAACTGGTCAAGTTTCCAACTTTCGTAAACGACCTACTCACCAATATTTCTCCCTAAAAGACGACCATGCAGTTATTCAAGCGACCATCTGGTCTGGGATTTATCAGAAATTAGGTTTTGACCTCGAAGAGGGAATGAAGATCAATGTGATTGGGCGTGTTCAGGTTTATGAACCGAGTGGGAGCTACTCTATCATCATTGAGAAGGCTGAACCTGATGGAGTTGGGGCGCTCACGATTCAGTTTGAACAACTCAAGAAAAAACTAACTGAGGAAGGTCTGTTTCAAGAGAGATTCAAGCAACCTCTTCCCCAGTTTGCTAAGCGAATCGGTGTGGTAACCAGCCGTAGTGGAGCCGTTATTCGAGATATTATCACGACCGTCAGCAGACGATTTCCTGGTGTCGATATTCTTCTCTATCCGACCAAGGTGCAAGGTGACGGAGCAGCGGAGGAAATTGCTCGAAATATTGCGCGTGCCAATCAACGTGAGGACCTAGATGTTCTCATCATTGGTCGTGGTGGAGGTTCCATCGAGGATCTCTGGGCCTTTAACGAAGAAATTGTCGTACGGGCTATTTTTGAATCTCGTTTGCCAGTTATCTCCAGTGTTGGGCATGAGACGGATGTGACCCTGGCAGACTTTGTGGCCGATCGCAGAGCTGCAACGCCAACAGCTGCAGCTGAACTGGCAACACCTGTGACCAAGTTGGATCTATTAGCTCATTTGCAAAATCAGGAAAAACGGATGGCAACAGCAGTTCAGAATGTCCTGTCAAGGAAAAAAGAAGCTCTGAAAAAATGCAGTCAGTCTGTTATCTTTAGACAACCAGAGCGCTTGTATGACGGCTATTTGCAACGCTTGGATCAATTGCAACTGCGCTTAAAACAAAGTTTGCGAACACGAATTTCTGATAACAAACAAGTAGTCCAAGCAAGGACTCATCATCTGGTACAATTATCACCTATAACCAAAATCCAACGCTATCAAGATCGTCTTGCTCAGTTGGACAAGCTCCTACGTAGCCAAATGGCGTTGGTTTATGATGCCAAGGTTGCTGAAGTCAAGAGACTTTCAGAAGCCCTGCTGATGCTGGATACCAGTCGAATCGTGGCGCGTGGCTATGCAATTGTCAAAAAAGAAGAGTCCGTAGTCGATTCTGTTGAGATGTTGAAGAAAAAAGACCAAGTAACGCTTTTGATGCGAGATGGTCAAGTAGAATTAGAGGTTAAAGATGTCAAAACAAAAGAAATTTGAGGAAAATCTAGCAGAACTGGAGACCATTGTCCAAAGTTTAGAAAATGGTGAAATCGCTCTGGAAGATGCGATTACTGCATTTCAAAAGGGAATGGTCTTGTCAAAAGAGCTCCAAGCGACGTTGGACAAGGCTGAAAAGACCTTGGTTAAGGTCATGCAAGAAGACGGAACAGAAAGTGATTTTGAATGAAGAAGCAAGAAAAATTAGCTCTTGTTGAGTCGGCTTTGGAAGACTTTTATGGAGACCAGCAGTTTGCCTCTAGTTTGCGAGAGTCCGTTCTCTATTCCATTCATGCTGGTGGCAAGCGTATTCGTCCTTTTCTCTTGCTAGAAGTTCTGGAAGCCTTGCAAGTCGCTATTAGACCAGCTCACGCGCAGGTGGCTGCGGCCTTGGAAATGATTCATACAGGGAGCTTGATTCACGATGATCTTCCAGCTATGGATGACGACGATTATCGTCGGGGACGCTTGACCAATCACAAGAAATTTGGCGAAGCGATGGCAATATTGGCAGGAGATGCCTTATTCCTAGATCCCTATGCCTTGATAGCGCAGGCAGATTTGCCAAGTCAGATCAAGGTGGACTTGATTGCCAACTTATCCCTCGCATCAGGGAGTCTGGGCATGGTTGCAGGGCAGGTTTTGGACATGGAGGGTGAACACCAGCGCTTGTCTTTGGAAGAATTACAAACTATTCATGCCAATAAAACAGGTAAGTTACTTGCCTATCCTTTCCAAGCAGCTGCTATCATAGCAGAATTAGCTCCTGAAATGCAGGCAAAACTGAAATCGGTTGGTGAATTGATTGGGCTTGCCTTTCAAGTTCGAGATGATGTGCTGGATGTGACAGCTAGTTTTGAGGAAATCGGCAAGACTCCGCAAAAGGATTTACAGGCAGAAAAGTCGACCTACCCAGCCTTGTTGGGCTTGGAAGAGGCCATTTCCTTTTGTAACCAAACTCTGGATCAAGCCGAGGCTAAATTAGAAGAAATCGCCCAGCAAGTCAGCTTTGAAACAGCGCCGATTGTGAAAATAGTAGAAAGTTTGAGAATCAATGGCTAAGGAAAGAGTGGATGTACTAGCTTATAAACAGGGCTTGTTTGAAACGCGAGAACAGGCTAAACGCGGTGTCATGGCAGGTCTAGTCGTAGCAGTCCTTAATGGGGAGCGTTTTGACAAACCAGGAGAGAAAATCCCAGATGACACTGAGTTAAAACTCAAGGGTGAAAAACTCAAGTATGTCAGTCGGGGTGGCTTGAAACTAGAAAAGGCCCTGGAGGTCTTTGATCTATCAGTGGAAGGAGCGACAACGATTGATATTGGGGCCTCCACTGGAGGATTTACCGACGTCATGCTTCAGAATGGTGCTAAGCTTGTCTTTGCAGTTGATGTTGGTACCAATCAATTGGCTTGGAAATTGCGTCAAGATCCACGGGTTGTCAGTATGGAGCAGTTTAATTTCCGCTATGCTGAAAAGACTGACTTTGAGCAGGAACCAAGTTTTGCCAGTATTGATGTGAGTTTCATTTCCCTTAGTCTGATCTTACCAGCCTTGCATCGTGCGTTGGCTGAACAAGGTCAGGTGGTAGCACTTGTCAAACCCCAGTTTGAAGCAGGTCGTGAGCAGATTGGGAAGAATGGAATCATTCGCGATGCCAAGGTCCATCAGAATGTCCTTGAATCTGTCACTGCTATGGCAGTTGATCAAGGTTTTTCAGTGCTTGGATTAGACTATTCACCAATCCAAGGCGGACATGGAAACATCGAATTTTTGGCGTATTTGAAAAAGGAAGAGGGAGCAAGTAACCAAGTTGCCCCTGAAATAGAAAAAGTTGTAGAGAGAGCACATAGAGAATTTAAAGATGAATAAAAAAGAAAGACTTGAAAAAATTAGAAGATTTGTAACAGATTATCAAATCGGGACTCAGGAAGAAATCGTTGAGCATTTGAAGGAAGCAGGTATCTCTGCCACTCAAGCGACGGTGTCACGAGATATTAAGGAACTGGGTATCGTAAAAATTCCCTTGAAGAACAATAAATACATCTATGAATTGCCAAAAACAATTGTAAGAAGTTTGCAGTTGGCTGAGAATAACATAGTAGGTTCTGAGCGCATGGGAAATATGATCAATCTGGATGTCATTCCTGGGAATACTGCCTTTGTCAAGAGTCAGCTGATGAATACTTTCTCAGAGAGAATTTTCAACTGTCTGGCAGATGACAACTCAATTTTGATCATCTTGAGAAATGAAGAAGATGCCAAGGAAATGTTTGAACAAGTAAAAAATTGGTAGGTTTATATGTTACTTGAAATTTCGATAAAAAACTTTGCCATTATAGAGGCGATTTCACTCAATTTTGAAAAAGGCATGACAGTCTTAACTGGTGAAACAGGTGCTGGGAAATCGATCATCATCGATGCCATGAACATGATGTTAGGAGCTAGAGCGACTACAGATGTTATTCGTCATGGTGCTCCCAAGGCTGAAATTGAAGGGCTTTTCTCTGTTGAGAATAGTCGTTCTTTACAAGAACTCTTTGAAGAGCAAGGCTTGGAGTTGGGGGATGAAATTATCATCCGCCGTGAGATTCTCCAAAACGGACGTAGTGTTAGTCGCGTGAATGGCCAGATGGTCAATCTTTCTGTCTTGCGCGCCATTGGGCAACACCTTGTGGATATCCATGGCCAACATGACCAAGAGGAGTTAATGCGTCCTCAACTGCACATCCAGATGTTGGATGAGTTTGGTGATGCAGCTTTCTTGGACTTGAAGGAGACCTATCAGACAAGCTTTGACGCCTATCGCAAAATGCGCAAGCAGGTTTTGGAAGTCAAGAAAAACCAGCAGGAACACAAGTCTCGCATTGAGATGTTGGAATTTCAAATGGCAGAGATTGAAGCAGCAAACTTGCAGGCTGGTGAAGACTTGGCTCTCAACCAAGAACGAGATAAACTTCTCAATCACAAGAACATAGCAGACACCTTGACAAATGCCTACACCATGTTGGACAATGAGGAGTTTTCTAGCCTAGCTAATGTCCGTTCAGCCATGAATGACATGGAAAGTGTCGAAGAATATGACCCTGAATACCGTGAAATTTCAAGTTCTCTATCAGAGACCTACTATGTTTTAGAAGATATTACAAAGCGTTTGGAAGATATCATTGAAAATCTAGATTTTGATGGCAATCGCCTCATGCAGGTTGAGAATCGCCTAGATCTTCTGAATACTATTACCCGTAAATACGGCGGGACTGTGGACGATGTTTTGCTTTATTTTGCCAAGATTACGGATGAGTACAATCTCTTGACAGGGAATAACCTTTCTTCCGAAGACATGGAAGCAGAGCTCAAAAAATTGGAAGTTAATCTTGTCGATTTGGCAGGCCAGCTAGGGTCAGCCCGCCATGAATTAGCCCAGCAGCTTGAGGCAGAGATTAAGCAAGAATTGCAAGACCTCTATATGGAGAAGGCACAGTTCCAGGTTCGTTTTAACAAGGGGAAATTCAGTCGTGAGGGGAATGAAACAGTTGAGTTTTACATTTCAACCAATCCTGGTGAAGACTTTAAACCCTTGGTCAAAGTTGCGTCCGGTGGGGAATTATCCCGTCTCATGTTGGCTATCAAGTCTGCCTTTTCTCGTAAGGAAGGTAAGACCAGTATTGTCTTTGATGAGGTGGATACAGGAGTTTCAGGTCGCGTGGCCCAAGCCATCGCACAGAAGATTCATAAGATAGGCCAGCATGGTCAGGTTCTTGCTATTTCTCATCTTCCGCAAGTAATTGCCATCGCGGATTATCAATTCTTTATTGAGAAGATTAGCGATGAGCACTCAACGGTATCGACGGTTCGACTCTTGACTTTAGAAGAGCGAGTAGAGGAAGTAGCTAAGATGTTGGCTGGGGAAAATGTAACCGAAGCTGCCCTTACCCAAGCCAGAGAATTATTGCAAACGAGGGAGAAATAAATGACAGACTATTATGTAATTGGAGATGTTCACGGAAAGGCAGGTATGCTAGAAGATCTGCTCAAAACCTGGGATGGTCAAACTCAGTTGCTCTTTCTGGGGGATTTGATTGACCGAGGTGAAGACAGTCGCCATGTTCTAGAAATGGTCAAAGACTTGGTCGACAATCATGGAGCGATCTGTCTATCAGGAAACCACGAGTATATGTTTCTGACTTGGCTCGATAACCCAGAAGAAAGCTATGACCATTATAGTCGCAATGGTGGAGATACAACCATCAACTCAATCCTAGGTCGTCCTTTGGATGCACCAGTTGATGGCGTAGAAGATGCCAAACGGGTTGCTACTGAAGCGGCAGACTTGGTCGAATTTATTCGTCAAATGCCATTTGTAGTAGAGACAGACAAGTATATCTTTGTTCATGCAGGTATTGATTTGACTTTGGATGATTGGCATGAAACTACAGATTATAAAAAAGTCTGGCTCAGAAAGCCATTCCACGAAGCTGAAAATCATACTGGAAAAACCATTGTCTTTGGGCATACACCAGTTTATGGTTTGCTGAAGCAAGACCGAGGTACTGCTGAGCTTTGGATGACGGAAGATGGCAAGATTGGCATGGATGGAGGAGCTGTTTATGGTGGTGTCCTTCATGGGATTGTCTTTACTGACCAAGGAATGACAGAACACCACTTTATCGAAAATGATGGTTTTGTTGCCGAAGATTAGTACTCCTAGCAGGGTATGGTCTTGTCAAAATGTTAAAAACAATTTATAATTAATAGATACCCTGAAAGGAAGAGCATCATGAACTTAGAAGAATTAAAAAAACGACAGGAGAAGATTCGGAACTTCTCTATTATCGCCCATATTGACCATGGGAAATCAACCCTAGCAGACCGCATTTTGGAGGCGACTGAGACGGTTTCTAGTCGTGAAATGCAAGCCCAGCTTCTTGATAGTATGGATCTTGAGCGTGAACGTGGGATTACCATTAAACTCAATGCCATTGAGCTGAATTACACTGCGAAAGACGGAGAAACTTATATTTTCCACTTGATTGACACGCCTGGACACGTGGACTTTACCTATGAAGTGTCGCGTTCGCTAGCTGCCTGTGAAGGAGCAATTTTGGTGGTTGATGCGGCCCAAGGGATTGAAGCTCAAACACTTGCCAACGTTTATCTAGCATTGGATAATGATTTGGAAATTCTGCCCGTCATTAACAAGATTGACCTACCAGCTGCGGATCCAGAGCGTGTGCGTACAGAGATTGAAGATGTTATTGGACTGGATGCCAGTGAAGCAGTCTTAGCTTCAGCTAAAGCTGGTATTGGGATCGAAGAGATTCTTGAGCAAATCGTAGAAAAAGTGCCAGCGCCAACAGGTGATGTTAAAGCACCACTCAAAGCCTTAATTTTTGACTCAGTTTACGATGCTTACCGTGGAGTTATCCTCCAAGTGCGTGTCATGGATGGGGTAGTCAAACCTGGTGATAAGATTCAGCTCATGAGCAATGGCAAGACCTTTGATGTGACTGAGGTTGGAATTTTCACACCGAAAGCAGTCGGGCGTGATTTCCTAGCGACTGGTGACGTTGGTTATATTGCGGCTTCTATCAAGACGGTTCAAGACACGCGTGTCGGAGATACAGTGACCCTAGCAAGCAATCCTGCAGCAGAACCACTAGAAGGCTACAAGCAAATGAATCCTATGGTCTTTGCGGGTCTTTATCCAATCGAGTCAAACAAGTACAATGACCTTCGTGAAGCCCTTGAAAAATTGCAGCTCAACGATGCGAGTCTTCAATTTGAACCAGAAACATCGCAGGCGCTGGGATTTGGTTTCCGTTGTGGATTCCTTGGACTTCTCCATATGGATGTTATCCAAGAGCGTTTAGAGCGTGAGTTCAACATTGACCTCATCATGACAGCTCCGTCAGTTATCTATAAGGTTAACCAAACTGACGGTGAGTCAATGGATGTGTCTAACCCATCTGAGTTCCCAGACCCAACTAAGATCGCGACCATTGAAGAACCTTATGTTAAAGCGCAAATCATGGTACCACAGGAGTTTGTTGGTGCAGTAATGGAATTGGCTCAACGCAAACGTGGAGACTTTGTGACCATGGATTATATTGATGACAATCGTGTCAATGTTATCTATCAAATTCCGCTTGCTGAAATCGTCTTTGACTTTTTTGATAAGCTCAAGTCTTCAACGCGTGGTTATGCAAGCTTTGACTACGAATTGTCAGAGTACCGCCCATCTAAGCTAGTCAAAATGGATATCCTTCTCAATGGAGACAAGGTCGATGCCCTCAGCTTTATCGTTCACAAGGACTTTGCCTACGAACGTGGAAAACTCATCGTTGATAAGCTTAAAAAAATCATCCCTCGTCAACAATTTGAAGTACCAATCCAAGCAGCTATTGGACACAAAATCGTGGCTCGTACTGATATCAAAGCCCTTCGTAAGAACGTACTTGCCAAGTGTTACGGAGGTGACGTTTCTCGTAAACGCAAACTCCTTGAAAAACAAAAAGCTGGTAAGAAACGCATGAAAGCTATCGGATCAGTAGAAGTCCCACAAGAAGCCTTCCTTAGCGTCTTGAGCATGGATGAAGAATAGAAATAAAAAACAAAACTCTTGAAGATTTTTCAAGAGTTTTTTGTGTTTTTGATGAACCAAGTTATCACATACGAAAGTTGGATAAATACAAAAATCAGTTTATCATGTCTTCTTTTTTATTTTTTTTACGAATAGATAGATGAGTAGAAAAAGAAATGGAGTTGTATATGAAGATCACAAACTATGAGATTTACAAATTGAGAAAAGCTGGGCTGACCAATCAACAAATTTTAACTGTTCTTGAATATGACGAGACTATAGATCAGGAGCTCCTGCTAGGTGATATTGCAGAAATCTCTGGTTGCAGAAATCCCGCTGTCTTTATGGAACGCTATTTCCAGATAGATGATGCGCAGTTGGAGAAGGAGTTTCAGAAATTTCCATCCTTTTCTATTCTTGACGACTGTTATCCTTGGGATTTGAGTGAGATTTACGATGCTCCAGCACTCTTGTTTTATAAGGGAAATCTAGACTTGCTGAAGTTTCCAAAGGTTGCTGTTGTAGGGAGTCGTTCATGTTCTAGTCAGGGTGCAAAGTCGGTTCAGAGAGTCATTCAAGGTTTGGAAAACGAGTTAATCGTGGTCAGTGGTTTGGCTAAAGGGATTGATACGGCTGCCCACATGGCTGCACTCCAGAATGGTGGAAAAACGATTGCTGTGATTGGAACAGGATTGGATGTGTTTTATCCTAAAGCCAATAAACGATTGCAGGAGTACATTGGCAATGACCATCTGGTTCTCAGTGAATATGGACCTGGCGAGCAACCTCTGAAATTTCATTTTCCAGCTCGAAATCGTATCATAGCAGGACTGTGTCGTGGGGTTATTGTAGCAGAGGCAAGAATGCGTTCAGGCAGTCTCATCACCTGTGAGCGTGCCATGGAAGAAGGACGCGATGTTTTTGCCATTCCAGGGAACATTATTGATGGCCATTCAGATGGCTGTCACCACCTAATCCAAGAGGGAGCAAAACTGGTTACAAGCGGTCAAGATGTACTGGCTGAGTTTGAATTTTAAGGAGAAATAGTTCACTCAGATAAACTTTTCTTCTATACTATAGGAGTTAAGTCTTGACAGGTCTTTAAAAATGGTTTACACTTTATAAAGTTTATTACTTTGAAAAGGTGTGATAGTGTGGCTACGGCAACAAAGAAGAAAAAATCAACAGTTAAAAAAAATCTAGTTATCGTGGAGTCGCCTGCAAAGGCGAAAACGATTGAGAAATATCTAGGCCGAAATTACAAGGTTTTAGCCAGTGTCGGGCATATCCGTGATTTGAAGAAATCCAGTATGTCAGTCGACATTGAAAATAACTATGAACCGCAGTATATCAATATTAGAGGAAAAGGTCCTCTCATCAATGATCTGAAAAAAGAAGCTAAAAAGGCCAATAAAGTCTTTCTAGCAAGTGACCCGGACCGTGAAGGAGAAGCGATTTCCTGGCATTTGGCTCATATCCTTGATTTGGATGAGAATGATGCCAACCGTGTGGTCTTTAATGAAATCACCAAGGACGCAGTAAAAAATGCCTTTAAAGAACCTCGCAAGATTGATATGGACTTGGTCGACGCCCAACAGGCTCGTCGTGTCTTAGACCGCTTGGTAGGGTATTCGATTTCGCCAATTTTGTGGAAAAAGGTCAAGAAGGGCTTATCGGCAGGACGCGTGCAGTCTGTTGCCCTTAAGCTCATCATTGACCGTGAAAATGAAATCAATGCCTTTCAACCAGAAGAATACTGGACAATTGATGGTGTCTTTAAAAAGGGAACCAAGCAATTTCAGGCTTCTTTCTATGGTATGAATGGCAAAAAGATGAAATTGACCACCAATGAAGAAGTCAAAGAAGTCTTGTCCCATTTGACTAGTAAAGATTTTACAGTAGACCAGGTAGATAAGAAAGAACGCAAACGCAATGCGCCCCTACCTTATACGACTTCAACCATGCAGATGGATGCGGCTAACAAAATTAATTTCCGTACTCGAAAGACCATGATGGTGGCTCAGCAGCTCTATGAAGGGATCAATATTGGATCAGGTGTGCAAGGTTTGATTACCTATATGCGTACAGACTCGACTCGTATCAGTCCTGTGGCTCAGAATGAAGCGGCAAGCTACATTAACGACCGTTTTGGTAGCAAGTATTCCAAGCATGGTAGCAAGGTCAAGAATGCCTCAGGTGCTCAGGATGCCCACGAAGCCATTCGTCCATCTAGTGTCTTTAACACACCTGAAAGCATCGCTAAGTACTTGGACAAAGACCAGCTCAAGCTCTATACCCTTATCTGGAACCGTTTTGTGGCTAGCCAGATGACAGGCGCTATCTTTGATACCATGGCTGTCAAACTCTCTCAAAATGGAGTCCAATTCGCGGCAAATGGTAGTCAAGTTAAGTTTGATGGTTATCTTGCTATCTACAATGACTCTGACAAGAACAAGATGTTACCAGACATGGCTGTTGGAGATGTGGTCAAGCAGGTCAATAGCAAGCCAGAACAACATTTCACCCAACCACCTGCTCGCTATTCAGAAGCGACCCTTATTAAGACCTTGGAAGAAAATGGAGTTGGACGTCCGTCAACCTATGCTCCGACCATTGAAACCATCCAAAAACGTTACTATGTTCGTTTGGCAGCAAAACGTTTTGAGCCAACAGAGTTGGGAGAAATTGTCAATAAACTCATTGTTGAATATTTCCCAGATATCGTAAACGTGACCTTCACAGCTGAGATGGAAGGAAAACTGGATGATGTCGAAGTTGGTAAAGAGCAGTGGCAACGTGTCATTGATGAGTTTTATAAACCATTCTCTAAAGAGGTAGCCAAGGCTGAATCCGAAATGGAAAAAATCCAGATCAAGGATGAGCCAGCTGGATTTGACTGTGAAGTTTGTGGCAGTCCGATGGTGATTAAGCTCGGTCGTTTTGGTAAATTCTATGCTTGCAGTAATTTCCCAGACTGCCGTCATACACAGGCGATTGTCAAAGAGATTGGTGTCGAGTGTCCAAGCTGTCATCAAGGACAAATCATCGAACGCAAAACCAAGCGCAATCGTATCTTCTATGGTTGCAATCGCTATCCAGAATGTGAGTTTACTTCCTGGGACAAACCAATTGGCCGTGACTGTCCAAAATGCGGACACTTCCTTGTGGAGAAAAAAGTCCGTGGTGGTGGCAAGCAGGTTGTATGTAGTAATGGCGACTACGAAGAGGAAAAAATTAAATAAAATGCAGAGTCCTGAAAATGAATTTCAGGCTCTTTTTACTTGAAGCTTGACAAATTTCCTCATTGTATGCGAAACTAGAGGAAGAGTAATTTATCTAGGAGAAGTTATGCGCATTATTTATTTCTGTATTGGTTTTATTTCTTTGGCTCTAGCTCTTGTAGGTGTTGTCCTGCCACTCTTACCAACAACTCCCTTTCTTTTGCTGTCTATCGCTTGCTTTTCAAAATCCTCTAAGCGTTTTGAAGACTGGCTTTATCATACCAAGCTTTATCAGACCTATGTAGCTGATTTTCGGGAAACCAAGTCTATAGCGCGTGAACGCAAGAAAAAAATCATCGTATCTATCTACATTTTGATGGGAATTTCCATCTATTTTGCCCCTCTTTTACCAGTCAAAATTGGTCTGGGAGCCTTGACTGTCTTTATCACCTACTATCTCTTTAAAGTCATTCCTGACAAAGAATAGTTAAAATAGTAGTTATTTGCCTTGATAAAAATGAAAGCATATTCAGAATAATATGATATAATAAATTTAAAGAAAACATCAAGGAGAATCAAATGATTTACGAATTTTGTGCTGAAAATGTAACCTTGCTTGAAAAAGCGATGCAGGCTGGAGCTCGTCGAATCGAACTTTGTGACAATCTAGCGGTAGGAGGAACAACACCTAGCTATGGAGTGACTAAGGCAGCGGTTGAACTGGCAGCTAACTACGATACGACCATCATGACCATGATTCGTCCCCGTGGTGGCGACTTTGTTTATACTGATCTTGAAATTGCTATCATGCTAGAAGACATTCGTTTGACTGCTCAGGCTGGAAGTCAAGGGGTTGTTTTTGGGGCATTAACTTCTGATAAAAAGTTGGATAAGGCTAATCTTGAGAAGTTGATTGCCGCATCTAAAGGAATGGAAATTGTCTTTCACATGGCCTTTGATGAATTGAGTGATGAAGACCAGTTGGAAGCCATTGACTGGCTCAGCCAAGCCGGTGTCACTCGTATCTTAACTCGTGCTGGTGTGTCTGGGGACTCGTTAGAGAAACGTTTTGCTCATTATCACAGAATTTTGGAACATGCTAAAGGTAAAATTGAAATCTTACCAGGTGGAGGGATTGACTTGGACAACCGTCAAACCTTTATCGACCAGCTGGGTGTGACACAATTGCATGGAACTAAGGTTGTCTTTTAAAAAATAGAAAGGAACTGCTAGCTTTTGGTAGCAGTTTTCACTTATGTTTGAAATTTTTAACTCCTATCAGTTTAATAAAGAAAAAGCTCATGCCTATGGTTTTGTAGAAAATGGGGGAGTCTGGAGCTACAGGTGCCAGATTTTGGATGGAGACTTTGCCATGACTGTGTCCATCACAGCAGATAATGTGAGTTTTCAAGTATTTGACCAGGAAACGGGCGACCTCTATCACCAAGTACATATGGAAAGTATGCGGGGAAGTTTTGTAGGAAGTGTCCGTGAGGCTTGTTTGGAGATTCTTTACCAGATTCGGAAGGATTGCTTTGATGTACAGGATTTTATCTGCCCTCAGACTAAGCGTATCATGGCTCAAGTTCAGGAAAAATATAGCAATCAGTTGGAATATCTTTGGGAGAAATCTCCTAATACAGCTGTATTGCGCCATGAGGGCAATCAAAAGTGGTATGCTGTTTTAATGAGAATTCCATGGGATAGGCTAGATAAGGGGAGAGAAGGGCTAGTGGAAGCAGTCAACCTCAAACATGACCAAGTAGCTGACTTGCTTTCGCAAAAGGGAATTTACCCAGCCTTTCATATGAACAAACGCTACTGGCTTAGTCTGGCGCTTGATGATAGTTTGCAAGATGAAGAAGTGTTAGAACTCATCGAAAGAAGTTGGAATTTGACTGTGAAAAAATAAGGAAATCCACTTGAGTTTTCAAATACTTTCAATTAGCAAAATATTCTTTACTGAAGAAATTTTCAGAAAATAATGGATTTTTTCTTGACAAGTGTTTTTGGCTATGCTAAAATACTAAACAAGACATCAAACGAAGGAGAAAGTCAAACATGAAAACAGCTAAGTTTAATCAATTTGCTTTGTTGTTGAGGTACTCGGGCTAGTGCAAAAGCATTAGTCCTGTTTGGCTTACCAAGCGGGAGTAAATCAACATCTCGCTTGGGCTTCTAAGCGAGATGTTTTTTTTAAAACCACATTTGGAAAAGGGGAAATCTTATGCGAACAGTTGAATTTTTTGATACAAGTCTTCGTGATGGGGAACAAACACCTGGTGTTAACTTCTCAATAAAGGAAAAAGTTTCCATTGCAAGACAGTTGGAGAAATGGGGAGTTTCTGTAATTGAAGCTGGTTTTCCGGCTGCTAGTCCAGATTCATTTATAGCCGTTCAAAAAATTGCTAGAGCCATGAAAAAAACAGCAGTGACAGGATTAGCTCGTTCTGTAAAATCTGATATTGATGCTTGTTATGAGGCGCTTAAGGATGCCAAGTATCCACAGATTCATGTCTTTATCGCTACCAGTCCGATTCACCGCAAGTATAAACTCAATAAGAGCAAGGAAGAGATTTTAGAAGCTATTAAGGAGCATGTTTCTTATGCACGTTCTAAGTTTGAGGTTGTCGAGTTCTCTCCTGAAGATGCGACTAGAACAGAGTTGGATTTCCTCTTACAAGTCGTTCAAACAGCGGTCGATGCAGGTGCGTCTTATATCAATATCCCTGACACAGTTGGCTTTACGACTCCAGAAGAGTTTGCACGTATCTTTGATTACTTGACTGAAAATATTAAATCAGATCATAAAGTTGTCTTTGGTGTCCACTGTCACGATGATCTCGGTATGGCAACTGCAAATACTTTGACAGCAATTAAACATGGTGCTGGACGTGTCCAGGGAACTATTAATGGTATCGGTGAACGCGCAGGTAATGTTGCTCTTGAAGAAGTAGCTGTTGCTTTGAAGATTCGTGAGGATTTCTTCCAAGCAACTAGTGATATTGTTTTGGATGAAACAATGAATACTTCAGAAATGGTTTCTCGCTTCTCAGGTATTCCTGTTCCTAAAAATAAAGCGGTGGTCGGTGGGAATGCCTTTTCTCACGAGTCTGGCATTCACCAAGATGGAGTTCTTAAAAATCCTCTTACCTATGAAATCATTACACCTGAATTGGTTGGTGTGAAGAGTAACAGTCTTCCGCTTGGAAAATTGTCCGGTCGCCATGCCTTTGTAGAAAAATTAAGAGATTTGGCCCTAGACTTTACTGAAGAAGATATCAAACCACTCTTTGCTAAGTTCAAGGCGTTGGCTGATAAAAAGCAAGAAATCACGGATGCAGATATTCGAGCTCTGGTAGCTGGAACCATGGTTGAAAATCCAGAAGGCTTCCACTTTGATGATTTGCAACTTCAAACCCATGCAGACAATGACATTGAAGCGCTCGTTAGCCTAGCCAATATGGATGGTGAAAAAGTTGAATTTAATGCGACAGGGCAAGGTTCCGTTGAAGCGATCTTTAACGCTATCGATAAGTTCTTTAACCAATCTGTCCGCTTGGTGTCCTATACCATCGATGCGGTAACAGATGGAATTGATGCCCAAGCTCGTGTCTTGGTCACTGTTGAAAACAGAGATACAGAGACCATCTTTAACGCAGCAGGTCTTGATTTCGATGTATTGAAGGCTTCGGCTATTGCTTATATCAATGCCAATACTTTTGTTCAAAAAGAGAATGCAGGTGAGATGGGGCATAGCGTTTCCTACCGAGACATGCCTAGTGTGTAAAGGAGAAGGCTATGACAAAGAAAATAGTAGCTCTAGCAGGGGATGGAATCGGTCCAGAAATCATGGAAGCTGGTTTAGCGGTTCTGGAAGCTCTAGCTTCAAAAACAGGATTTAACTATGAGATAGACAGACGCCCCTTTGGAGGTGCGGGTATTGATGCTGCAGGGCATCCCTTACCTGATGAAACCCTCAAGGCATGTAGAGAAGCAGATGCTATTCTCCTTGCGGCTATCGGTAGTCCTCAGTATGATGGAGCATCGGT
This sequence comes from bacterium, assembly GCA_905221265.1. GTDB lineage: Bacteria > Bacillota > Bacilli > Lactobacillales > Streptococcaceae > Streptococcus. The sequence continues at coordinate 46,261 of CAJNCQ010000001.1, read as the reverse complement.
TCGGCCTGAACAAGGCTTGCTGGTTCTTCGTAAGGAACTCAATCTCTATGCCAATATTCGCCCTGTTAAGATTTTTGACAGTCTCAAGCATTTATCACCGCTTAAACCAGAACGAATTGCTGGTGTTGACTTTGTCGTGGTGCGTGAGTTGACAGGTGGGATTTACTTTGGAGATCATATTCTTGAAGAGCGAAAAGCTCGTGATATCAACGACTACAGCTATGAGGAAGTAGAGCGGATCATTCGCAAGGCATTTGAAATCGCAAGAAGTCGTAGAAAAATCGTTACTAGTATCGATAAGCAAAATGTTCTAGCAACATCAAAACTCTGGCGCAGAGTAGCTGAGGAAGTCGCGCAAGATTTCCCAGATGTGGCCTTGGAACACCAGTTGGTGGACTCAGCTGCTATGCTCATGATTACCAATCCTGCCAAGTTTGATGTCATCGTGACAGAGAATCTTTTCGGAGATATCTTATCTGATGAATCAAGCGTTCTATCAGGCACTCTTGGTGTTATGCCATCAGCCAGTCATTCTGAAAAGGGGCCAAGTCTTTATGAGCCTATTCATGGTTCAGCGCCTGATATTGCAGGTCAAGGAATTGCCAATCCTATCTCTATGATTTTGTCAGTTGCCATGATGCTGAGAGACAGTTTTGGACGTTATGAGGATGCAGAGCGTATCGAGCGTGCTGTTGAAGCTAGTTTAGTGGCTGGCATTTTAACAAGAGATATTGGAGGACAGGCTTCGACCAAGGAAATGACAGAAGCCATCATTGAAAGATTATGAAGATAAATGAAGGAATAACGCTTGCCCTCTTGATTTGGAATTTGCTGATTTTCTTGATTTATGGCATTGACAAATCCAAGGCAAGAAGAGGTGCTTGGCGCGTACCAGAGAAAATCTTACTCATTTTAGCCCTTACTTGTGGTGGTTTTGGTGCCTGGTTGGCAGGAATCACCTTTCACCACAAGACTAGAAAATGGTATTTTAAAACGGTTTGGTTTCTTGGGATGGTGACCACACTAGTAGCCTTATATTTTATTTGGAGGTAATGGATGGCAGGAAAATCGATTTTTGATAAATTATGGGACCGTCATGTCATCACAGGAGAAGAAGGACAACCCCAACTCATGTATGTGGATCAGCACTATATTCATGAAGTGACCAGTCCCCAAGCTTTTCAAGGATTACGAGATGCGGGGCGCAGATTGAGACGGCCCGACTTGACATTTGGAACCTTTGACCACAATGTACCAACGGTCAATATCTACGATATTCGAGATGTTATTTCTAAGGCTCAAATTGATAAGCTCGCTGAAAATGTTGAGGAGTTTGGGATTGAACATGCGGCCCACGGGTCTGAAAAGCAGGGAATCGTTCACATGGTTGGTCCAGAAACAGGACGGACGCAACCAGGAAAATTCATCGTCTGTGGAGACAGTCATACAGCTACTCACGGAGCTTTCGGAGCTATCGCTTTTGGGATTGGGACCAGTGAGGTCGAGCATGTCTTTGCTACCCAGACACTCTGGCAAGTTAAACCTAAGAAAATGCTGGTAGAATTCACTGGTGTTCCTCAAAAAGGAGTTTACTCTAAGGATTACATTCTCGCCTTAATTGCCAAGTATGGCGTTGCCTGTGGTGTAGGATATGTGGTGGAATATCGTGGGCAAGCGATTGATGCACTGACCATGGAAGAGAGAATGACCATCTGCAATATGTCCATCGAGTTTGGCTCCAAGATGGGAATTATGAATCCAGACCAGACTACCTATGACTACCTCAAGGGACGGGAATGTGTTCCCGAAGCTTTCGAGGAGGCAGTTGCTGACTGGAAAACTCTTGTCAGTGATGAGGATGCTGTCTATGATAAGGTTATCCAGATGGATGTCTCAGACTTGGCTCCCATGGTGACTTGGGGAACCAATCCTGCTATGGGCGTTGACTTTGACAGTAGCTTCCCAGAAATTAAGGATATGAATGATGAACGAGCTTATCATTACATGAACTTGGAGCCTGGTCAAAAGCCAGAGGATATTGAACTAGGATATATTTTTATCGGGTCTTGTACCAATGCTCGGCTCAGTGACTTGCAACTGGCTGCGCGATTTGTCAAAGGGAAGAAAATAGCTCCCAACTTAACGGCTATCGTGGTTCCAGGCTCTCGTCCTGTGAAACGAGCTGCTGAGAAGTTGGGCTTGGACAAGGTTTTCCTAGACGCTGGCTTTGAGTGGAGAGACCCAGGTTGCTCTATGTGCTTAGGGATGAATCCGGACAAGGTGCCTGATGGGGTCCACTGCGCCTCAACTAGTAACCGTAACTTTGAAGATAGACAGGGCTTTGGTGCTAAGACCCATCTCTGCAGTCCAGCCATGGCAGCTGCGGCAGCTATCGCAGGGCGTTTCGTAGATGTTCGGCAGATGCCAGAAGCCCAGTAAGGAGAGGATATGGAGAAATTTACAGTTTATACGGGAACCACCGTTCCTCTCATGAATGATAACATCGACACCGACCAAATACTCCCCAAGCAGTTTCTCAAGTTGATTGATAAAAAAGGCTTTGGTAAGTACCTCATGTATGCTTGGCGTTATCTGGACGATAACTACACCGAGGATCCAGATTTTGTCTTTAACCGACCTGAATATCGCAAAGCCAGTATTCTCATCTCAGGGGATAACTTTGGCGCAGGGTCTTCGAGGGAACACGCAGCATGGGCTCTAGCTGACTATGGTTTTAAGGTCGTGATTGCAGGATCTTTCGGTGATATTCATTACAATAATGAACTCAATAATGGCATGTTGCCCATTGTTCAGCCTAGAGAGGTTAGAGAGAAACTAGCCCAACTTAAACCGACTGATCAGGTAACTGTGGACTTGGAACAGCAAAAAATCATTTCACCAGTTGGAGAATTCTCCTTTGAGATCGACAGCGAGTGGAAACACAAGCTTTTAAATGGTTTGGATGATATCGGTATTACGTTGCAGTATGAAGATTTGATTGCTGCCTATGAAAAACAACGCCCAGCCTATTGGCAGGACTAGAAAAAATAGAAAAGGAACTATAGAACTATGACAAAACACATTCAATGGAACGGAACACTTTCTCAAGAAGGCTATGACATTTTAAAAGGTGAGGGCGGGTGCATTGTTTGCCCTACAAAAGTTGGTTACATTATCATGACTAGCGACAAGGCAGGACTTGAACGCAAATTTGAAGCCAAAGAACGTAACCGTAACAAACCAGGTGTCGTTCTCTGTGGTAGCATGGACGAGCTTCGCGCTTTAGCACAACTCAACCCAGAAATTGAAGCCTTCTACCAAAAACATTGGGACGAAGACATTCTCCTAGGTTGTATCCTTCCTTGGAAACCAGAAGCCTTTGAGAAACTCAAAGCATACGGTGATGGCCGTGAAGAACTTATGACTGACGTGCGTGGTACTAGCTGTTTTGTCATCAAGTTTGGTAAAGCTGGTGAACAATTAGCTACCAAACTTTGGGAAGAAGGCAAGATGGTTTATGCCTCATCTGCCAACCCATCTGGAAAAGGAAATCGTGGTAAGGTAGAAGGAATCGGAGAACGGATCGAAGGAGCAGTGGACCTTGTCATCGAAGCAGACGACTACGTTGCTTCTATCCAACCGGATAAAACAATCGAAACTCGCTATGAGCAAGGTGTGATGGTCTCTATGGTCGATAAAGACGGCAAACTCATCCCAGAACAAGGAGGAGATCGTTCAATCTCACCAGCACCAGTCGTTATCCGTAAAGGGCTTGACATTGATAAAATCATGATGCATTTGTCAGATACCTTTAACTCATGGGACTACCGTCAGGGTGAATATTATTAAGCTGGGTAGATCCTAAACGGCTATCCTTTCACATGTTTTTATATATAGTGATTTCTGAGAATTAATTAGACATAACGAAAACAATCGTCTAAAAATTTAAAAAATTCAGTATAGAACATGCAAAATCCTAGAAAAAAAGGTAAAATAAAGATAGAAATTGGTAACGGTTACATTTTAAAGTGAGTTTGAGGTAAGGTGGTTTATTAGTGGGATTTATCATTAGGAGATCCTGATTTACATAGATTACCATTTGCTTAATGTAACTCATAATATATAGAGACTAAGTGGTATTTGAGTGCTTAAAAGTTCAAGATACTGTTTAAGAGGTTTTACGAGTAGTTTGTCTACTGAAAACAAGCTGATAGAGCCTCACCATCATCATATAAATATTAGAATTATCCATTTAACGTCGTTCTTTCGCTTTCTACACTCTCCTTGTTAGCTTGCTGAGAGTTGTAGCTGATGACAGCTAGAATTATACTGTAAGTGGCTCATTTAGACTCCCTTCGCATGTTTTGCTACTTGCAGTCGGGGTTTAAGTGGGCTTTTTTGAGTTATAATTGATTAGTTGTCAACAATATTTTTAATAGTCGATATGCCTAGAATTGCTCATACCAGTAATCACAATGAATGGGAGGTGGAAAGGATTATTTAAATAGAAAGGCGGTAGGCAAGTGAGGTATTAATGGCTCACTGATAAAAAGAAAAGAGGCGCATTATGGGACTTATTAGAGCAGGTATAGGAGCTGTAGGTGGTTCATTAGCCGATCAATGGAAAGAATTTTTCTATTGTGAGTCTATGGACAAATCTGTTATGGTTGTCAAGGGGCAAAAGCGGGTCTCTGGTCGATCATCCAATACTAAGGGCAGTGATAATATTATTTCCAATGGTTCAGGTATTGCAGTGGCTGATGGTCAGTGTATGATGATTGTTGAGCAAGGTAAGGTTGTAGAAGTTTGTGCAGAGCCAGGTCAGTTTACTTATGATACTTCTAGCGAGCCAAGTATTTTTACAGGAAATCTTGGAGATTCTATCAAGGATACTTTCAAACAAATTGGGAAACGTTTCACTTATGGTGGTGATACTGGCAAAGATCAGCGTGTTTATTATTTTAATACAAAAGAATTAATTGATAATAAATTCGGTACACCAAATCCAATTCCGTTTCGTGTGGTAGATTCTAAGATTGGTTTAGACCTTGACGTTTCTGTTCGATGCTCAGGGGTTTATTCTTATAAGATCGTTGACCCGCTTTTGTTTTATACAAATGTTTGTGGAAATGTTGAAAGAGAGTATTTGCGTGAAGAAATTGACTCACAGTTGAAAACTGAATTTATCAGCGCCTTGCAACCTTCATTTGCTAAGTTATCTGATATGGAATTGAGACCGAATCAAATTGTCAGTCACAATACAGAATTAGAAAATGCCCTCAATGAAACTCTCTCAGAAAAATGGGGTCAACTTCGTGGTCTTAAAGTCATTAGCATTGCACTCGGTTCTGTTACTCTTCCAGAAGAAGATGCCGAAATGATTAAGCAGGCTCAACGTACTGCTATTATGAAAGATCCGACTATGGCAGCCGCAACCTTGGTTGGAGCACAGGCAGATGCTATGAAGGCAGCCGCAAGTAATGAAGCAGGAGCTATGACTGGCTTTATGGGCTTTGGCATGGCAGCCAATGCAGGCGGTGGCATGAATGCACAAAATCTCTTTGCTATGGGACAAGAACAGGCTGTTAACCAAGCACAAACAGAAAATCAAGCACCACCAAGCACTCCGAATGTCAATAAGTGGATCTGTCCAAATGGCCATGAGGCTATGGGGAAGTTCTGCCCAGAGTGTGGCAGTCCGAAACCAGTGGACAATAGCTGGACTTGTTCATGTGGCACGGTAAATACAGGTAAATTCTGTTCAAATTGTGGCAGTCCAAAACCGATAGTTCATCAGGCAAAACATTGTAGTAACTGTGGTTGGAAAGTTCCAGATTCTGGCCAGGCACCAAAATTCTGTCCTGAATGCGGGTCAACGTTTTAGAACAAGACAACTCTAGATTGGCTTAGTGTCGGGAGAGGAGATGATGACATGGCTGATAATTTAGAATACAAATGTCCTTGTTGTGGTGGTGCTTTAGCCTTTGATACGAAAATCCAAAAAATGAAGTGCCCTTATTGTGACTCTGAGTACGAAATGGAGAGTCTCAAGCACATGGACGAGCATTTGGATGAAGCCCAGTCTGTTTCAGAGCCATCTCTAGCAACGGATTCTGCTACAGAATGGCAAGAGGATGATGAACAGCTGAACGTCTTTATTTGCAATTCCTGTGGTGGACAATTGATTGCTGATGAAAATACTGCTGCGACAACTTGCCCTTATTGTGATAATCCAGTTGTTCTCAAGGAACGTCTGGTAGGTGATTTGAAACCAGAGTTGGTTATTCCGTTTAAACTGGATAAAAAAGCTGCCAGAGAAGCGCTTAACAAGCACCTTCTCGGCAAGCGTTTATTGCCAAAAATTTTTAAGGATCAGAACCATATTGATGAAGTAAAGGGTGTTTACGTACCATTTTGGTTATTTAATACAGAAGCGGATGCGGATATTAAGTACAAAGCAACTAGGATAACGACTTGGAGTGACAAAGATTACAATTACACCCAAACTGAATTTTACTCTGTCCTTCGTTCTGGTCAGTTAGCCTTTTCTCATCTACCTGTTGACGGTTCTAAAAGTATGGACAATACCTTGATGGAATCCATTGAACCTTTTGATGTTTCAAAAGCAGTTGACTTTCAAACAGCCTATTTAGCAGGTTATTTGGCCGAGCGTTATGATGTGACGGCAGAAGAAAGTATTACCCACGCTAATAAACGGGCTAAAAGGAGTACTGAAGATAGATTTGCGGAAACAGTTAAAGGCTTTACAATGGTAACTCCAGAAAGTAGCCATGTTGAGTTTAAAAATAGCAAAACCAAGTATGTCCTTTATCCAGTCTGGTTGTTAAACACAACTTGGAATAATGAAAAGTACGTTTTTGCTATGAATGGTCAAACAGGAAAATTTGTAGGCAACCTTCCCTTGGATAAACGAGTCTACTGGCGCTATTTTATGACGATTGCAATACTTACTTTTATTGTTTGCTATGGCATCGTTTGGTTGATTTATCTAATGTAAGGAGGAAGATATGATGAAAAAACTACTGTCATTCCTTCTTGCGGTTTTTCTCGCTTTTACCTTGATTGGTATTGTGTCAGCTGACATGTCAAGTCAAACTTTAATTTATGATGAGGCCGGCCTCCTATCATCCAATGAGAAAAGCAAACTAGAAGAAGAAGCACAAGCTATTTACAAAGAGCATCAGTTCAAATCTTATCTGCTCATTGCTGACTCTTATGATGATGTAACTCAATATACAACGGATTTCTTCAAGAAAGGGAAGGAAGATGCTATTCTTCTGATAATAGGGAAGTCTAAAGATTATAGAACTATCTGCTACAAGGGAAAAGCAAAAGAGCTTCTGGGAGATTTTTGGGATACCTTTATCAAAGGCGTTTATCATAGCAATAGTAGTTGGTATGATAGTGCCCACCGTAGTTTGACTGCTATTGCTGCTAAGTTTGGACCCCTGAAGCGTCTCGTGGATGAAGCGGATTTATTGAGTGATGCAGAAGAAAAAGATTTATTAAGTAAACTTGATGAGATTAGTGAGCGGCAGAAATGTGACCTTGTTATTGTGACTGTCAGGGATCTGGGAGGGAAGACACCAGAAGCCTTTGCAGATGATTATTTTGACTATAATGGTTATGGTCAGGGTGAGGACTATAGTGGTTTATTGTTGTTGTTAAGTATGAAAGAACGGGATTGGCATATCACCACAACAGGTTATGCGATTCGAGCATTTACAGATGCAGGTTTAGAATATATGTCTGATCGGTTTGTTCCGAAACTAAGCAACGGAGAATATGAGCAAGCATTTAGCAGTTTTGCAGAACTGAGCGATAAGTTCTTAACGCAGGCTAAGACAGATAAACCTTATGACAAAGGGAATCTTCCTAAGGAACCGCTAAGTTGGATATGGGTGCCCCTATCTCTAGGTGTAGGTCTTGTCACAGCCATTATGGTTGTTTCAAGTATGGCTAGCCAACTCAAAAGTGTGGAGCCAGATGTGGCAGCGACAAATTATATTGTAGAAAATAGTCTCACTGTCACTCAAGCAGAAGAAAAGTTTCTATATAAAACGGTTGATAAGGTGGCTCGTCCCAAAGAGAGTAAATCTTCTTCTGGAGGTAGCAGTACTCATACATCTTCATCAGGAAGAACTCACGGTGGTGCAGGAGGCAAGTTTTGATTAGAATAGATGAGTGAATGAGATAGACTTTCAAATCTATTTTAGGAGAAAGGGAAGGCTTCAAAATGAAAAAATTATTTAGCTTGATATTGGCACTTCTGTTACTTATCACGCTTGGAGCTTGTGGAAAATCAGGTGGAAGAGCGGACGATGCCTTAGTGGGCAAATACGTAGCTGTTAGTGGAACGGCCATGGGAGTAACGCTCTCTGGTGATGATATGGCTGGCTTCAAACTCGAATTGATGAGTGGAGGCAAGGCAAAACTAAACGTAGAAGGAACAACTGCAGAAGGTAAATGGAAAAATGATGATAATACGTTAACTCTTACTATTGAAAATACTGATATGGTTGGCAAGCTTGGTAAGGATACGATTACATTTGAAAGTATCTTGAAAGAGCTTGTCGGGACTTCAATGGATGTGAAACTTGCAAAAGAAGGAACAGATGCAGCGAAACCTGAGAACTTCTTGCCAGAAGAAGAGAAAGCTCTCTTAGGAGACTGGATAGGCGCGTCTGTAGCAGATGTAATGGATGCAGACGCATCTGGAGAAATAGCACCAGATTCCTTGAAGGCAACTCTAAAGGCAGATCATACTTCTACAATCACCTATAAAGGAGAAGTAATTGCCACTCCTAATTGGAGTTATGTGACGGGTACCATTATATTTGAAGGTAAGGTTGCTGGAAATGCGAGTCTATACAGTGAACAAAAAGATGGGGTCTTTAAAATAACTTATAGCGGAGACAAGTATTATACCTTTACAATGAAATCATCTAAAGGAGATTAGAATAATAAATGGGCTAAATCAGTGCGGTGATGGTATGGAACTGTCATCGCACTTTTGGATTGGCTAAGGTAGTTATCAGCTATAATTTACGAATCTAATAATTTTTAGTGATTTTCAGAAGATTTTGATTGCGATAAAAAACGAACGTTTGTAGAAGGTTTGTTTTAAAAATTGACAAAAACTGTACTTTTGTTTATAATAAGTCAAGGAAACGTCGGAAAAGACGTAGTGATGCGCAAGCATAGGTAGGTCATTACAAAAGAAACGAGACATCGATATGTTAAATGAATTTCCAATTTTTGATTACGAAGATATTCAGTTGATCCCTAATAAATGTGTGATTAAAAGCCGTGCAGAAGCGGATACAAGTGTCACGCTTGGAAATCATACGTTTAAACTACCTGTAGTGCCAGCAAATATGCAGACGATTTTGGATGAGAACGTAGCAGAGCAACTTGCTAAGGGTGGGTACTTCTATATTATGCATCGTTTTGACGAGGCTGGGCGCATTCCTTTTATCAAACGCATGCACGATCAAGGGCTCATTGCTTCCATTTCTGTTGGTGTTAAGGATTACGAGTATGACTTTGTTAGCCAGCTCAAGGCTGATGCTCCTGAGTATATCACGATTGATATTGCCCATGGTCATGCGGATAGCGTGATTTCAATGATTCAGCACATCAAGAAAGAATTACCTGATACTTTTGTAATCGCTGGTAACGTCGGAACTCCAGAAGCTGTGCGTGAATTGGAAAATGCTGGTGCGGATGCTACTAAGGTTGGAATCGGTCCTGGGAAGGTTTGTATCACCAAGGTGAAAACAGGTTTTGGTACAGGCGGCTGGCAATTGGCTGCCCTACGCTGGTGTGCTAAGGCTGCGCGTAAACCTATCATCGCTGATGGTGGGATTCGTACACACGGTGACATTGCCAAGTCTATCCGTTTCGGTGCTAGCATGGTTATGATTGGTTCCCTATTTGCAGGGCATATCGAAAGCCCAGGAAAGACGATTGAAGTCGACGGCGAACAGTTCAAAGAATACTATGGTTCAGCTTCACAGTATCAAAAAGGAGCATATAAAAATGTAGAAGGAAAACGCATCTTACTTCCTGCCAAAGGGCATTTGCAAGACACCCTGACTGAGATGGAGCAGGATTTGCAAAGTGCCATTTCCTACGCAGGTGGACGCAAGGTTGCTGACCTCAAGCACGTTGATTATGTAATCGTGAAAAACTCTATCTGGAATGGGGATGCTTCCCACTAATGGACGCTTAGTCCATCCATAAAAAACTTGTTATTAGAGCAAATTTCTGTTATAATAAGACAAGTTTCCACCCTTAGTGTAATGGATATCACGTAAGATTCCGGTTCTTAAGATGGGGGTTCGATTCCCTCAGGGTGGATGTAAACAGCCTAAAAAAGCCTTTAAATAAGGCTTTTTTCTTTATATTGCCTCCAAAATTGGAAATTTTTTTCAAAAACTATCCCACTCTCCCCTAGTCCCATTTTAAAGTGACTCAGAGGACTTTTTTTGTTATAATAGAAAGGATCGTAATTATTAGAAAGAGGTCAGTATGAAAGAATTACAAACTGTACTGAAGAAGCGTTTTGCAATCGAATTTGCAGACAAAAACTTACTGGAAACGGCCTTTACTCATACGAGTTATGCCAATGAGCACCGCCTCTTAAAAATTTCACACAATGAGCGCTTGGAATTTTTAGGAGACGCTGTTCTGCAATTATTGATTTCGGAATATCTGTATAAAAAATATCCTAAGAAACCAGAGGGAGATTTGTCCAAGCTCCGTGCCATGATTGTCCGTGAGGAAAGTTTGGCTGGTTTTGCGCGTGATTGCCAGTTTGATCAGTTTATCAAGCTGGGTAAAGGAGAAGAAAAGTCTGGTGGGCGCAATCGTGACACCATCCTCGGTGATGCTTTTGAAGCCTTTCTGGGAGCTTTGCTTTTAGACAAGGATGTAGCTAGAGTAAAAGAGTTTATCTATCAGGTCATGATTCCCAAGGTTGAAGTAGGTGACTTTGAGATGATTACGGATTACAAGACACACTTGCAAGAGTTGCTCCAGGTCAATGGAGATGTGGATATTCGCTACCAGGTGACTTCTGAGATGGGACCTGCCCATGATAAGGTTTTTGATGTAGAAGTTCTGGTTGAAGGCAAGAGTATCGGAAAAGGACAAGGACGCTCCAAAAAATTAGCAGAGCAGGAAGCTGCTAAAAATGCCGTTGAGAAAGGGCTTGATTCATGTATTTAAAGGAAATTGAGATCCAGGGATTCAAGTCTTTTGCTGACAAGACCAGGGTCGTCTTTGACCAAGGTGTGACAGCTGTCGTTGGACCCAATGGTTCTGGAAAGTCAAATATTACAGAAAGTCTGCGATGGGCCTTGGGGGAGTCCAGTGTCAAGAGTCTTCGTGGAGGCAAGATGCCCGACGTTATCTTTGCTGGAACTGAAAGTCGCAAACCACTCAATTATGCCTCTGTTATCGTGACCTTGGATAATGAAGATGGCTTTATCAAGGATGTAGGGCAAGTCATTAAGGTAGAACGCCATATCTATCGTAGTGGGGATAGCGAGTATCGAATTGATGGTAAGAAAGTCCGTCTGCGTGATGTACATGATCTTTTCTTGGATACAGGTCTGGGACGGGATTCCTTCTCCATCATTTCTCAAGGGAAAGTTGAGGAAATTTTTAACTCCAAGCCTGAAGAGCGTCGAGCTATTTTTGAAGAAGCAGCTGGAGTTTTAAAATACAAGACTCGTCGAAAAGAAACAGAAAGCAAACTGCAACAAACTCAAGACAATCTCGACCGCTTAGAGGACATTATCTATGAGTTGGACAATCAAATCAAGCCCCTTGCAAAACAAGCCGAGAATGCTCGTAAGTTTCTCGACTTGGATGGTCAACGCAAGGCAATTTACTTGGATGTACTGGTTGCCCAAATCAAGGAAAACAAGACTGAACTAGAGCTAACAGAAGAAGAGCTAACGCAGGTTCAGGAACTCTTGACTAGCTATTACCAAAAACGTGAAGAGTTAGAGGAAGAAAATCAAAGTCTTAAAAAGAAACGCCAAGATCTCCAAACTGAAATGGCCAAAGACCAAGGAAGCTTGATGGATTTGACTAGTTTGATTAGTGACTTAGAGCGAAAACTAGCCCTATCCAAACTGGAATCTGAGCAGGTAGCCCTCAATCAACAAGAAGCGCAAGCCCGTTTGGCGACTCTGGAAGATAAGGGAAAGGCTCTAAGTAAGGAAAAGACTGAAAAAGAAGGGAATCTGGAACGATTAGAGGAAAGTCTAGCTGAAAACAACAAGGAACTCAATCGTTTAGAAGCAGAATTGTTGGCATTTTCAGATGATCCTGACCAGATGATTGAGCTCTTGCGTGAACGTTTTGTCGCGCTTTTACAAGAAGAAGCGGATGTCTCAAACCAGTTAACCCGAGTAGAGAATGAACTGGAGAACAGCCGTCAACTATCTCAAAAACAAGCAGATCAACTTGAGAAATTGAAAGAACAGCTGGCTACAGCTAAAGAGAAGGCCAGTCAACAGCAGGCCGAGCTTGAAACTGCCAAGGAGCAAGTTCAGAAATTATTGGCTGACTACCAAGCTAGTGCCAAGGAACAAGAGGAGCAGAAAGTTTCTTACCAAGCCCGACAGAGCCAACTCTTTGATCGTCTGGACAATCTCAAAAACAAGCAGGCTCGAGCCCAAAGCTTAGAAAACATTATAAGAAATCATAGTAATTTTTATGCGGGTGTTAAGAGTGTTCTTCAAGAAAAAGACCGTCTTGGTGGAATCATTGGTGCAGTTAGTGAGCATCTGACCTTTGATGTGCATTTTCAAACTGCCTTGGAGATTGCACTTGGAGCTAGCAGTCAACATATCATCGTAGAAGATGAAAACGCGGCAACTAAGGCTATTGATTTTCTCAAACGTAACAGAGCTGGTCGTGCAACCTTTCTTCCATTGACGACTATCAAGGCCCGTACGATCTCTAGTCAGAATCAAGATGCTATCGCTGCAAGTCCAGGATTTCTGGGCATGGCTGATGAGTTGGTGTCGTTTGACAAGAGACTAGAAGCCATTTTCAAGAACTTGCTAGCTAAGACGGCTATCTTTGATACCGTAGAACATGCGCGTGCCGCAGCTCGTCAAGTTCGTTACCAAGTTCGTATGGTGACACTGGATGGGACAGAGTTGCGTACAGGCGGTTCCTACGCGGGGGGGGCCAATCGTCAAAATAACAGTATCTTCATCAAGCCAGAACTGGAGCAATTACAAAAAGAAATTGCTGAAGAAGAAGCTGACTTGCGGTCAGAAGAAGCGAGTTTGAAGACCTTGCAAGATGAGATGGCGGTATTGGCAGAAAGATTAGAAGCTATCAAATCTCAGGGTGAGCAAGCTCGTATTCAGGAGCAAGGTTTGTATCTTGCTTATCAACAAACCAATCAGCAGGTCGAAGAACTGGAAACGCTTTGGAAACTTCAAGAAGAGGAATTAAATCGTCTTTCTGAAGGAGATTGGCAAGCGGACAAGGAAAAATGCCAAGAGCACCTTGCTACTATTGCCAGAGAAAAGCAAAATCTGGAAGCTGAGATCGAAGAGATTAAGTCTAACAAAAACGCTATTCAAGAACGTTATCAAAACTTGCAGGAACAGATTTCTCAAGCGCGCTTGCTTAAGTCAGAACTGCAAGCACAAAAGCGGTATGAAGTGACTGATATTGAACGCTTAGGCAAGGAACTGGATAGTCTGGATATCGAACAAGAGGAGATTCAGCGTCTCCTCCAAGAAAAGGTTGATAATCTCGAGAAAGTTGATACGGATTTGCTAAGTCAGCAAGAGGAAGAGGCCAAAACTCAGAAAACAAATCTTCAACAAGGTTTGATACGCAAGCAGTTTGAGTTGGATGATATCGAAGGTCAGCTGGATGATATTGCCAGCCATTTGGATCAGGCTCGTCAGCAGAATGAGGAGTGGATTCGCAAGCAAACACGCGCTGAAGCTAAGAAGGAAAAGGTCAGCGAACGCTTACGCTATCTACAAGCTCAATTAACAGACCAGTACCAGATCAGCTACACAGAGGCTCTAGAAAAGGCTCATGAACTGGAAAATCTCAATCTGGCAGAGCAAGAGGTTAAGGATTTAGAGAAGGCTATTCGCTCGCTGGGTCCTGTCAACTTGGACGCTATTGACCAGTACGAAGAAGTTCACAACCGTCTGGATTTCCTCAATAGCCAACGAGATGATATTTTGTCTGCGAAAAACTTGCTTCTTGAGACCATCACTGAGATGAATGATGAGGTTAAGGAACGCTTCAAATCAACCTTTGAAGCTATTCGTGAGTCCTTTAAAGTGACCTTTAGACAGATGTTTGGCGGTGGTCAGGCAGACTTGATATTGACTGAGGGCGATCTTTTAACAGCTGGTGTGGAGATTTCTGTCCAACCTCCAGGTAAGAAAATCCAGTCTCTCAACCTCATGAGTGGTGGTGAAAAAGCCCTATCTGCTCTGGCTCTGCTCTTCTCAATCATTCGAGTTAAGACCATTCCTTTCGTCATCTTGGACGAGGTAGAGGCGGCGCTGGACGAAGCCAATGTCAAACGTTTTGGGGATTACCTCAACCGCTTTGACAAGGATAGTCAGTTTATTGTCGTAACCCACCGTAAGGGAACAATGGCGGCAGCAGACTCTATCTATGGAGTTACCATGCAAGAATCAGGTGTGTCTAAGATTGTTTCTGTTAAGTTAAAAGACCTGGAAGAGACAGTAAACTAGTTACCAAACGATAGCATCTCTTAGGAGGTGCTATTTTTAAAACTAAAGTGCTAAATTTTCTCTTAAAGTCAGTTCAGGCGCAGAAAACGACATTTGGGATTTCCTCTTAGCGAAAAGACTTGCTCTATGATATAATAGTTTTATGATTACAACAGTACCTATTAAGAACGAAAAAGATATTGCAGTACCGGGAAAAACAGTCCTTGTACTAGGTTATTTTGATGGCATCCACAAGGGGCATCAGAAACTCTTTGAAGTAGCCAGTAAGGCTTCGATGAAGGATTATCTGCCGGTTGTCGTAATGACCTTTACAGAGTCGCCAAAACTTGCCTTACAACCTTATCAACCTGAGCTCATGCTCCACATCGTCAATCACGAGGAACGGGAGCACAAGATGAAGTGGCACGGAGTAGAGGCTCTTTTCTTACTCGACTTTAGTAGCAAATTTGCTAGTTTAACGGGTCAAGAATTCTTTGATACATATGTTCGAGCTTTAAAACCAGCGATTATCGTAGCAGGATTTGATTATACCTTTGGCTCTGATAAGAAAACTGCGGATGACCTGAAGGATTATTTTGATGGAGAGATCATCATTGTTCCTCCAGTTGAGGATGAAAAGGGCAAGATTAGTTCCACACGGATTCGCCAAGCTATTCTTGATGGAGATGTAAAGGAAGTCAATCATCTGCTCGGCACACCGCTCCCAACTCGTGGGATGGTCGTTCATGGAAATGCTCGCGGGCGTACTATCGGTTATCCGACAGCCAATCTGGTCCTAAGAGATCGAACCTATATGCCAGCAGATGGTGTCTATGTAGTCGATGTCGAAGTGCAACGTCAGAGATATCGTGGCATGGCAAGTGTGGGGAAAAATGTCACCTTTGATGGCGAAGAACCACGTTTTGAAGTCAATATTTTTGACTTTTCAGACGATATTTACGGTGAAACTGTGATTGTCTACTGGCTGGACCGTGTCCGTGATATGGTCAAATTTGACTCCGTAGAGGAACTGGTTGACCAACTCCAGAAAGACGAAGAGATTGCTCGGAACTGGAAGGATGGAGAGTCTATCATTCAAGAGTCTCAGGTATAGAAAACGTCTGAATAAGCTAATGGAAGGTTTAGTTTATTTGATTGTAGTTTTGAAAGAGTGATATATTTCTCTTTCAGTTCCCATAATTCCCAATTTTAGCAACTATATATGTTCGGAATATAGACGAGGCTTTATTATGCAAACACAAGAAGAAATGAATGTTCTGGTACCTGAAAAATTAGCAGAAATTGAGCGTGATTATGATGTCACAGTTTTGTGGGCTATTGAGTCTGGTAGTCGTGCATGGGGCTTTGAGTCTCCTAATAGTGACTTTGATGTACGGTTTATCTACAAACACAAGCGAGATTTCTATCTCCGTTTAAATGAACAGCGTGATGTTATCGAGTTACCAATTGACGATACTTGGGATGTGAGCGGCTGGGATTTAGATAAGACTTTAAAACTCCTTTATAAGTCAAATCCTACACTGTTTGAATGGTTACAGTCTCCAATTGTTTATCAACAAACAGATTTTATCGAACGCATACGTCCTCTTGCCAACCAGTATTTTTCTGAGAAGAAAATGCTCCACCATTACTTGAACACTGCTAGAACTCAAATGAATAAGTATCTTTCAGGAGACAAGGTCAAACCTAAAAAGTATTTCTACGCGCTTCGTCCTATTTTGGCTTGTCGTTGGATCGAAAAATACCATTCAATCCCTCCGATTTTATTTGATGATTTGGTCAAAGAATTGCTGCCGTCTCAAATGAGAGAGCATGTTTCAAGATTGCTTGACATTAAGATAAACAGTCCTGAAGGTATGCAAATTGAGCCTATAAAGCCAATTCAAGATTATATTTTAGATAATATCCAAGAACTGGATGCATACGTTCAAAGTGTTAGTGAGGAAAAGAAAGACTGGAAATCTCTAAATCAATTTTTCCTTGAAGAATTATGCCACGACTGAGGTTGTTTATGGGTAAATGGACATGTAAATGTGGTCAAGAAATGAACGACCATAGATCGCCCGATCCAAATGCTTATTCAGTTTATTCGGATGAGTTGTTTGAAGAAATCATGAATAAAGCTGACGACCATAATAAAATTTCTTATGATGATATTTCTGAAGCATCCTTTTATATGTGGAAGTGCCCTGAATGTGGCAGTTTCATGGTTTTTGGCGAAGACGGGGGTAGAGATTGCTTTACTTTTTATGAGCGCCAAGAAGCAGAAAAGGTTGAGCCTCTCTTTGATCCGAATCAAGAGCTAAATCTCGTTGTTGTTGAGTTTCAGGAGGGAGGGCATGGCTATACTTATATCTGTGATGACCCAAATATCCATATTGGGCATGCTGTTATTGTCCCAGTAGGGAAAGAAAATACTGAAAAAACTGCTTTAGTTGTACAAAAGTATCATGCTCTACCAAAGGATATCACTTTTCCTGTTGAAAAGTTAAAACATGTCATCCGTAGGTATTCACATTTCGACTCACAAACTTCAAAAATCGTTTGTAGAAATTTAATTAAGCTTGGAAGAATTCTTGATGCTTGCTCTAAAAATGCTAAACCTGCTAATCAGCAATATTATAGTATCAAAACTCCCTTAGGCTATTTCTGGTTAGAATTAAATGGAGTTCCGATTCCAATGAAAATCACACAGATTCAAGTCAGAGATAAAAAGTGCCAAGTAGAAGGTGCCTTTTATATTAAGCCTTCAGAGATTAATTGTAGAAAATTCTATGAACTGGAATTATGTGCAGATTTTGATATTGATGCTTCTAGATGGATCGATGTTCTCTCGGATGAAAATGTTTGGGGCAATAGCTGGGAACTAAATGGTCTTCAATTTGGTATTACTGCAGGGGAATCTCCAGAATTTGAAGACGAAGTTGTTGCAAGAAAATATAGTCGTATCCCACTTTATTATGACTGGCACCCTGAATTTCAGGATTATTATGGTTTCAGTTTAGCCTGGAAAAAATACGAGTCTGATAGCGATTTGTCAATAGATTTCTATACAACGTAAGATGCAGGAGAATAAGCATGAATCAAGCATGGGAATTATTGTTTGAAGGCAAAATTGAAGAGGCTAAAAAATTAGTTGAAGCTGATTTTTCTTTGGAAACTTGCACTAATTTTAGTTTATTAAATTTGATGGGCTATATCTATCTTGAAGAGCAAAATTATAACGAGTGCTTAAGTATCTACCAGCGTTATATTGACTTAGCCCGAACTAAAAGTGACCAAGAAAATGAACATATAGGCTATCATCAGTTAGCGATGGTTTACAGGGAAATGGGTCATTTTCAAAAAGCTCTACTCTATATCGATCAGGAAATGCAAATTATAAAAAAATATTTTCCCAATGATGCTTTGAAATTTTCTGTTAACAACTATGAACAAGGCTACCTTCGTTTAAAGTTGGGAAATCTAGAAGAGGCAGAAAGCTATATGCAAGAATCCCTAGATTTTGCTTTGACAACTGAGGACTTCATTGCCCAAGCCTGTTCCTATAGAGGGATGGGAGAGATTTATCTGAAGCAAGATTCAGTCAAATCACGAGATTATTTTTATCAATCTATTCAACTCTTTGAAAAAGCTAAGGATAAAATTGGAGCAGATGAGGTAAGAGCTTTGTTACAAAATGAGAAGTAGTCCAACTGAGCTGAAGAAAAACAGTAAAAAGCGGAGATTCATGGCGCAGAAAAGAGGCTAGTTCATAATTTCAACAACTGGAAGCTATGAAGTTTGACTGAAAAAATCCAGTTATAGGACTTAGTGCATTTATATTATGACTTCATTTTACGGAAACCGAAAGTAAATAACTATTTTTAATATAAAATTTTGTCTTTTATCATATTTTTTTGAAAAAAGCTAGTAATTTGACTGAAAAAATTTGCAATTCTCCACAAGAAAATATATAATATAGTTGAGATGGAAAAACGTTTTTCAAAAGGAGGTGCACATTATGTTCTTAGGATTCTACTTCCGTTTTTGGTTCAGCATTTGGTGGCGTTAATAGAGGTTAGTGGTTGTTAAATTAAACTCAAATAGCTTTATGCCAGTAAGAAACTGAATATTCAGTTTAATATGAGTTTTATTTTTTCTAGTAAATTAACGTTTTCTATCACAACTCTATTGCAGTTAAGCTATGATATGTGATGATTGTCAACCCTATCTTATTAACATTTTTATGGTCTCGAGAAATCTTATTTCTTGGGACTTTTTCTATTGTTTGAAAGGTTGTGTGTTGATTTTGTTGAGCTAGGAGAACAAAAAAGACAAGCTACTTTAAAAAGTAATTTGTCTGTTGTTGGGTCACTTTTTATTAAAACACACGATAGACATAAGGATTTTCTGGTTTGTCTACTTTTGTGAAACTCTCAACCTCTAGTGTTGGGAGTTTTTGTTTGAGTTCTTTATGATAGTGGAGGGTCAGGGTTCCTCTAGCGGTAATCCAAGTATTGTCAGAATACTGGCGTGAGTTTCCCTTGGTCAGGAGTCCATATACACCAGAGTCTGCGATACAGTGGATGATTCCAAAGCGAAAGAGGAACTGGCTATCTGGATGGCTAGGATCGTTATAAACAAAGCCTGTAAATTCGATTTTCTTTCCTTCAAACTCTTGAGGATAGTCATAGAGAACTTCCATGACCTCCATATAGTTTTCATCTGTAACCTGAATGGTTGACTGGGAGAGGTATTTATCGGCTGTAGCCCTCATTTCCTTTTCATAAGCAGATTTGGAAAAATAGGTGCTGGTATCGGGTTTGAGGTATTGACTGGATGTGCCTTCGCTTGCCTGAATGGCTGTGTTGATTCCCTCCGCAAGTGGGAAATGATATCCCTTAGCAGATACGGTTCTCGAGTCCAAACTTACTGTCGGAAAGGCAACTCCAATCAACAGAGGTAGTGACAGTAACAGGATGCTGATTCGTCTAGCTCGACGACTTTCCAAATGGCTGTGAGAATTGATTTTTTTGATCCAGATATAGAATTGGACCAGAGCCAACAGAAGAGAAAGGACCATAGAGATATAGACTAGATAGGAATAGTGGAGGTTAATGTAGTGACTGAGCTTGCCAGATAGCTGCAGATACAGAGTTAGGGCAAAATAACCAAGTAGAATGATAAATCGGATCATAGCATCACTCCCATCATGTAAGAATAAAGCAAGACAAGCACTGTCACGATGCCCATGAATTGCCAGATGAAGCGCGCTTTGAGATAGTGTTTCATCATGAGGAGATTCTTGATATCAAGCATGGGACCAATGACCAGAAAAGCAAGGACTGGCGCTAGGCCGAAGCTCGAGAGGAGAGAAGCACCGATAAAGGCGTCCGCCTCGCTACAAAGCGAGAGGAGAAAGGCAAGAAGCATGAGCAAGAGAATCGCAAGGACTGGACTAGCACTGATAGAGGTCAGGATCCGAGTCGGGACATAGACCTGCATGATAGCCGCAAAGAGACAGCCAAAGACCAAGTAACGCCCCATATCGAAAAACTCATCAATAGCTTGTATAAAGATCTGAAAGACCTTTCTAGCAGGAGTCAAGTGTGAAAAGTCATGTTCATGACAAGTGATAGGATTCTCTTTTTGAATGGGTTCCTTCCAGAAAAATCCTAGGAAAATCCCAAGTACCAAAGCAATCACAATAGCTCCCAGCGCTCGCAAGAAGGCAAGTTTTATTGAATTGCCAAAGGCAGAATATGTAGCGAAAAGAACGATAGGATTGATGATGGGAGCAGTCACCAGAAAGGGAACAGCCGTGTAGCTGGGCACCTTTTTTTCCAAAAAACGGTTGATAATCGGAACGATTCCACACTCGCAAGAAGGAAAGAGAAAGCCAATGAAGGTACCAAAAAAGATCCTTCCCCACCGATTGCGAGGAAGAAACTCATAAACTTTATCAGGTGTGATATAGACCTCAATCAATCCCGAAATGAGACTCCCAATCAAGACAAAAGGAAGGGCTTCAATCATGATGGAGAGAAAAATAGCCCCTGCTTGTAAAATGCTAGGAGAAAGAGATTGGAAAATCGTCATCTATTTTTTCTTCTCAACTTTTTCTTTTTTGTTTTTGTCATCTGGGAAAGTGACCTGTGTTAAGTCAGGAAGTTTGGCGAATTCTTCAAACATCTTGTCCAAGTCATCCGTTTTTGTAAATTTAACAGCCATGGGCCTACCTCTTTTCTACATTCTACCTCTATTATACTATTATTTTGCGGAAATGGGATTATTTTTATTTTGATAATCAAAGAGGTAAAAAAGAGTAGGACGAAACAAGGGCTGTTCCTTATGGTATAATAGGTATATGGACAAAAAATATGAAAAAATTTCCCAAGATTTGGGAGTAACGTTAAAGCAAATTGATACCGTTCTAAGTTTGACGGCTGAAGGGGCGACAATTCCTTTCATCGCGCGTTATCGGAAGGACATGACCGGTAGTCTGGATGAGGTGGCGATTAAGGCCATTATTGACTTGGATAAAAGTCTGACTAATCTCAATGACCGCAAGGAAGCTGTCTTGGCTAAGATTCAAGAACAAGGCAAGCTAACTAAGGAATTGGAAGAAGCTATCTTAGCTGCCGAAAAATTAGCAGACGTAGAAGAACTTTATCTTCCTTACAAGGAAAAGCGTCGAACCAAGGCAACTATTGCCCGTGAAGCTGGACTCTTTCCTCTTGCTCGCTTGATTTTGCAAAACGTAACTGACTTAGAGAAAGAGGCTGAGAAGTTTGTTTGTGAAGGATTTACGACTGGTCAAGAAACCTTGGCTGGGGCAGTTGATATTTTGGTCGAAGCCTTATCGGAAGATGTCAATTTGCGTTCACTGACCTATCAGGAAGTGTTGAGACACTCTAAAATCACTTCGCAAGTCAAGGATGAAAGTCTCGATGAAAAACAAGTTTTTCAGATTTATTATGATTTCTCAGAGACAGTTGGCAACATGCAGGGCTATCGTACCTTGGCTCTCAATCGTGGTGAGAAGCTAGGCGTCTTAAAAGTCGGCTTTGAACATGCGACAGACCGTATTCTATCTTTCTTTGCTGCTCGTTTCAAGGTGAAAAATGCCTATATAGAAGAGGTTGTCCAGCAATCTGTTAAGAAAAAAGTCTTGCCTGCTATCGAACGACGCATTCGGACAGAGTTGACTGAGAAGGCGGAAGAAGGGGCTATCCAACTCTTTTCTGACAATCTGCGCAATCTCCTCTTGGTTGCTCCACTGAAAGGGCGCGTGGTTCTAGGATTCGACCCTGCCTTTCGTACAGGTGCCAAGCTGGCTGTCGTAGATGCAACAGGGAAAATGCTGACAACTCAGGTCATTTATCCTGTCAAACCAGCTTCAGCTCGCCAAATCGAAGAAGCCAAGAAAGATTTGGCAGACTTGATTGGTCAGTATGGCGTAGAAATCATTGCCATCGGAAATGGTACTGCAAGCCGTGAGAGTGAAGCCTTTGTGGCGGAAGTTCTGAAAGATTTTCCTGAAGTCAGCTATGTTATCGTCAATGAAAGTGGCGCTTCCGTTTACTCTGCCAGTGAACTTGCTCGTCAGGAGTTTCCAGACTTAACTGTTGAAAAACGCTCGGCTATCTCTATTGCCCGACGTTTGCAGGATCCCCTTGCTGAATTGGTCAAAATCGATCCCAAGTCAATCGGTGTCGGCCAGTACCAGCACGATGTCAGTCAGAAGAAACTGTCTGAAAGTCTAGATTTTGTCGTCGATACCGTGGTGAACCAAGTCGGTGTCAATGTCAATACCGCTAGCCCAGCACTTCTCTCCCACGTAGCTGGACTCAATAAAACTATCTCTGAAAATATTGTCAAATACCGTGAGGAAGAAGGAAAAATCACTTCACGCGCTCAAATTAAGAAGGTTCCCCGTCTGGGTGCCAAGGCCTTTGAACAGGCAGCTGGCTTCCTCCGTATCCCAGAAAGCAGTAACATCCTTGATAATACAGGAGTTCACCCAGAAAATTACGCTGCTGTCAAGGAACTCTTCAAACGCTTGGATATCAAGGACTTGAATGAAGAAGCCCAAAGCAAACTCAAGTCCCTTTCAGTCAAGGAAGTGGCGCAAGAACTTGACCTTGGACCAGAAACCCTTAAAGATATCATTGCCGACCTTCTCAAACCAGGTAGAGATTTCCGTGATTCCTTTGATGCTCCTGTACTCCGCCAAGATGTACTGGATATCAAAGACTTAAAAGTCGGCCAGAAGCTGGAAGGTGTGGTGCGTAATGTCGTTGACTTCGGTGCCTTCGTTGATATCGGGATTCACGAGGACGGCTTGATCCATATTTCCCACATGAGTCGCAAATTTATCAAACATCCCAGTCAAGTAGTGTCTGTCGGTGATTTGGTAACGGTTTGGGTTAAGAAAATCGATACCGAACGTGAAAAAGTCAATCTGTCGCTCCTCGCTCCAGATGAATCTAACTGAGTATGTTAAGCATGTTTCCCTCGAAGACTTTGGTAGACCTTTTACACACCAAGCCCAGTGGAATTCTCGTCTGCGAACGACAGGTGGGCGATTTTTCCCTAAGGATGGGCATTTGGATTTTAATCCCAAGGTGTATAATGAACTTGGTTTGGAAGTTTTTCGCAAAATCGTGCGCCATGAGCTTTGTCACTATCACCTTTATTTTCAGAAAAAGGGGTATCGCCATAAGGACCGAGATTTCAAGGAACTTTTGAAAGAAGTGGATGGACTACGCTTTGCACCACCTTTGAAAAGTCAAGATAGTTACCTAGTCTATCAGTGCCAATCTTGCCAGCAAATCTATCAACGCAAGAGGAAGATTGACACGAAACGCTATCGCTGTGGCGTCTGTCGAGGTAAACTCGTCATCTTAAATCGGCCTAAGGACTGATGTTCTTGGTCTCGTTTTATGCTATACTACTTGTAAGAATACCGAAAGAGGAAACAATCATGAATACAAAATTTTATAAAATGAGACGAAATCGTATGGTGTCAGGAGTTTTAGCTGGTCTATCAGACAAGTGGAAACTTGATGTCACCCTAGTCCGCTTTCTCTTCGCCATTTTTACCGTGGCAAATTTTGGAATCGGTGTGATTATTTACATCATACTTGCCTCTATCCTGCCAACTAAGGAAGAGATTGATGCAGAAATGTATGGAACAGGACCACGCAAACGCAAGGAAGCCCAAGCTATTGAAGACAATGATGGCTGGTTTTGGTGAGATTTAACAGGAAGTATTTATTATTTGCACTATGTTACTTAAAAGAAGCAGCATAAATGACTGAAAATCCCTTGTGGTTATTTAGCCACAAGGGATTTTGGTATTTAAGTATATTCTTTTCCATCTTGAGAGAGATGAATTACCTGATCAGCCATTTTCCAAATACTAGGATTGTGAGTTGCGATGATAATTGTTCTATTAGCATTACGAAGTTCAAGGAGAATTTCCATAATTTCCTTGGAATTTTTTGGATCTAGCGAGGCGGTAGGCTCATCAGCTAAAATTAAAGGAGGATCTTTCAGGATAATCTTAGCAAGCGCTACGCGTTGAGCTTCGCCACCAGATAATTCATAGATTTTTTGGTTGAGGCTTAGATAATCTAGTCTGACAGCTTGTAGTGCTTGAAGAAGAAGTCTCTCTTTTTCTTGTTTCTTGTTCTGTTTTTTGCCAATCAGTCCCAGCTCAAGGTTTTCTCGAATGGTCTGACTTTCTAATAATCCGAAGTTCTGGAAGAGATAACCTAGCTCGTTACGATAGAATTCCTCATTTTTTAGTGAAGTCAAAGACTTTCCTTTGTAAACAATTTCTCCTTTGTCGAAAGTCTCTAGTTTTGCAAGCATATTGAGCAAAGTGGTTTTTCCACAACCACTGTCTCCTATCAAAGCATACACTATACCACTTTGAAAATTCAGATTCAAGTCTGAAAAAATAATACGAGAACCAAATTGTTTCCAAATATGTTGCAATTCAATCATACTATCCTCCTTTGATAATGCTAACATAGGTTTTACTTTCCTTCTTATCACAGATTTTCAATAGAAGAACGGCTAAACTTGAAAAGCTGAAAAATAGGATCAGGGTAATCCAGATATTCTTAGAAATAATGAAAGCTAGACCACTTCCAAGAAAGAGAGCTATTATTTGAGAAGTGATATATCTATTGTGTAATTCAAAGAAATAATAGCCTGCGATTTTTTTCAAGAATATGGTTTTGCGAAAGGCTTCAAAATAGAGCAGATTTAAACTTGTAAACAGCAAAATTGAAGTCAAAATAGCAAACATAGCACTCGCTAAGTTACTAAAAATTTCGATTTTAATTTTTTGATTTAACTGGAGATAGGTTTCCCTAGCAGGCGATAGCCTTGAGACCATATGATCAAGTTGATAGTGTTTCAAAAGTTCTTGTGTTTGGTGGAGGTCTGTAAAATAGAGATATTCTAGATTTGTAAACCAGAAGATGGAGGAAGCCTTGCCAAGTACTTTAGGAGAAAGCACAAGAAAGATGGGATTTGATAACCATTGATCATAAGCGGTATGGCTGGTATTATAGAGAAATACATCATTTTTTTGATTGGTATAAGCTATACTAACTTCGACAGTTTGATTAGACTTGCTACTGTATAATCGGTTGGTTAACTCTTGTTGCAAGGTTGATTTTATATCTTTTTCATTTTTTTGTAGTTCTTCTGGGAGTATGGCAAGGATCTGTCCATCTTTGAGGGTGTTGATTTTTTGAAAGGTTTCTGATGTTAACTCTATACCTTCTTTTTTGAAGTAGTCAGGTGTTACATAGAGAATATTTTTTCCTTCCACACCATAAGGGTTATCTTCAGTTTCATTATGATTTGAGGTAGCTTGCTTAAGAGCTTGCTCAACTAGATTATGTTTAATAAGGAAAGCATTCTCATTATCTATAGCATGCTGAATAAAGTCAAACCATTTATCAGCATTTGTCTGCAGTTCATCTAAATTTTTCATCTGACTGGAACGCCCTGTTTGAAGAGTAACAACATTGGAGCGTTGTTCCCAAGTAGCTTGTCCAGCCTCATTTTTCTCAAGGATATGATAGTAAGTAGACATACGTCCAAATCCTACAATAACCAGTAGAATGGCAAGTACCTGACCAAAGTAGAGAATGCGTAGAATTGACTTGATTGGTAATTTTCCTTTGATGATAGAGAGGAAATGAACTTTTTTCAAAGAAATGGTAAAAAGAATGGCAATTAGGAGACTAAGTAAGAAAAGTAGGCTATTGTAAAGAATAAAAAGTATTCCTAAAAAAGTTTGAACCTCATAAGGATATCCTAGGGAAATGAGCAAGACACTTGCTATCAGCAAAGCAGGTAGACCAAAAAGAAGGATATCAAGTCCGTCTTTTGCGAGAGAACGAAAGAAGAGATGGCTCAGTCGTTCTCCAGAAATCAATCGAATCCCTGACTGAGAGAGAGATTGAATTTGGCCAATAACAATCAAAGCTAAGAAAGTCAGCAAAAAGATTAACATACTGGTAAGCTGATTAGGTTGGGTAAAGAGGGCAAGTACAAAGGATACTCTGTCATTTTCAAATGCATTCGCTTTTTCTAGTCCAAGTTCTTTCAGATGAGTGACCAATTCTTGACTAGTTAGGGATCCGCTGATAATATTGTAGTTGTTGAGAAGATCGCTCTTGTGAATGCTTTCTTGACTTGCTGGAGGCATCCAGTCTGGGAGTTTCCCATCTCCAAAAACTTCGTAGTAAGTTTGTGATTTTCCATCACTATCTACTTCCCAAATGGTTCTTGCGATGAGACTATTATGTTTCCTAGCAAGGCTATCTAATTCTTGTTTGAGGGTAGTATAATCGGCTTGTCCACTGAGTACAGCCACACCTGGAAATAGGCGTTGAGGAAGAGCTTCTTTCCAAAAGGACAGAGTCGCAATGAGAAAGAAAGTTAAAAGAAGATTGCTGATGAAGAGAAAAATACGTTTCATAGGAACCTCTTTCTAAAAGAGGGGCTGAACCTCCCTCCTTATAGCAGTGATACGAATGATAGTTTAGCACTTTTAAAAATAATTATCAGAAAGCCGATTCTTTTAAAAGATGTTAAAGAAAGCCTTTTCATAATTTAATTTTACTATTATTTTAAGGATAAAACAAGCAATGACAGGACTTCTTATAGTAGCTATTTTCAAAAAAATTCCTCAATCTTACAAAAATGTAAGATTAAAGTCTCTTTTGTAAGGTTAGGTTATGGCAAGCCGCCTTTTTTTGCGATAAACTAGACTCATAAAGAACAAAGGAGCAAAACCATGAAAAGAATCTTACAAAAGAAAACAAGAAAACCAAGTCAAAAAGACATCGAGCGTGTTCAACTGGGATGCGCTATGATGCAAGCACAGTTTCAATTGATGGGATATTAAGAAGGAGAAAATCATGACACTTTTAGATGTAAAACACGTTCAAAAAATTTATAAAACTCGTTTTCAAGGCAATCAAGTAGAGGCCCTCAAGGATATTCACTTTACCGTGGAAAAGGGTGACTATGTTGCCATCATGGGTGAGTCTGGTTCAGGAAAGTCAACCTTGCTCAACATTCTAGCTATGCTGGATAAACCAACTCGCGGGCAGGTTTACCTGAATGGAACCGACACAGCAACCATTAAAAATTCACAGGCTTCGAGTTTCCGTCGTGAGAAGTTGGGCTTTGTCTTCCAAGATTTTAACTTGCTAGATACCCTGTCTGTTAAGGACAATATCTTGCTTCCGCTAGTTTTATCACGAAAACCCATCACGGAGATGATGAAGAAATTGGTAGTGACAGCTGAAAATTTGGGTATCAACCAATTGCAAGAGAAGTACCCTTACGAGATCTCTGGTGGGCAGAAACAGCGGGTAGCAGTAGCCCGCGCCATTATCACCGAACCTGAAATTCTCCTTGCCGATGAGCCAACAGGAGCCCTTGACTCCAAGTCATCATCAGCTCTTCTAGATGTTTTTGATGAAATCAATGAGCGTGGTCAAACCATTCTCATGGTAACCCACTCAACGGCGGCAGCCAGCAGGGCCAAGCGTGTACTCTTTATCAAAGACGGCATTCTTTACAACCAAATCTACCGTGGAGACAAGACAGAGCGTCAGATGTTCCAAGAAATCTCTGACACTTTGACTGTTATGGCAAGCGAGGTGAATTAGTATGTTCCGATTAACCAATAAGTTAGCGGTATCCAACTTGATTAAAAACCGCAAACTCTACTATCCCTTTGCCTTAGCTGTTCTCTTAGCAGTGACCATCACCTATCTCTTTTACTCACTGTCACTTAACCCTAATATTGGGAAGATTCGAGGTGGAGAAAGTATTTCTGCGACCCTTGCTCTCGGTATGGTGGTTGTTACCATAGCCTCAGGGATTATTGTCCTTTATGCCAATAGTTTTGTCATGAAGAACCGCTCCAAGGAGCTGGGTATATATGGTATGTTAGGTCTCGAAAAGCGCCATCTGATCAGTATGGTTTTTAAGGAACTTCTTATTTTGGGTTCCTTAACCTTGACAGCTGGTCTCGGCTTAGGAGCCCTCTTTGATAAACTAATCTTTGCTCTTCTTCTGAAGTTAATGAAAATGAAGGTGGAACTCGTTTCAACCTTCCAACCAATAGTCTTTATCCTAGTTCTCATCGTCTTTGGAGCTATCTTCCTAGGTTTGATTTTTATCAATGCCTTTCGCATCGCACGCATGAATGCCCTTCAGCTCTCCCGTGAAAAAGCCAGTGGTGAGAAAAAAGGACGTTTCTTAGGCCTTCAAACCATTCTAGGTTTGATTAGTATGGGAACTGGCTACTACCTAGCAGTTACAGTTGAAAATCCACTTAATGCTGTTCTGATTTTCTTTGTTGCAGTCTTGCTGGTAATTTTTGGAACTTATCTTCTCTTCAATGCAGGGATTACAGTTTTCCTACAAATCTTGAAGAAAAACAAGACTTACTATTACCAACCTAACAACATGATTTCCGTATCCAATCTTATTTTTCGTATGAAGAAAAATGCGGTTGGTCTAGCGACGATTGCTATTCTTTCAACCATGGTTTTGGTGACTATGTCTGCTACAACAAGTATCTTTAAAGCCTCAGAAAACTTCAAAAAGGTCATGAATCCACATGATTTCGGGATTACAGGACAGAACGTTGAGAAAGAAGACATCGAAAAACTCTTTAGCCAGTATGCTAGCGATAAAGGATTGACTGTCACAAAGAAAGAAGTCCTTACATACAGTAACTTTGGTGTGGCAAATCAAGATGGTACGAAATTGACAATCTTTGAGAAAGGTCAAAATCGTGTTAAACCGAAAACTATTTTTATGGTCTTTGACCAAAAAGACTACGAGAATATGACGGGTCAGAAACTTGGACTTTCAGGCCATGAAGTTGGATTGTTTGCTCAAAACAAGCAACTTCAAGGTCAGAAAGAACTGACTCTGAATGACCAGACCTACACAATCAAAGAAGAAATCAAAAAAGATTTTATTCTTGAACATGTCCCAAACCAGTACAATACTCTAACTTCGGACTATAACTATCTGGTTGTTCCTGACTTGAAAGCCTTTCTAGAACAGCATCCTAACTCTTCCATCTTTAATCAATACTATGGTGGTATGAACGTAACGGCTAGTGAGGACGAGCAACTTAAAATTGCAGATGACTATTCAAAATTCGTTAACAACTTTAATAGAGAAATAAACAAAGAAGGAAGCTATGTTTACGGAAGCAATCTGGCTGATAGCAGTGCGCAGATGAGTGCTCTCTTTGGTGGAGTATTCTTCATCGGTATCTTCCTCTCTATCATCTTTATGGTGGGAACGGTTCTTGTCATCTACTACAAACAAATCTCTGAAGGCTATGAAGATCGCGAACGATTTATCATTTTGCAAAAAGTTGGTCTCGATCAAAAGCAAATCAAGCAAACTATCAACAAACAGGTTCTAACTGTATTCTTCCTTCCTTTGCTCTTTGCCTTCCTACACCTCGCCTTTGCCTATCATATGCTTAGCCTCATCCTAAAAGTCATTGGGGTGCTAGATGCGACCATGATGTTGACAGTCACTTTGTCCATCTGTGCTATCTTCCTCATCGTCTATGTTTTGATCTTTATGATTACTTCAAGAAGCTATCGAAAGATTGTGCAAATGTAAAAAAGATACCTCGATGCTGGTCGAGGTATTTCTTTTATCTTAGATACTAAAGAGTTGTCCCAAGAGGAAGGTTACACCCATGGTGAGAAGTCCGATACAGAGGTTACGGATCATAGCAGTTTTCGTAGGAGCCTTGCCTAGTTTAGCACTGGTATAGCCTGTGATGAGAAGAGAAAGGGCTACGATAAAGACAGTAGCAGGGATCCGATAGTCACTTGGAAAGACGATGATTGAAAGCATAGGAGGAAGACTTCCCAGTACAAAGGCGATAAAGCTAGATATGGCAGCATGCCAAGGATTGGTAAACTCTTCGTACTCGATACCGTATTTTTCCTCGACAAGGGCTTTGAGTGGATTTTTTAAAAAGGCCTTGTTAGTCAGGAGTTGGGCGGACGTTTCACACTCACCATTTTGAAGGTAAGCAGCATAGAGGGATTGTTTTGCAGATTCGATGTCCTTATCCAAGAGCAATTGTTCTCTGGCAACAGCGGCTTCCTCCGTGTCTTTTTGAGTGGATACAGAGACATATTCGCCACCTGCCATAGAAAAAGCACCAGCGAGAATAGCAGCCAATCCTGATAAAAAGATAATCCAGATATTGCTTGTCGCACTGGCAACCCCGATAACGACTCCAGCGATGGAAATAATCCCATCATTGGCACCGAGAACACCTGCACGCAGGATATTGAGTCGTCCTGCAAAGTTTGCATCAATTTCATGTTTTATTTCTGTCATAGTCATCTCCTTTCTCTCCATTATAGAGAAAAGAGTAGGGGAATACAAACTTTTTAAACTATCTGAAAAAAGTTCTACGATTCTAATTTTTAAGCCCTTTCTAATTTTGCCGAAAAATGCTACTTCAAATTCTCAAATATTAAATTTTCTGACAATTTGTTGAAAAACTAAGGAAAGGATGTTATAATGGAACGTAAAATAAATTCAGGCTTTCTGAACCAATAGGAGTAAATAATGAAAAAACTAGGTGTTGTCCTTTTATCTTCTGCTTTGCTATTGACAGCATGTGCAGTCCGTTTTGAAAAATCAACCGAGACAAGTGATTCCTCTAAGGTGACAGCTTTATCAGATGACAAACAAAAACTACTTGATAAGGCAACCGCAGATTATAAGACCTTTGTCCAAGGACAAATTGACAAACTCTTAACGGATACAGAAGGATTTGTCCAGCTTTTAAAAGACGGAAAATTGGAGGAAGCCAAGAAAGCTTATCCGCTTGTTCGTATGGCTTACGAACGCTCCGAGCCAATCGCTGAGAGTTTTGGTGAATCTGACGTTAAGATTGACTTTCGTCTAGCAGACTATGTGGATGAAAATAAGACTGAGGAAGGTTGGTCTGGTTTCCACCGTATCGAGCGTATCCTTTGGGAAGAAAACACAACTAAGGGAACCGAAAGTTATGGTGATCAGCTTGTCAATGATATCAAAGAGTTGAAGGCTAAGGTAGCGACTGTTGAAGTAGATCACAAGATTATGTTGACTGGAGCAGTTGACTTGCTAAATGAAGTAGCAACAAGCAAGATTACGGGTGAAGAGGAAATCTACTCTCATACAGATTTGTACGACTTCCGAGCTAATATCGAGGGAGCTGAAAAGATATTCCAACTCTTTAAACCTTTACTAGAAAAATCAGATGCTGCTTTAGTTAAAGAATTAGAAGCTGATTTCAAATCTGTTAATAGCTTGTTGGACAAACATATGACAGACAAGGAACACTATAAACTCTATACAGATTTGACAAAAGAAGATACCAAAGAATTGGCTGAAGCCGTGACAAAACTTGGTGAACCTCTATCACAAATGGGCAAATTTCTTGATGGAGAATAAGCAGTATGACTAAGAAAGACGAAAAGTTTTTTGAGAAAAAAATGGACCGTCGAGAATTTCTAAAAAAAGCGGGTATTGGAGGTGCTGGTCTAGCACTTGGTC
Source organism: bacterium (assembly GCA_905221265.1). Lineage (GTDB taxonomy): Bacteria > Bacillota > Bacilli > Lactobacillales > Streptococcaceae > Streptococcus. Next base: position 14,351 of record CAJNCQ010000001.1, on the reverse strand, counting down.
TCTCTGGTGCCTCCGCTTTTTTAGCGCCTAAGCTAGACAAGCAGGAAAAAATCTCGTACGGTAATGAAAAGATTGACTTTTATGGGAAACACCAAGCGGGTATCACGACCCCTATGCAGAAGAATATCTATTTTGTTGTCCTAGATTTGCATACGACAGATAAAGATAAGATTATCCAGCTTTTTAAGGATTGGACGGATTATAGTGCCAAGTTGGTAGAAGGAGAATTGGTCAAAAAGGATGGTCAGAATGCCCTCTTGCCTCCTAGTGATACTGGAGAAACCGTGGGGCTAAATCCTCATCGTTTAACGCTGACTTTTGGTGTGTCTGCTAGTTTCCTGAAAAAGATGAATTTGGAGAACAAGCGTCCTCAATTTTTTAGGGATTTTCCACCCTTTCCAAAGGAGCAACTGCGTGAAAAATATACTGGGGGAGATATTGTTATCCAAGCCTGTGCAGATGACGAGCAAGTTGCTTTTCATGCTATTCGCAACCTCATTCGTAAAGGGAGAAATGCAGTGACCCTCCGTTGGAGCCAATCTGGATTTGCTGCTATTGGGGATCGTATGGAGACACCACGCAACCTTTTTGGTTTCAAAGATGGAACAGCCAATGTGACCAAAGAAAAGGATTTTGATCGTGTTGTCTGGGCCGACAGCAAGGACTGGATGGAAAATGGATCCTATATGGCCGTTCGTCGCATCCAGATGTTTCTCGATACCTGGGATCGAACCAATCTTGAAGAGCAAGAAAATACCTTTGGTCGCTACAAGGAAAGTGGCGCCCCCTTTGGTAAGAAGAATGAGTTTGATGAAGTTGATTTGAGTCTTTTACCAGATGATTCGCATGTTCGATTAGCCAAAGAGGTAGATAAGCCACTCTTACGACGATCCTATTCATACTCAGATGGCATTGATGATAAGACTGGACAATTTGACACAGGTTTACTCTTTATCTCTTTCCAAAAGGATCCAGACCATTTTGTCAAGGTTCAAACCAACCTCGGAGCTACAGACAAGATGAATGAGTATGTGACCCACATCGGTAGCGGTCTCTTTGCCTGCTTTGGTGGAGTAGAGAAAGGAGGCTATATTGGCCAGAAATTATTGGAAGACTAACATTTGTTTTTTTGCTTTGTCTTTTCTCTTGTTAGCTTTTTCTCCTGTTAGTGCCAAGGAAAGTCTAAGTTCTTATTTTGTGAAGATTACGGATGCCTCTCAGGCTATAAAAAATGGAAACCAGGCAGAAGCTAAGGCCCTAGTTAGAGAAATGGCGACGGATTTTGAAAAAGTAGAACATGCTGATTCGGATGCTGGAAAGGTTGTCAAGGAAAAGCTTGCTCTGACAGGAGATATAAGTGAGGAAAATCTGACACAGATTTCATCTGCTCTTCTTGCATTTGAGAAAGAGCAAAATCCGGTAGATCTTGGTGCTGAAAAAGAAAAGCTTGTTAGTCGACTAAGACCACGTTTTGAGACTTTGGATAAGGCGATTTCTTCCAAAGACATAGAGCAAATCCGAGAAGCCTATAAAAAGATGAATTCAACTTGGACGATTAATGAGAGTGTTGTCCGTGACAACAGTACAAGTCATTATGGTCAAGTAGAAACTGCTATCTCTTTCTTACGGAGTAGTATCGAAACGGAGCCGACAGATTATGATGCCATCCAGTCTTCTTTTAATGACTTAAAAACTGCCGTTGATAACTTTGTAGCTGGTAAAGAAGTGGAGAAAACTTCCTCTAATCTAAGTCTCAAAGATGGCATCGAGCTTCTTAGAAAAGCCTTGGAAGAATTTAAATCTGGAGATCAGACTGCAGGGGCAGCTACCATGAAAGAGTTTATTACTATATGGCCAACTGTTGAAGGTTCTGTTAGTACGACCAATCCTTCCCTCTACACCCGAGTGGAAAGCGAAAGTCCTGTAATCATGGTCAAGGGAAGTGAGAAGGAATATCAAGAAAAATTAGAAAAACTGATTTCGGATTTATCTCAAATTGATACCAATGCAAGCTACAATGCTTTTGATGCTATGCTCATTCTCCTAAGAGAAGGAGTAGAGGCCCTCTTAATCGTCATGGCCTTGGTCACAACTCTAAAAGCAGCCAAGTTGCGCAAAGGACTCAAGTGGGTATATGGTGGAGCGATAACAGGAATCATTGCCAGTCTGGTGATTGCTTTTATCCTGCAAATTGCTTTTCCAGCTGTAACATCAGGAGCTAATCGTGAAATCATCGAGGGAGTTGTTGGTATTTTTGCAGTAGTGATGATGATTTTGATCGGTATCTGGCTTCACAGTAAATCATCTGTCAAAAAATGGAATGACTTTATGGACTCTCAGATGAAAACGGTGACCAAAACAGGTTCCTTCATTTCTATGTTTGCTCTTAGTTTTCTAGCTGTTTTTCGTGAAGGGGCAGAGACCATACTATTTTACGTAGGAATTTTACCTAGAATATCTCGTTTTGAGTTTATTCTAGGTATTTCTCTAGCTTTGTTAGTCTTGCTGATTATTGCATTTCTGATGAACAAGGCCAGTCAATTTTTCCTACCTCATAAGGTTTTCTTCCTACTGACATGGATGATTTATGCTCTTGCCTTCAAGATGCTAGGTGTTAGCCTACATGCTCTCCAGCTGACCAATATGGCTCCAAATCACTTAATATCAGGTTTCCCTACTATCGACCTATTGGGCATCTATCCAAGTTGGGAAGGTTTAGGAAGTCAGCTAGTCTTTTTGATAATTGTTTTGGTTGTCACATTGAGACAGGGTGAAAAGTAGATGGATACAAAAGAATTGACAATCGTTGAACATCTGATAGAATTTAGAAAGAGGTTCATTGCTGTTATAGCCTGCTTTTTTATAGTCTTTTGTGGAGCTTTATTGTTTGCAGATCAGCTTTACTACTATCTAACTCAGTCCTTTAATCAAAAGTTGATTGTATTAGGTCCAAATGATATTCTGTGGATTTATTTTCGCTTAGCGAGCCTAATGTCCTTTACTATTACTCTACCTTTTACAATTTATCAGATTTGGAGTTTTATCAAACCAGGCTTGAAAATAGAAGAAGCAAGAGCTATTTTTGCCTATATTCCAGCTAGTTTTATTTGCTTTCTACTTGGACTAGCCTTTGGATTCTACTTTGTAACGCCTGCCTTACTTCAAGTGCTTCTAGGTCTTGGGGAAGGATTATTTGAAACTCAATTAACGGCGCAGAACTACTTAGCCTTTGTTTTTCAAACAACCCTACCCTTGGGTTTCATCTTTGAATTGCCTGTCATCATCGCTTTTCTAACGTCGATTGGCTTGATTGGACCAGGGCTCTTAGTTACCTATAGACGTTATGCCTACTTTGTTTTATTGGTGCTCGCTGTTATTTTGACACCTGCTGATTTTATCAGCGATCTAGCTATGACTGTTCCTTTAATCTCGCTCTATGAGCTTAGTATTGTAATTAGCAAGAGTATTGTAAAGAAAAAAATGAAAGGAGAAAAGAATGGGAATCTTACGTGATATCGGTGCTCCAGGATTGATTATCATTGTTCTAGGTGCACTCTTAATCTTTGGACCAAAACGATTACCAGAACTTGGTGAATCAATTGGTAAAATGCTGTCTGAGTTTAAGAAGGCAGTTAAAGGACTTAGTGACCAAGAACAGGAAAAATAATCTATTCCATCTTTTACAAATAAAAACAATAAAGTTAGGGACTGTATCTGTCTTTGCGAGATCGAACAGTATCCTAGCTTTTTATTGTGTTCCTAAAAACGTATTTAAGTTTTCTTTAAGATTTTTATTATATTCTGAAGAACTCTATATTAACCGAAAGTTGGATGACGAATATAGAGAATAACCTAAATTTATTTTTGATTTATCATTATATTTACAGGTTTTATTGAATACTGTTTATATTTTAGTTCAAACAATGAGTCAACTCAACTAGATCACTATCAGTCTTTTTTTCATGATAGGCTTAGATTGTGATATAATAGATGAGAATGAGTTTTTTTAGAACAAACTAAAGGAGAATATATATGATCTATGCAGGAATCCTAGCCGGAGGAACTGGCACACGCATGGGAATCAGCAATTTACCAAAACAATTCTTGGAGTTGGGTGATCGTCCCATTTTGATCCACACAATTGAAAAATTTGTCTTGGAGCCAAGCATTGAAAAAATTGTAGTTGGAGTTCATGGAGATTGGGTATCACACGCTGAGGACTTGGTTGACAAGTATCTTTCTCTTCACAAGGATCGTATTATCATTACCAAGGGCGGTGCTGATCGTAATAGCAGTATTGAGAAGATTATTGAAGCCATTGATGCCTACCGTCCAATTACTCCAGAAGATATTGTGATTACCCACGACTCTGTTCGTCCATTTATCACGCTCCGCATGATTCAGGACAATATCAAACTGGCCCAAAATCATGATGCGGTTGACACAGTAGTAGAAGCGGTTGACACCATTGTTGAAAGTATAAATGGTCAGTTTATCACGGATATTCCAAATCGTGCTCACCTCTATCAAGGTCAGACACCTCAGACATTCCGTTGCAAGGATTTCATGGATTTGTATGGTTCCCTATCTGATCAAGAAAAGGAAATCCTGACAGATGCATGTAAGATTTTTGTTATCAAAGGAAAAGATGTTGCTCTAGCTAAAGGGGAATATTCAAACCTTAAAATCACAACTGTAACAGACTTGAAAATCGCGAAAAGCATGATTGAGAAAGACTAAGGCTATGATTAATCAAATTTATCAACTGACAAAACCAAAGTTTATCAATGTAAAATACCAAGAAGAGGACATTGATCAGGAGAATCATATCCTTATTCGTCCAAATTATATGGCGGTTTGTCATGCAGATCAACGTTACTATCAAGGAAAACGTGATCCAAAGATATTGGCTAAAAAGCTTCCTATGGCAATGATTCACGAGTCTTGTGGAACTGTTATTTCAGATCCAACCGGGACTTATGAAGTCGGTCAAAAGGTAGTTATGATTCCGAATCAACCGCCTATGCAGAGTGACAAGGAGTTCTACGAGAACTACATGACAGGAACCTACTTCCTATCTAGTGGTTATGATGGCTTTATGAGAGAATTTGTCTCTCTTCCAAAAGACCGAGTTGTTTCTTATAATGATATCGAAGATACAGTTGCTGCCATTACCGAGTTTGTAAGTGTTGGTATGCATGCCATGGATCGTTTCTTGAATATCGCTCATAGCAAGCGAGAGCGCATTGCAGTTATCGGAGATGGCAGTTTGGCCTTTGTGGTTGCCAATATTATCAATTATACCTTGCCAGATGCAGAGATTATCGTCATTGGTCGTCATTGGGAAAAACTGGAGCTTTTCTCTTTTGCAAAAGAGTGCTACATCACGGATAATATCCCAGAAGATTTGACCTTTGATCATGGATTTGAATGTTGCGGTGGTGATGGTACAGGTCCAGCTATCAATGACTTGATCCGTTATATTCGCCCACAAGGAACGATCCTCATGATGGGAGTCAGCGAATACAAGGTCAATATCAATACACGAGATGCCTTAGAAAAAGGCTTGCTCTTGGTTGGTTCATCTCGCTCAGGACGCATTGATTTTGAGAAGGCCACTCAAATGATGGAAGTCAAAAAGTTTGCGAATCGTTTGAAAAATATTCTTTATATTGAAGAACCAGTGAGAGAAATCAAGGACATTCACCGTGTCTTTGCCACCGACCTAAATACTGCTTTTAAAACAGTATTTAAGTGGGAAGTGTAGAAGATGGAGGTTATTTGTGGAGAAACTCATCAGAGAAAAAATTTCTTCTTTGCTATCTGAAGAAGAGGAAGTCCTTAGTGTTGAACAACTGGGTGGCATGACCAACCAAAACTACTTGGTTAAAACAACCTCCAAACCCTATATCGTTAAATTTTTCGGAAAAGGAACTGAAAAGCTCATCAACCGTCAAGATGAAAAATACAATCTTGAATTGTTGAAAGACTTGAATCTTGATGTCAAGAATTACCTCTTTGATATTGAGTCAGGGATTAAAGTAAATGAGTACATCGAATCAGCAGTAACTCTTGATTCAACATCAATTAAGTCCAAGTTTGAAAAGATTGCACCAATTTTACAAACCATCCACGCTTCAGGGAAAGAATTAAGAGGAGAATTTGCTCCTTTTGAGGAAATCAGCAAATATGAATCCTTGATTGAAGGACCTATCCCTTATGAAAATTATGAAGCTGTAAGAAAAGATGTATTTTCACTAGAAAAGAGATTGGCTGATTTGGGTGTTGATAGAAAGTCCTGTCACATCGATTTGGTTCCAGAAAACTTTATCGAGTCACCCCAAGGACGCATGTATTTGATTGACTGGGAATACTCTTCTATGAATGACCCGATGTGGGATTTGGCAGCTCTCTTTTTGGAGTCTGAATTTACAAATCAGGAAGAAGAAGATTTTCTAACCTACTATGAGAGTGACAAAACTCCAGTATCACGTGAGAAGATTCGTATCTATAAAATCTTACAAGATACTATCTGGAGTTTGTGGACAGTGTATAAAGAAGCTCAAGGGGCCGATTTTGGAGATTATGGTATCAATCGTTACCAAAGAGCTGTCGAAGGTCTGACTTATTATGGAGGTTTGGATGAAGAATAAAAATGGTGTTTCTTTCGGTCTGCTCTCTGGTATCTTCTGGGGATTAGGTCTAACGATTAGTGCTTATATCTTTTCTATTTTTACAAATCTTTCACCTTTTGTGGTGGCGGCTGCTCATGATTTCTTGAGTATCTTTATCTTGTTAGCTTTTCTTTTGGTAAAAGAAGGAAAAGTTCGACTCTCGATTTTTCTAAATATCCGAAATGTCAGTGTTATTATCGGAGCCTTGCTAGCTGGTCCCATTGGCATGCAGGCCAATCTTTATGCGGTTAAGTATATCGGAAGTTCCCTGGCCTCTTCAGTATCAGCTATCTATCCAGCAGTTTCTGTTTTACTAGCATTTTTCATTTTGAAACACAAGGTATCTAGGAACACAGTATTCGGTGTTTTCTTGATCATTGCAGCAATCATTGCTCAAACCTACAAGGTTGAACAAGTTAACTCGTTTTATATTGGAATTCTTTGTGCCCTTGTCTGTGCCATTGCCTGGGGGAGTGAAAGTGTTCTCAGCTCCTATGCTATGGAAAGTGATTTAAGTGAAATTGAAGCCTTACTAATCCGTCAAGTAACTTCATTCTTGTCCTATCTTGTGATTGTGCTCTTTTCTCACCATTCATTTGCAGAAGTGGCGGATGGGCAATTACTCGGCCTCTTGATTGTCTTTGCAGCATGTAATATGATTTCTTACTTAGCTTACTATATTGCTATCAATCGTCTGCAGCCAGCAAAAGCAACTGGTTTGAACGTAAGCTATGTCGTTTGGACAGTATTGTTCTCAGCAATGCTTTTAGGTACACCACTCGATATGGTAACCATTATTACATCGCTTGTTGTCATGGCTGGTGTTTATATTATTATTAAAGAATAAAGGAGAATAGCGTGAAAGCAATTATCTTGGCAGCGGGGTTGGGAACTCGTCTGCGTCCTATGACTGAAAATACCCCCAAAGCCTTGGTTAAGGTCAACCAAAAACCTTTGGTAGAATACCAAATCGAGTTTTTGAAAGAGAGAGGAATTGATGAGATTATCATAGTTGTCGGTTACCTCAAAGAACAATTTGACTACCTAAAAGAAAAATATGGTGTCCGTTTGGTCTTTAACGACAAGTATGCTGATTACAACAACTTTTACTCACTTTACCTTGTAAAAGAAGATTTAGCTAACAGCTATGTTATTGATGCGGATAATTATCTTTTCAAAAATATGTTTAGAAATAATCTTGAACGTTCTACCTATTTCAGTGTTTATCGTGAAGACTGTGAGAATGAATGGTTCTTGGTTTATGGTGATGACTATAAGGTTCAAGACATCATCGTTGATAGCAAGGCTGGTCGTATTCTGAGCGGCGTATCATTCTGGGATGCTCCAACTGCAGAAAAGATTGTTGGCTTTATTGACAAAGCCTATGCAAGCGGCGAATTTGTTGATCTCTATTGGGACAATATGGTTAAGGATAATATCAAAGAATTAGATGTGTATGTCGAAGAATTAGAAGGCAACAGCATCTATGAAATCGATAGTGTTAAGGACTATCAAAAGCTAGAAGAAATTTTATCTTCCATTAACTAAATAACATTAGAATTAGTAACAAAAAGACCCATTTTGGTCTTTTTTTGTTTGAAATGCACGAAAATAGAATTTAAAAAGATTGTTTGATAATGATTGTAATTAATTAACAAAACACAATCAACAAAAAAGAAACAAAATAAAACAAAAAGTATTGACAACGATTTCATATAGTGTTATACTTATAACGTAAAAGTTAATTGAAAGAAGGGAAACTGTTATGGGATTAGATCATTTCTTTGACAAAAACCTGGTGTTTTGCTTAGAAGCGGATGATCAAGAACAACTCTTTGATCAGGTAGCAAGCTTGTTGGAAGAACGAGAAATTGTCACTCCAACTTATCGTGAAGCCTTGATCACGCGTGAAAAGTCATTTCCAACTGGTTTAGATATGGAATTTCTAGGAAAGGACTTGCCAAATGTAGCGATTCCTCATACAGATATTGTTCATAATCTGGCTGAGAAAGTGGTGGTTGTTCGATTAGAAAAACCAGTAACTTTTCACAATATGATTGCTCCTGATAAGGAAGTGGAAGTATCTTTACTCTTCTTTATCATTAACAATTCAAGTTCGAGTCAAACAAATATTCTGGCTCAGTTGATGGACTTTTTCACAGGGAATGGTCATCTAGAAGATTTATCAAATATTTCTGAACCAGAAGCCTTGTATGCCTATATCTCTGAAGCAACAGCTTAAATCGTACATTATAAAAAATAAAATCGGAGGAAATCCAAATGATTAAAATTCTCGCTGCCTGCGGTGCAGGTGTTAACTCAAGTCACCAAATTAAAAGTGCTCTTGAAGAAGAGCTTTCAAATCGTGGTTACGATGTTCACTGTGATGCAGTTATGGTAAAAGATGTGAATGAAGACCTTATGAAAGGCTACGATATCTTTACACCAATCGCTGCAACAGATCTTGGCTTTGAACCAGGTATTCCAGTTATTGAAGCTGGACCAATCTTGTTCCGTATTCCAGCAATGAGCGCTCCTGTATTTGACAATATTGAGGCAGCTATCAAAGAACACGGACTAAGCTAATTATTATTTTGTAAGATTCCATAAAAATAAAGGGAGGAACTATTATGGATGTCATTATCGAACTAGCCAATAAGATTTTCAAGCCAGTCTTGGAAATGGGTGGTCCTATCATCATGCTGATCATCTTGACAGTATTGGCTCTACTTTTTGGAGTGAAATTCTCCAAAGCGCTTGAAGGTGGTATCAAACTTGCCATCGCTCTTACTGGTATCGGTGCTATCATCGGTATGCTCAACGGAGCTTTCTCAGCATCTCTTGCGAAATTCGTTGAAAACACTGGTATTCAATTGAACATCACTGACGTTGGTTGGGCACCACTTGCTACGATCACTTGGGGTTCTGCATGGACACTTTACTTCTTGCTTGTGATGTTGATTGTCAACGTTGTGATGCTTGCAATGAAGAAAACGGACACACTTGACGTCGATATCTTTGATATCTGGCACTTGTCAATCACTGGTCTTTTGATCAAATGGTACGCAGACAACAATGGTGTTAGCCAAGGAGTTTCACTTTTCATCGCAACTGCAGCAGTTGTCCTTGTAGGTGTTTTGAAAATCATCAACTCTGACTTGATGAAACCAACATTCGACGACCTTCTTAATGCACCAAGTTCATCACCAATGACTTCAACTCACATGAACTACATGATGAACCCAGTTATCATGGTTCTGGATAAGATCTTCGATAAAGTATTGCCAGGTCTTGATAAATATGACTTTGATGCTGCAAAATTGAACAAGAAAATCGGTTTCTGGGGATCTAAATTCTTCATTGGTTTCATTCTTGGTATCGTTATTGGTTTGATGGGAACTCCACACCCAGTTGCTGGTGTAGAAGGAGCCGATAAATGGGAACTTGTTATTAAAGGTTGGTTGAGCCTTGGTTTGACTGCAGGTGTCTGCTTGGAGCTCTTCTCACTTATCGGATCTTGGTTCATCGCAGCCGTAGAACCACTTTCACAAGGTATTACAAACGTTGCTACTAAACGTCTTCAAGGACGTAAATTCAACATCGGTCTTGACTGGCCTTTCATCGCTGGTCGTGCTGAAATCTGGGCTTGTGCCAACGTACTTGCTCCAATCATGCTAGTAGAAGCAGTGCTTCTTTCAAACGTCGGAAATGGTATCTTGCCACTTGCAGGTATCATTGCTATGGGTGTAACTCCAGCTCTCTTGGTTGTTACTCGTGGTAAATTGCTCCGTATGATTATCTTCGGAACACTCTTGTTGCCACTCTTCCTTCTTTCAGGGACTCTTATCGCTCCATTTGCAACTGAACTTGCTAAAGGTGTAGGTGCCTTCCCAGAAGGTGTGAGCCAAACTCAATTGATCACTCACTCAACTCTTGAAGGACCAATCGAAAAACTATTTGGTTGGGCAATTGGTAATGCTACAACAGGTGATATCAAAGCAATCCTTGGTGCAGCAGCCTTCCTTGTATTCTATGTAGGTATCTTTGCTTGGTATAGAAAACAAATGATCAAACGTAACGAAGAATACGCAGCAAATGCTAAATAATTCGCTCCTATAAAATGTAAATTGTAAAAACTAGGTTGTCAATTTCCGATGTTGGGAGTGGCAACCTAGTTTTTTATAAACTATCAAGAAATCGGAGAAAATAATGGTAATTGAAATCAAATCAGACCAATTGACGGTCCAGTTTAAAACCTTAGGTGGAGCCTTGTCGTCAATCAAGGACCGAGACGGCATTGAGTACTTGTGGCAAGGAGATTCCACTTACTGGAGTGGACAAGCCCCAGTACTTTTTCCAATCTGCGGCTCTTTAAGAGAAGATACAGCCTTCTACAGTCATGCAGATGGAACGGAGACGAAAGGAACTATTCCTCGACATGGTTTGGTCCGTAAAAAAGAATTTGAATTAGTTGATCAAACAGAAAACAGTGTAACTTTTGCTATCGAGGATGATGAGAATACTTATCAAAACTATCCTTATCATTTCCGCCTTGAAATCACTTATCTAGTGACTGGCAAGACTGTTCGTACTCAATACAAGATTTTCAATAAAGAAACCAATAAAGTAATGCCATTCTTTATAGGAGGACATCCAGGATTTAATTGCCCTCTGCTGGATGGCGAAACTTATGAAGATTACTATTTAGAGTTTGAAAAGGAAGAGACTTGCTCTGTTCCACGTCCATTACCAGAAACTGGCATGTTAGACTTCAAAGATAGGAGCCCATGGTTGGATTCGCAAAAGGTAGTGGAGCTCAGTTACGATCTATTTAGTGTTGATGCAGTGACCCTCGATGAGTTACAATCCAGAACAATTGCCCTTCGTTCTCGTAAGCATGAGAAGGGATTAAAAGTACACTTCCAAGAGTTCTCAAATCTCATCATTTGGTCAACTTTGAATAAGGGACCTTTCATTGCGTTTGAACCATGGTCTGGCTTGTCAACATCTCTTGAAGAAGGAGATCATTTAGAAGATAAGAAAAACGTTCGTCTCTTGGAACCTGGTCAAGTGGATCAAATTGGCTTTGATATTGAAGTCTTTTAGATAAAAAATAAAACACAAAAACAAACATTTAATGTTGACTTTTTCCAAAAATAGGAGTATATTATGTTTGTGGGCAACAAATGATGTTTGTAACAAACAAACAATCACTTGTTATATTCTCTTTCGCGGAGAAAGTTTGTTTCTAGGAAATTGATTTCCTGGACTTGGATAAGGTGTTATTCATCTCATTCAATCAAATTTGTCAATAAACTGCTAGAAAGTCTTTTGTAGGTAAACTGCTAACTATAAAAGTCTTTACTAGCCTAGAAAAATAAAAAGGAGTAAACAATATGTCTATTGTTATCGGTGCAGATGCTGCAGGTTTGAGATTGAAAGAAGTTGTGAAAGACTTCTTGGAAAAAGAAAACTTCCACGTAGTGGATGTTACAGCTGAAGGTCAAGACTTTGTTGATGTGACTCTTGCTGTTGCTGCAGAAGTAAACAAAGAAGAACAAAACCTTGGTATCGTGATTGATGCTTATGGGGCTGGTCCATTCATGGTTGCAACTAAAATCAAAGGAATGGTTGCTGCTGAAGTTTCTGATGAACGTTCAGCTTATATGACTCGTGGCCACAACAACTCACGTATGATCACTATGGGTGCACAACTTGTCGGTGATGAATTGGCTAAAAATATTGCTAAAGGTTTTGTTAACGGTAAATACGACGGTGGTCGTCACCAAATTCGGGTCGACATGTTGAACAAAATGTGCTAATTAGATTACAGTAAGAAAGGTAAGATAAAAATGAGAATTGCAATTGGATGTGACCACATCGTAACAGATGAAAAAATGGCGGTTTCAGAATTTTTGAAATCAAAAGGATATGAAGTCATCGACTTTGGTACCTATGACCACACACGTACTCACTACCCAATCTTTGGTAAAAAAGTTGGTGAAGCCGTTACAAGCGGTCAAGCTGATCTTGGGGTATGTATCTGTGGTACTGGTGTTGGTATCAACAACGCTGTCAACAAAGTTCCAGGAGTTCGTTCTGCCTTGGTTCGTGATATGACAACAGCTCTTTATGCAAAAGAACAATTGAACGCCAACGTTATTGGTTTTGGTGGTAAAATCACTGGTGAGTTGCTTATGTGCGACATCATTGAAGCTTTCATCAAAGCTGAATACAAACCATCAGAAGAAAACAAAAAATTGATTGCGAAAATTGAGCACGTTGAAACTCACAATGCTCATCAAGCAGATGCAAACTTCTTTACAGAATTCCTTGAAAAATGGGATCGCGGTGAATACCACGACTAAGAGGTGACGCATGATTTTAACAGTCACAATGAATCCATCCATCGATATTTCTTATCCTTTGGATGAATTGAAAATTGATACTGTCAACCGTGTGGTTGACGTGACCAAGACAGCTGGTGGTAAAGGACTCAATGTTACACGAGTTCTTTCAGAATTTGGTGATTCTGTTGCTGCTACTGGTTTGGTCGGTGGTAAACTTGGTGAGTTTTTAGTAGAGCATATCGATGATGAAGTAACGAAACGTTTCTTCTCCATTCAAGGAGAGACTCGTAACTGTATCGCTATTCTCCATGGTGACAACCAAACAGAAATCCTTGAAAAAGGGCCTGAAGTTCTAGAACAAGAAGGGCAAGATTTCTTGGCTCATTTCGAAAATCTCCTTGACACTGTGGAAGTAGTTGCCATCTCTGGTAGCCTGCCAGCAGGTCTTCCAGTTGACTACTATGCAAGCTTAGTAGAACTTGCTAATCGCGCAGGAAAACCAGTTGTTCTGGATTGCTCAGGTGCAGCTCTTCAGGCGGTTCTTGAATCACCACACAAACCAACAGTTATTAAACCAAATAACGAAGAATTGTCTCAGCTTCTTGGGAAAGAAGTTTCTGAGGATTTGGATGAATTAAAAGAAGTTCTTCAAGAGCCTTTATTTGCAGGGATTGAGTGGATTATCGTGTCACTTGGTGCAAATGGAGCTTTTGCAAAACATGGGGATACTTTCTACAAGGTAGATATTCCAAGAATTCAGGTAGTTAATCCTGTCGGATCTGGAGATTCTACTGTAGCAGGGATTTCATCAGGACTTCTTCATAAGGAATCGGATGCAGAACTCCTCATCAAGGCAAATGTCCTTGGTATGCTCAACGCTCAAGAAAAAATGACAGGTCATGTGAATATGGCCAACTATCAAGCTTTATATGATCAATTAATAGTAAAAGAGGTATAAAATGGCTTTAACAGAAAACAAACGTGCATGCTTAGAAAAACTTTCAGATGAAAATGGAATCATCTCAGCTCTTGCCTTTGACCAACGTGGTGCTTTGAAACGCCTCATGGCTCAATACCAAACAGAAGAGCCAACAGTAGCTCAAATGGAAGAACTCAAAGTCTTGGTTGCAGATGAATTGACTAAATACGCATCCTCTATGCTTCTAGACCCAGAGTATGGACTTCCAGCTACAAAAGCGCTTGATGCCAATGCTGGTCTTCTCCTTGCTTATGAAAAAACTGGTTACGATACAACAAGCACCAAACGCTTGCCTGACTGCTTGGATGTTTGGTCTGCAAAACGCATTAAAGAACAAGGTGCAGATGC